>DASRHM010000111.1:0-46499 GCA_035650575.1 Dehalococcoidia bacterium | reverse complement strand
TCTTCCACGACGCGCCCCACCGGGCGCACGTCGTCGCCATCACCCCGATCAGCCTCGAGCACACGGCGATCCTCGGGCGCACGATCCCGGAGATCGCGGCGCAGAAGGCGGGCATCATCACGCGCGGGTGCGTCGCGGTCGCCGCGCCGCAGCGCGAGTCCGCGCTCGATGTGATCCGCGAGCGGGCGCGCGCGCAGGATGCCGCGCTGCTCGAAGTCGCGGCAACGTGCCAGATGGCGCGCGGCCGCGTCTCGGCGGAGGACCAAGAATTCAAGCTGCGCACCGCGCGCGCGACGTACGCCGCGCGCCTGCCGCTCAGCGGGCGCCACCAGCTAGACAACGCGGCGACGGCGGTGATGGCGTGCGAGGGGCTGGCGCAGCGCGCCGGGTTCGCGCTCGCGCCGGCGCACGTGCGCGATGGGCTCGCCGGCGTCCGCTGGCCGGCGCGGATGGAGGTGCTCCAGCGCCGGCCGCTCGTCGTCGTCGACGGCGCGCACAACGGCGACTCGGCGAAGCGCATGGTCGAGGCGCTGCGCGAATACGTCGGCGTGTCGCAGGCGGTGATGCTGTTCGGCACGCTTGTGGACAAGGACGCCGGCGCGATGGCGGCGGCGGTGGCGCCGGTCGCGCGCACGGTGTACGTCAGCGGCTTCCCTTCGCGCCGCGCGGCCGACGTGCGCGCCGTGGCCTCGGCGTTCGCCGGGGGCGACGCGGCGGTGTTCACGTTCGGGAGTCTGCCGCAGGCGTGCGATGCGGCGCTCGCCGATGCGGGGCCGGGCGGCTGTGTGCTGGCGTTCGGCGCGCTCGCGTTCGCGGCGGCGGTGCGCGAATACATCCTGGGGATCGAATCCGATATGATCCGGGTGGCATCTGCGGCCGCGCGCGAGGCGGCGCAGACACGGGGAGGCGAGGCCGCGCCGGGCCAGACGCATGGACAGTAACGGGACGAACGGACGCCGCCGCGTCGTGATCACCGGGATGGGCACGATCAACCCGCTCGGGCACACGGTGCAGGAGTTCTGGGAGAACGCGCTGGCCGGCAAGTCGGGCGTGCGCTGGCTGACGCAGGTCGACTCGACCGGCTACAACACGCACATCGCCGGCGAGGTGCAGGACTTCAAGCCAGAGGACTACATCGACCGCAAGGAGGCGCGCCGGATGGCGCGCTTCGCGCAACTGGCGGTCGCGTCCTCGCGCGAGGCGCTCGCGCAGGCGAAGCTGGACATGGCCGACATCGACCCGTACCGCATCGGCGTGCTGTTCGGGAACGGCATGGGCGGCTACCCGGACACGGACAAGGCCGTGAAGGACATCGTCCAGAAGGGCGGCAACCGCGTCGACCCCTTCTACATGGTGAAGATGCTGCCGAACATGGCCGCCGCGCAGGTGGCGATGCAGATCGGCGCGAAGGGCTACAACGCCACGATCTCGACGGCCTGCGCTTCGGCGGGCAACGCGATGGGCGAGGCGCTCGAGATGATCCGCGCCGGCCGCGCGGACGTGATGATCACGGGCGGCACGGAGGCCGGGCTCTCGGAGCTGGGGCTGGCGGCGTTCCAGGTGATGAAGGCGCTCTCGACGAACAACGACCCGCCGGAGAAGGCGAGCCGCCCCTTCGACGCGAAGCGCGACGGCTTCGTATCGTCCGAGGGCGCGGCGGTGTTCGTCATCGAGTCGCTCGAGCACGCGAAGGCGCGGGGCGCGGCGCCGCTCGCCGAGCTCGCGGGCTACGGCTGCACCTCGGACGCGCACCACGTCGTCGTGCCGGTCGAGGACGGCGAGACGACGGCCGCGGCGATGACGCTCGCGCTCAACGACGCCGGCGTGAAGCCCGAGGACGTGGACTACGTGAACGCCCACGGCACGTCGACGCAGATGAACGACAAGTACGAGACGATCGCGCTCAAGCGCGCCCTCGGCGAGATCGCATACGACATCCCGATGAGCTCGACGAAGTCGCTCATCGGCCACACGCTCGGCGCCAGCGCCGCGATCGAGTCGGTGGCGTGCGTGCAGTCGATCCTGACGGGGCGCGTGCACCCGACGATCAACCAGGAGTACCCGGACCCCGACTGCGACCTGGACTACATCCCGAACGTCTCGCGGGAGGCGGACGTGCGGGTGGTGCTGAAGAACAGCTTCGGGTTCGGCGGGCAGAACGCTTGCCTGGTGTTCAAGAAGTTCGAGGAGTAGTGGTGCTCGCCGCGCCGGCCGGGTCGCTGCGCACCTCCGGCGCGCTGCTCCGTTCCCGGTCGAAGAATGGGCGGCGGCGCCACACCCCCGGCGGGAGACGGCCGACGCCCAAACGCGCGAACTTCGCGGCGGCGCACGCGCGCCGGTTCGCTACGAACGCGGGGCGGCCCTAGTGCGCGTGCTCGTCACCGGCGGGGCGGGGTTCATCGGGTCCGCGTTGACGCGCGTGCTGCTCGAGGAAGGGCACGACGTCACCGTGCTCGACAACCTGAGCACCGGACATCGGTCGGCGGTACCCGAGGGCGCGCGCTTCATCGAGGCGGACCTCGCCGACGCCGATGCGCTGCCGGACGCGCTGCGCGGGCACGACGCCGTGATCCACATGGCCGCGTTCATCGAGGTGGCGCGGTCGGTCGAAGAGCCGGTGCTCTTCGCCGAGAACAACATCGTCAACTCCGTCCGCCTGCTCGAAGCGATGCGCCGCGCCGGCGTGCGCAAGATCGTCTTCTCGTCGAGCGCGACGGTGTACGGCGTGCCGGAGCGGCTGCCGATCCGCGAGACGGACCCGCTCGGCGTGCAGTCGAACCCGTACGGCGCATCGAAGGTCGCGACGGAGGCGTTCTGCGCCGTCTACAACCAGCTGCACGGCTTCGACGCGATCATCCTGCGGTACTTCAACCCGTATGGGCCGGGCGAGCGCCACGAGCCGGAGACGCACGTCGTGCCGAACTTCGTGCGGGCGGTGCTCGAGAAGCGGCCGGTGCCGCTCTACTGGAAGGGCGAGACCGTGCGCGACTTCATCTACGTCGATGACCTGGCGCGCGCGCATACGGCGGTGCTCGGGCTCTCGGGCCTGCAGGTGTTCAACGTCGGCTCGGAGACGGGCACGAGAATGATTGACCTCCTGCGCGAGATCTTCCGAATCGTCGGTTACGAGACCCCGGTCGACGACCTGGGCGAGCGGGCGGGCGACGTCATGGCGACCTACGCCTGGTCCCGCAAGCTGGCCGAAGCGACGGGCTGGCGGGCCCAGGTCCCCCTCGCCGAGGGGCTGGCGCGGACGATCGAGGGGTTCCGCGAGCGCCGATAACCTGACGTCCCGGCGGCCGAGTGCGCCGGGCAGGCGCGCCGCGTCCCCGTCATCTGAGCGCAGGAAGCACCGCCGGGGATGAGTCGCGCCGCGCACCGCCCGATCGTCTACCATCCTACGCGCATGAAGCTGCTCACCGTCGTCGGCGCCCGCCCCCAGTTCATAAAGGCCGCGCCCTTTAGTCGCGCCGTCCGCACGCGGCACGAGGAAGTGCTCGTGCACACGGGCCAGCACTACGACCCGCAGCTCTCCGACGTGTTCTTCGACGAGCTCGATCTGCCGCGCCCGGACCTGCACCTCGGCGTCGGCTCCGGCTCGCACGGCGCGCAGACGGCGCAGATGCTCGAGCGGATCGAGGCGGCGATGCGCGACGTGGCGCCGGACGCCGTCGTCGTCTTCGGCGACACGAACAGCACGCTCGCGGGCGCGCTGGCCGCCGCGAAGCTCAACATCCCGGTCGCGCACGTGGAAGCGGGGCTGCGCAGCTTCGTGCGGACGATGCCGGAGGAGATCAACCGCGTCGTCACGGACCACCTCGCGACATGGCTCTTCGCGCCGACGCAGACCGCGGTCGACAACCTGCGCCGCGAGGGGATCGGCGGCGAAGCGCCGTGGCCGGCCGTCGTGCTCACCGGCGACATCATGGACGACGCGCTCCGCCTCCACGCGCCGCTCGCCGAGCGGCGCTCGACCCTCCTGCGCGACCTCGCGCTCGAAGCGGGCGGCTACGCGCTCGCCACGGTGCACCGCGCCGCGAACACCGACGACCCCGAGCGCCTGGCCGCGATCTTCGATGCGCTGATGATGCTCGGCGAGCCCGTCGTGCTGCCGATGCACCCGCGCACGCGCGCCGCGCTCATGTCCACGGACATCGAGGTCGAGCCGCCCGTGCGCATCACCGACCCGGTCGGCTACCTCGACATGCTGCAGCTCGAGCAGCACGCGCGCGTCGTGCTCACCGACTCGGGCGGCGTGCAGAAGGAGGCCTACCTGCTCGGCGTGCCGTGCGTGACGCTGCGCGAGGAGACGGAGTGGGTCGAGACGCTCGAGGGCGGCTGGAACGTGCTCGCGGGCGCGGTCCCCGCCCGCATCATCGAAGCGGCGCGCCGGCCCCGTCCCGCGCAGCCACCCGCCCCCGTCTTCGGCGAAGGCGAAGCCGCCGAGCGGATGGCCGCGGCGCTCGCGTCCCTGCCCCCGCGAGAGTGACGATGCCCCCGACGATCCACCCGAGCGCCGACGTCTCGCCCGCCGCCACGGTCGGCGACGGCACGCGCATCTGGCACGAGGCGCAGGTGCGCGAGGGCGCGCGCATCGGCGAGCAGTGCGTGCTGGGGAAGGGCGTCTATGTCGACCGCGACGTCGTCATCGGCGACCGCTGCAAGGTCCAGAACCGCGCGTCGCTGTTCCACGGCGTCACACTGGAGGACGGCGTCTTCGTCGGCCCGCACGCGGTGTTCGCGAACGACCGCTTCCCGCGCGCGGTGAACCCGGACGGCGCGCTCAAGTCGGACGACGACTGGACCGTGGATCCGGTGCTCGTGCGCCGCGGCGCCTCCGTCGGCGCCGGCGCGGTCGTGCTGCCGGGCGTCACCGTCGGCGCCTGGGCGATGGTCGGCGCCGGCAGCGTCGTCACGGCGGACGTCCCGGCGCACGCTCTGGTGCGCGGCAATCCGGCGCGCATCGCCGGCTGGGTGTGCGTCTGCGGCCGCCCGCTCGCCCGTGCCGAGACCGGCATGTACCACTGCGCGGCATGCGACCGGCCGTGGCACCTCGCCGAGCTCACCGGCTGAGCGAGCCGGTCACGCCGAGCGCCGCCAGTCGTCTTCGCGCCCGCCCGGGCGCGGCGCCGCGCTCTGCAGGCGCGCGCGGGCCAGCTCCACCTCGTGCTCGCACCAGCACTCGCGGCAGAGCGCGCGCGTGCAGCGCGGGCAGCGCCGGCTGGCCGTGTTCGCGCATCCTCGTACCGAGCAGGGCGTCTCCATCCGCACCTCCATCCCCGCACCTACGCCCAGTCTCGCGCGCGCAGGTTGGGCGCGGGTTGACCGTCGATGAGAATTTCGATCACCCCGCGCGCACCGGCCGGATAGCCCTACCGCCGCCGGGGGCGCACAATACGGCGGGAGGCGCCATGACCATCGCGCACGCCAACGGCATCGACATCTACTACGAGGAGCACGGCCCGGCGGACGCCGACCCGGTGCTGCTGATCATGGGGCTCGGCGGCAGCGCCGCCGCGTGGGCGCCACAGATCCCCGCGCTGGCGGACCGCTACCACGTCATCGCCCTCGACAACCGCGGCGTCGGGCGCACGTCGAAGCCCGCTGGCCCGTACACGATCGCGCAGATGGCCGAGGACGCCGTCGCCGTGCTCGATGCGTGCGGCGTCGCCTCCGCGCACGTCATCGGCGCCTCGATGGGCGGCATGATCGCGCAGGAGCTCGCGCTCCGGCGCCCGGAGCGGGTGCGGTCGCTCGTCCTCGCCTGCACGACCCCCGGCGGCCCGCACTCCGCGAGCTACGAGCGCATGGTGGAGCGCGCGCAGGAAGCGCAGGCGATCGAGTCGCTCGAGATCGCGCCGGAACGCATGCAGGAGATGATGCTCGAGCTGTTCACGCCGGAGTTCATCGCCAGCCCGTCGGCGAGCTTCATGCAGTGGGTCGGCGCGAGCCTGCAGTACCCACCCTCGCTCGAAGGCCTGCGCGCGCAGCTCGATGCCGTCGCCGCGCACGACACCTACGACCGGCTGCCGCAGATCGCGGCGCCCACGCTGGTCATCGCCGGCGACGCCGACACGCTCGTCGACGCGCGCAACGCGCCGATCCTCGCCGCGCGCATCCCGGGCGCCGAGCTGCGCCTGTTCCCGAAGCTGCGCCACGGCTTCACCGCTGAGCAGCCGGAGCAGGTCAACGCCGTCCTGCTCGACTTCCTCGGCCGCCACGCCGGCGCCGCCGCCCCGGCGCAGGGGGCCGCGCATGCGTGACCTCGCGATGCGCGCGCTCGACACCGCGCGCAGCCGCGGCGCCGCCTACGCCGACGTCCGCATCGTGCGGTTCGCGTCGGAGTCCGTCGTCGTGCGCAACAAGAACGTCGAGGCGTTGACCGCCGATGAGTCGCTCGGCTTCGGCGTGCGCGTGATCGTCGATGGCTTCTGGGGCTTCGCCTCCAGCCACCGCATGACGCTCGAAACCGCCGACGAGGTCGCGGCGGAGGCCGTGCGCGTCGCGAAGGCCTCGGCGCGCGTCCCCGGGCCCCGCGCCGACATCGGCCCGCCACAGTCGGTCTCGGGCACGTACCGCACGCCGGTTGCGAAGGACCCGTTCGCCGTCTCGCTCGACGACAAGATCGCGCTCCTCCTGCGCGTCACCGAGACGATGGCGCGCGTACCGAACATCATCTCCGCCGAGGGCAACCTCTATTGCCAGCGAGAGCGGAAGTCATTCGCGAGCACGGAGGGCGCCTGGATCGAGCAGGACCTGTACGAGACCGGCTGCGGGATCGAGGCGACCGCCGTCGACGAGGGCGAGGTGCAGAACCGCTCGTACCCCAACAGCGTCGGCCGCCACCAGGGCACCGAGGGATGGGAGTTCATCGAGCGCTACGACCTGGAGGCGCACGCCGGCCGCGTCGCCGAGGAAGCGGCGGCGCTCCTCCGCGCGAAGCCGATGCAGCCGGGCGTCACCACCGTGATCCTCGATGGCAGCCAGGTCGCGCTGCAGATCCACGAATCGTGCGGGCATCCGATCGAGCTCGACCGCGTGCTCGGGACGGAGGCGGCGTTCGCCGGCACGAGCTTCCTGACGACGGACAAGCTCGGCTCGTTCATGTACGGCTCGCCGATCGTGAACCTGACCGCCGACGCGACGATCCCCGGCGGGCTCGGCACCTTCGGCTTCGACGACGAAGGCGTGCCGGCGCAGCGCGCGCCGATCGTGCGCGACGGCAAGTTCGTGGGCTACCTGACGTCGCGCGAAACCGCCGCGGCGCTCGGCGAGCGCAGCAACGGCGCCATGCGCGCCTCCGGCTGGGACCGCATCCCGCTAATCCGCATGACGAACGTCAGCCTGGAGCCCGGCGAGTGGACGCTCGACGACCTGATCGCCGACACGGACGAGGGCGTCTACATGGAGACGAACCGCAGCTGGAGCATCGACGACCGCCGGCTGAACTTCCAGTTCGGCACGGAGATCGGCCGCGAGATCAAGGACGGCAAGCTCGGCGACCTGATCAAGAACCCGACGTACACGGGCATCACGCCGCGCTTCTGGGGCTCGTGCGATGCCATCGTGAACCGCGACGGCTGGGTGGTCTGGGGCACGCCCAACTGCGGCAAGGGCCAGCCGGAGCAGGTCGCGCACACCGGGCACGGCGCCTCTGCCGCGCGCTTCCGCAACGTGCAGGTCGGCGTCATGAAGTGAGCGCGGCGCGCACGGCGAACAGCAGACATCAACCAGCAAGATGTCTGGCTGAGAACGACGTCCAACGACCCACGGCCCACGACCGGCGACCAACGCACCCCACGGGAAGCAGGGGTGCAGGGGGCGCAGGCCCCGCCGCGGGCTTGGGGGTGTCCCCCAACCGCTCCTCACTTCCTTGAATTGCACCGCCAGCAGCGCGCCAGCGATGCGGTGACCCGCTGCGGCGCGTGATGCCCCGGGACGGCCGCAGGGCACGTCGGCTGACGCTTCGTCGTGCCGCCGCGCGACCATCCGGCGAGCCGGCAGGCGGCGGCCGCCCTATGCCTCGAACAACGTACGCTGCGCAGACGGCGCGGCCGCGCGCGGCGCCACGCCCAGGTGCTCGTACGCGAGCCGCGTCGCCTGGCGGCCGCGCGGCGTGCGCTGGATGAAGCCGAGCTGGAGCAGGTACGGCTCGTACACGTCCATGATCGTGTCCGCGTCCTCGCTGATCGACGCCGCGATCGTCTCGAGCCCGACGGGCCCGCCGTCGAACTTCTCGATGATCGTGCGCAGCACGCGCTCATCGATCTGGTCGAGCCCGAGGTGGTCGATCTCCAGCCGCGCGAGCGCGTCTTCGGCGACCGGCCCCGTGATCGCGCCGTCCGCGCGCACCTGCGCGAAGTCGCGCACGCGGCGCAGCAGGCGGTTCGCGACGCGCGGCGTCCCGCGCGCGCGCCGCGCGATCGCGTCGGTGCCGGCGTCGTCGATCGGCACGCCCAGGATCGATGCCGAGCGGCGGATGATCTGCGCCAGCGCGTCGACATCGTGGAAATCGAGCCGGTAGACGCCGCCGAAACGGTCGCGCAGCGGCGGCGACATCAGCGCGTAGCGCGTCGTGGCGCCGATCAGCGTGAAGGGCTTGATCGCGAGCCGAATCGAGCGCGCGCCCGGGCCCTTGCCGGTCACCCAGTCGATCGCCGACTCCTCGAGCGCGGGGTACAGGAACTCCTCCACGACGCGCGACAGGCGGTGGATCTCGTCGATGAAGAGCACATCGCCGGCCTGCAGGCTCGTCAGGATCGCCGCCAGGTCGCCCGTGCGCTCGATCGCCGGCCCGGACGTCACGCGGATGCTCACGCCCATCTCGGCGGCGATGATGTAGGCGAGCGTCGTCTTGCCGAGGCCCGGCGGGCCGTACAGCAGCACGTGGTCCAGCGGCTCGCCGCGCGCGCGCGCCGCCTCGATGCTGATGGCGATGTTGTCCTTGACCTTCTGCTGGTTGATGTACTCGTCGAGGCGGCGCGGCCGCAGCGACGTGTCGGCCTGCGCGTCGCCCTCGAGCTGATCGCCGGCGAGGATGCGCTCGGACGCTGCGGCAGGGGTGCGCTTGGGCATCGCCCGCATTGTAGAGGAAGGCGCGGTACGCCCTCGCACTACGGACGTCGCAGATAGCAGCGATTGGTGGCCCGCCGGGCGCACCCGGGCGTGGCGCAGGGCCGCGCGGGTGAGTCCGGAGCCGGAGTGACGCGGCATTCGCGTCCTGCCCGTCGAGAGCCCGGGTGCATCGCCGGGCGTGCGAGCGTGCCGAGCAACGCATCCGATACACTGCGCTTACGTGAAGTCCGCTCCGGGCCGCCATCCGGGGGTCGCAGGTGTTGTGGATGAGGCCCGGTAACCGCTTGCCCTCCCCCCGCGCGCGTCCCACGCGACGTCGCGCCGCCGCGGCGGTGCTGCTCGCGCTCGTATTCGGTGGCGGCGTGCTCGCCGGGTGCAGCGGCGGCCGCGGGGACGGGAAGCAGTCCGCGGCCGAGGCTTCGGGCGCCACGCCGACGAGCGACGTCGCGGGCGCCACCAGCGCGGCGACGCCGTTCGCCGTCGCGTCGCCGCAGACGCTGCCGGTCACGCCGGTCCACATCGACTATGTCGCCGCCGACCCCTCGTTCGAGGCGCTGCCCGGCGCGCGGGCGATCTTCGGGCGCTACGACGGCGGCGCCTACCAGATCGAGGTGCCGGACGCGTGGAACGGCGACGTCGTCTACTTCGCGCACGGCTTTCGCGGCAATCCGCCGGAGCTGACGGTGACGCCGCCGCCGATCCGCGAGTACCTGGTGGCGAGGGGCTACGCCTGGGCAGCATCGAGCTACAGCAAGAACGGCTACGAGCCGGGCGCCGGCGCGCGCGATACCTACGCGCTGCGCGACATCTTCGCGCAGAAGGTCGGCCGGCCGAAGCACCAGTACCTCTACGGGCAGTCGATGGGCGGACACGTCGTCACGTTCTCGCTCGAGCAGTACCCGGACGCATACGACGGCGCGCTCACGGAGTGCGGCGTCGTCTCCGGGCACGAGGTGCTGGACTACTTCCTGAGCTGGGGCGCGCTCGCGGGCTACTTCTCCGGCGTCGACCTGGAGAACATGACGACCGACGCCGGCGCCTTCGGGACGACGATCCAGTCGCGCATCCTGCCGGCGCTGGGTGACGCGCCCGACGCGCTGACGGCGAAGGGCCGGGCGTTCGAGGACGTCATCGAGAACCTGACTGGCGGGCCGCGCCCGTTCTTCCGCGAGGGCTTCGCGGCGAACTTCGGCTTCAACTTCGTGATCCTCGTCAACGCCGTCGGCGCGGCGGGCCCCTCGAACGCCGCGGCCGACAACACGACCGCGCGCTACCGGATCGATGACGGCTACGGCGCGACCTCGGCGCAGGTGAACGCGGGCGTCCCGCGCGTCGCCGCGAACCCCGCATACCGCGACCCTGCCGCGTACCCGGAGTTCGCGCCGATGACCGGGAAGATCGACCGGCCGCTGCTGACGCTGCACGACACCGGCGACCTCTTCGTGCCGATTGCGCTCGAGCAGTCGTACCGGCGCACGGTCGAAGCGGCGGGGCGCGGCGACCTGCTGGTGCAGCGTGCCGTGCGCCGCGCGGGTCACTGCAACTTCAGCGAGCAGGAGCGCGAGCGCGCGTTCGATGACCTGGTGCGCTGGGTGCAGACCGGAGCGAAGCCGGCGGGCGATGACCTCTCGGGCGACCTGCGAAACGTCGGTACGCGGTTCACGGACCCGCCCGAGCCGGCGGACCCCGGCGGCGTCACGCCATGAGGCCGGGCCGCTGAGCGCCAATCGCCGTCCGATACAATCGCGCGGGAGCCGGGGGATGCGAATCACCGCCCGCGCCAGCGCGCTTTCGGTGCTCGCGCTCGTCGCCGTCGCGCTCGCGGCGTGTGGTGGCGGCGGCCATGGCCGCAGCGACGCCAAGGGTCCGCCTCGCGACTTCATGATGGGCTTCAGCACGGTGCCGCGCGCGCTCAACGCCGACGCCTACGCCGAGGCGTTCAAGACGGCGTCCGAGCACGGCGAGATGGTGCTTATCCAGCGCACCCCGCCGTGGGCCGACTTCCTGCCTGACGCCACGATCAGCGATGAGACGGCGCGGACGACCGCGTCCGAGAAGCAGGCGCTGGCGGATCACAAGCTCAGGCTGTTCTTCGCCATCGACCCGACCGACGGCGCCACCGGCCGCGACCGGCTCGCGGACCTGCCGCCGCAGCTCGCCGGGAAGCGCTTCGACGACCCGGACGTGCGTGCGGCGTTCGTGTCCTACGCGAAGTACGTCGCGCTGAACTACAAGCCGGCCGTGCTCGCGCTCGGCGTCGAGATGAACCTCTACTACGAGCACGACCACGAGGACTTCGAGAACTTCCGCACGCTGTACGGCGAGGCGTACGACGCCGTGAAGGCGATCGCGCCCGACACGCAGGTGACGGTGACGTACCAGTACGAGGACCTGCAGGGGCTGCTGCCGACGCAGGACAAGCACTTCGCGGACTGGCAGCTGGTCAAGGCGTTCGACCCGAAGCTCGACTTGATGGCGATCAGCACCTACCCGAGCTTCGCCTTCCCGGCCGCGTCCGCGATCCCCGACAACTACTACACGCAGCTCCAGGCGTTCACCGACAGGCCGATCGCCATCGCCGAGATGGGCTACGCGTCCGACGCGGGGCCGCAGGGCGTGAACAGCGGCACGGAGACGGACCAGGCGGCGTACCTGCGCCGGGCGCTCGGCGACGCCGAACGGATGCACATGCCGTTCGTCATCTGGTTCGCGTGCTGGGACCCGACGTTCGCGCGCGCGAGCGGCGCCTACGGCGTGTACCAGCACATCGGCCTCTTGCGCGACGACAACAGCGAGAAGCCCGCGTGGTCCGTCTGGGCGGACGCGGCGCGCCGCCCGTACCGGTAGGGGCGCTTCGGCGCGCGTCGGTGCTCCCAGTCCGTGCGACGCGAGCGTGCGCGGCGCCGGCGCTCGTGTTTTCGTGCGCGGTACCGCCCACCGCCCGCCCGCGATGAGTTGCGGGTGTCCGCCTGCAACAGCGCTCCTGTCCACCCAGTTCCCCGGCATCCGGTGACGCCCTCCGTTTGGAGCGTATAGAACGTATGTTCTATCCTGCCCGCAGGAGGACGCCGGGATGGATTCGCTCGAAGCGGCGAGGGCGGGGGTTTCGGGGGTTACGGCGGCGCTCGCGGGGTTCAACGCCTCGTGGGCGGCCGGCCGGCTGCGGCTCGAGCGGCGGACGGCGCGTCGGGCGGCCGCGGGCGCGCTCGCGGCGCTGAACTACGGCGTCGCGCTGGCGGCGCTCACCGTTGCGGCGCGGCAGCCCGACGGCGCGCTGGCGTGGGCGGCGGGCTTCGCGCAGCTCGCGGGCGTGCTCGCGCTCGCGGCGCTGATCGCCCGCAGGCGGGCGCGATGACGGCGCAAGCGACCGCGCTCCGGGCGCTCGTGCGCAAGCGGGACTACGAGGCGATCGCGGCGTGGCTGCTGCTCGCCGTCGCCGTGACGGCGCGCACGGTCCCGCCGGAGAGCATCGACGAGCTGCTGGCGCTGCTGGCCGGCGGGGAGGCGCGCGATGGCCGCGAGCCCTGACCCCGCGCCGGTCACCAACTTCTACGCGAAGGCCCTCGAGAACGCGGAGGCGCTGGCCGAGGCGGCGCGCATCACCGGCCTCCACCAGGAGATCGCGTGGATGCGCGACGCGCTGCGCCGGCAGGTGCAAGAGCACCCGGCGCAGTTCGAGCTGGCGATGAAGGGCATGCACACGCTCGTGCGGATGGTGCTCGCCGAGTACCGCATCGGCCCGAAGAGCCGCGACGACTTCGCGGACAACATGGCGGCGGCGCTGCGCAGCATCGGCGAGCAGCTCCTGCCCGCGGGAGACGAGCGGTGAGCGCGCGCGAGGAGACGCCGCTCGCACGCGCCTTCCGCCGCCTGTTCGCCCGCGATGCGACGCCCGCGGACGAGGCGCGGATGAGCGCGCCGGCCTTCCGGGCCGCCGTCGCCGCGCGGCTCCGGGCGCTCGAGCGCGACGTCGCCGAGGTGCGCGCGCGCGTCAACGGGTTGCTGTTCGTCGTCGCCGGTGCGGTGATCACGCAGCTCGTGCTGAGGCTGCTCGGATGACCGTCGTCACGCTGCTGCGTCCATTCCACCCGATGCGGCCGCCTCGGCTGCGCCCCTACCAGGAGCAGGCGGCGCGCGCGGTGATGCGGTCCGTGCTGCGCCGCGACGGCCGCACGATCACCGTCCAGATCGCCCGCCAGGGCGGCAAGAACGAGCTCTCGGCGCAACTCGAGATGTTCCTGCTGGCGATGCTCGGCGACCGCGGCGACATCATCAAGTGCGCGCCGACGTTCCACCCGCAGCTCCACATCAGCATGCGCCGCCTGCTGCACCGGCTCCAGCAGGCCGGCGTGCCCGGCGCCAGCGCGGGGAGGGGAGAGGTGCGCGTCGGGGGAGCGCGCATCCTCTTCCTCTCCGCCGCCGCCGGCGCCAGCGTCGTCGGCCACACCGCCGGCCTGCTGCTCGAGGTCGACGAGGCCCAGGACGTCGACCCGGAGATCTACGACCGCGTCTTCCGGCCGATGGCGGCGGCGACGAACGCGACGACGGTGCTCTACGGCACGGCGTGGGACGGACGCACCTCCTCGAGCGGATGCGCGCGGACAACCTGGAGGCGGAGCGCCGCGACGGCGAGCGCCGCCACTTCGAGTACGACTGGCAGGCGGTCGCGGCGCACGTCCCGGCGTATGCCGCCTACGTCGAGCAGGAGCGGGCGCGGCTCGGCGAGACGCACCCGGCCTTCCGCACGCAGTACTTGCTCCAGCCCATCGCGAACGCCGGCCGGCTGTTCAGCGCGTCACAGCTCGCGCAACTGCAGGGGACGCACGTGCGCATGGCGTGGCCCGTCACCGGCGAGGTCTACGCCGCGGGGCTCGACCTCGCCGGCGGCCCGGAAGACCCGGCGCCGTCGCGCGCCGGCGGGCGCGACAGCACCGTGCTCACCATCGGCCGCGTCGTGCCGTCCGCGGCCGGCGCCATCGTGCAGGACCCGCGCATCGAGATCGTGGAGCACCTCGCCTGGACCGGCGAGTCGCAGGACGTCCTGCTGCCGCGCCTCGTCGACCTCCTGCGCGAGGTGTGGCGCGTGGCGGCGGTGGCGGTGGACGCGACGGGGCTCGGCGAGACGACGGCGCGCGCGCTGGCGAAAGCGCTGCCCCACGCCCGCGTCGAGGCCGTGACGTTCAGCGCCCAGCGCAAGTCGGAGCTCGGCTACGCGCTGATCGCCGCCGTGAACGGCGGGCGACTGAAGGCGTACGCGGGCGATGGCTCGCCGGAGCACGCCGCGTTCCACCAGCAGTTCGCGCGGGCGCGGATGGCGCTGCGCAGCGCCGGCGCGATGACGTTCGGCGTCGACCCGGCCGAAGGGCACGACGACTACATGATGAGCGCCGCGCTGCTCGTCGCGGCGGCGTGGGGCGCACGCCCGCGCGTGGCGACCGGCCGCGTGCGGTAGGCGACGCCGGCGGCGGCGCAGCCCCGGCCCGGGGCACGGGGGCGTCCCCGAAATCAATCCAACCCACCGGGGCGGGCGGGTGGGCACCACGACGCCACAGGACACGAAGGGATGCGCGGATGCGAGGGCAGAGGAGGACGACCGGATGGTGGCACTGAGCGACGACCGCCGCCGCGGGCCGGAGCGCATGACGCGCGCGCGGCCGCCGGCGATGCGACTCCGCGTCGTCGAGCCGCCGGCCGCGCGCGTGCGCGAGGACGCGCTGCCGGAGCACACCGACTACCGCGACACGGGCTGCGAGCTCTCGCCGAGCTGCCTGCGCTGCCCGCTGGCGCGCTGCAAGTACGACGAGCCATCGAAGCGCGGGCGGGGGAACGCGAACGCGCGCCGCGACCGCGAGATCGCGCTGCTGCGTCGCCGGCACCACGCGCCGATCGACCTGCTCGCCCGCACGTACGGGGTCTCGCGCCGCACCATCTTCCGCATCCTCCGCGACGCGCGCTGAGCACGCACGCCGGGACCACAGATGACGCCGATGACGCCGATAGCTGTCGTGTCGAATCGAAGCAGGAGTGCAGGGTCGCAGCCCCGCCCGGGGTTTGGGGGTGCGGTGGCGCCGAGCATCCCGCCCGTGCCGTTGTCCCCCCAACTTCTCGTCGTTCTCCCAGAAATGCCGCCCGAGCAGCGCGCCAGCGATGCGCCCCCGCATCGCGCGCGAGCCGCCGGCCGCGCACCGAGCCGGGCGTCGGCGCGCGCCAGGCTCCGCCGGTGCCTTCGCGCCCACCCTCCCGTCCTCGCTCCGCACCCGCCGCCGGAGCAGGGGTGCAGGGGGCGCCGCCCCCGCCGGGGGTTTGGGGGTGTCCCCCAACCTCTCTTTTTTCTCCCGGAAATGCCGCCCGAGCAGCGCGCCAGCGATGCGCCCCCGCATCGCGCACGAGCCGCCCGCCGCGGACGAACGCAGCCGCACCCAAGCAGGCTCCGCCGGTGCCTTCGCGCCCACCCTCCCGTCCTCACTCCGCACCCGCCGCCGGAGCAGGGGTGCAGGGGGCGCCGCCCCCGCCCGGGGTTTGGGGGTGTCCCCCAACCTCTCTTTTTTCTCCCGGAAATGCCGCCCGAGCAGCGCGCCAGCGATGCGCCCCCGCATCGCGCACGAGCCGCCGGCCGCGGACGAACGCAGCCGCACCCGAAGGAGATGACCGATGCCTGACACCCAGACCCTCCCGCAGGTCCTGCGCCAGATGGACGCGGAGCGCCTCCGCGCGTACGCGGAGAACCTGCGCTTCTACGAGGGCGAGCAGTGGCCCGCGACCGTGCGCCGCACCCAGCGCCGCCTCGTCTTCAACTACGCGAAGGCGATCATCGACAAGACGACGTCGTACCTGATGACCGGGCGCAGCTTCGTCGTCGACCCGGAGGACGGCTCGCCCGGGGCGCAGGCGCGCGCCCGCGCGGCCGAGCGCGCGCTCGCCGAGGTGCACGACGCCGAGCAGCTCGACCAGCTCGACTTCGACACCGAGCTCGACGCCGCGATCCTGGGCGATGCCGCGTACAAGGTGACGTGGGACGCCGAGGAGCGGCGCGTGCGCGTCACCTCGCCGGACGTGCAGGGGCTGTTCGCGTGGTGGCACGGCGATGACGTCGCGCGCGTGTGGCGCGTCTGCAGCCGCTACACCGTCGACGCGGAGACGGCGGAGGCGCTCTACGGCGTGAAGCCGGCACGCGGGGCGCGGGCGGCGCGGCGGCCCGGCGTCGAGATCATCGAGTCGTGGACGGCGCAGGATCTGGAGATCTGGGCGGACGGCGCGCGCATCGACCGGCGGCCGAACCCGTACGGCTTCATCCCGTTCGTCATCTACCCGAACCTGCGCGAGCCGAAGAAGTTCTGGGGCGTGAGCGATATCCCGGTGCTGCGCGAGCCGGTGCGCGAGCTGAACCGCGCGCTCTCGCAGCTCTCGATGATCCTGGAGCTGAGCGGCAACCCGATCGCGGTGCTGGAGAACGTGACGGAGTCGCAGGACATCGCCGTGCAGCCGGGCGCGGTGTGGGAGCTGCCGGAGCGCGCGAAGGCGTACCTGCTGGACCTGCTGCAGGGGGGCGGGGTGCGGCTGCACGCGGAGTACGTGGACATCATCTATCGCACGCTGCACGACCTGGGGGAGTCCCCGCGGACGGCGTTCGGCGACAACCACACGGGGCTGTCGGGCGTGGCGCTGAACGTGGAGCTGGACCCGCTGCTGAAGAAGGTCGCGCGGAAGCGGCTGATCCGCTCGGCGGCGTACCGGCGCCGGAACGAGCTGATCCTTCGCATCCTCGAGCGCTACGGCGAGCCGAAGCAGGCCTTCGCGCCCTACCGCTCGCGCGTCGTCTGGGGCTCCGTGCTGCCGCTCGACCGCAGCCGCCTCGTCGCCGACGAGCGCGCGCTCGTCGAGGCCGGCATCCACTCCCGCCGGCGGGCGGCGGACGAGCTGGGGGTCGAGGACCCGGAGGCGGAGTTCCGGCGGGCGGTCGAGGAGCGGGAGGTGCTTGGGGTTAGCACAAGCTCGCCGTGACGCGGCACGGCACAAGAAACTCGCGCGAGAGCCTTGATAACCGCACGTAATCTCAAGTACTATGCGCCCAGCACGTATATTCTAACGTGAGGCTAACATGGTGCGACTCCCCGCAAGCAACAAGAGGGCGAGGAAGGCTCGAGGACGACCAGTGCCGGAGGTGGCGAAGCGGCCTCTGATACGTCAATCCTCGATCCCTAGCGTGTCGCTCGAGGCGGCCGTGCGTGTACCGCAGGCGATTGTCGACCAGTTTGGCGGACGCCCCACGGCGCCGAATCGCGTCGCTGACGCGGTAGGTATGACGCAGACGAGCAGCTCATGGCGTTCCTTAAGCGGCGCTGCGACTGCGTATGGTCTCACCGACGGCGGCTACAACTCGAAGCAGATTGGAGTCGCAGACCTCGGCCGCAGGATCGTCGCGCCGCAATCGGAAGGGGACGACATCACCGCCCGTGCCGAAGCCGCCGTGCTCCCGAGCGTACTGAGGGCGTTCATGGAGCGCTACGAGGGCAGCAATTTTC
Source organism: Dehalococcoidia bacterium (assembly GCA_035650575.1). Taxonomy (GTDB): domain Bacteria; phylum Chloroflexota; class Dehalococcoidia; order DSTF01; family JACRBR01; genus DASRHM01. The sequence continues at coordinate 28,902 of DASRHM010000111.1, read as the reverse complement.
CGGAGAAACGATTCGGAATTAACGTGCTTGTCGATCTTGGCGTCCCCCGTGCCCGCGCAGCCGATGTCTTCGACCTCATCGAGGCGAACGGTCGCTACGCCGGCATTTTGCAGCCGACCCGAACGGGTCGGTTGTTTGTGACCCTGAATGATCCCGCAGCGCCGGACGAGCGCGACGTTGAAGCCGACGGCGACGCACAAGCCGACGCGCCAGTCCCCCCGCTTCCAGAGACAACCGCTATGGCTGGCATCAATACTCCCGCAAACAACCGTGTCTTCATTACACACGGCAAGAACAAGATTGTCGTAGATCAGCTCAAGAAACTCATAACTTACGGGCGCCTAGTGCCTGTCGTCGCGCAAGAGCGTGAGACGACCTCGATCCCAGTGCCGAGTAAGGTCTTCGACGAGATGCGCAAATGTTTCGCTGGGATCATTCACGTCGCCGTCGACGAAGTGATAACCGACGCGGATGGTCAGGAGCACCCTCGGATCAACGAAAACGTGTTGATCGAACTCGGTGCGGCTATGGCGTTATACGGCAAGAACGTGATCCTCTTGTCGCAGGATGGCCTGCAGCTACCGTCGAACCTACAGGGACTCTACCTGTGCAAGTACAGCGGCGATGGGTTGGATCACGATTCCACCATGAGGCTCCTCGAGGCTTTGAGCCGATTCGCTCCTGCTTGAGTGTTAACGGCGCCCGCGGGCGCCGGTCAGAGAGCATCCCCCAAGAGTGAGCCGCGAGCGCGCCATTATCGCGCGCTACAGCAGCGCCTCGTCGGCCTCCGCGAGCGCGGCCGGGAGCGGTCCGAGCGCGGGCGCACCCGCCGTCGGCACGCCGCGGGCCGGCGAGAGCAGCAGGTAGACGGCGCCGCACAGCGCCACTCCCGCCCCGGCGATGATCCCCGCGCGCGCATCGGCGAACTGCGCAAGGCCGGCGCCCGCCAGCGACCCGGCGAGGACCGCCAGCATGCTCGCGGTCTGGAACGCGCCGTTGATCCGCCCGAGCACGGCGGGCGAGGCGACCTGCTGGCGCAGGCTCACCTGGTTGATCTCGAACACGGTCCAGAACGGGTCGGCGATGACCTGCGTGGAGATCAGCAGCAACGCCCCGGCGGCCGTCGCGCCCGGCGCCGCCGCCGTCAGCGCCAGCCCGATGCCGCCGAACGCCATGCCGAGCACCATCGCGCCGCCGGGGCCGAGGCGCCGCGCCCACCAGCCGGCGGACCAGGCGCCGAAGAACGCCGTCACGCCGCCGACCGCGAAGATCAGCCCGAGCGCGCCCGGCGAGAAGCCCAGCTCGCGGTTGGCGTACAGCAGGATCGTGGCGCCGACGACGCCGGCGACGAGCGACCAGGCGACCATGCCGGCGGCGAGCGCGCGCAGCACCGGGTCGTCGCGCACCGCGCGCAGGCCCGCCGCCACCTCCGCGCGGAACGGGTCGCGCTCGTGCGCGGGCTTCGGCGGCGGCTCCTGCGCGCCGATCGCGAGGATCGAGCCGGCGGAGACCACGAACGACACCGCATCGACGGCGATCGCGCCGGGCGCGGTGAGGAGCTGCACGAGCCAGCCGGACGCGCCGAACGACCCGAACTCCGCGACGGCGGCCGTCGCCGCGAGCTTGCTGTTGCCCTCGACCAGCTCGTCCTCGGACACGAGCGTCGGCAGGTAGGCCTGGTACGAGACATCGAACACGACCGTCAGCGCGCCGGCGACGAAGCGCACGAGGTAGAGCTGCGGCATGCCGAGCACGCCGAAGGCCGCGGCGGCGGGCACCGAGCCGAGGACGAGCGCGCGGCCGGCGTCGGCGCCGATCATCAGCGGGCGGCGCGGCAGGCGGTCCGCCCAGACGCCGGCGGCGACGCCGAACAGCAGGCCGGCGACGACATCGAACGACGCGAGCAGCGCGACCTCGTACGCGCGCGCGTGGAGGTAGATGATCGCCGTGAGGGGCAGCGCGAGGCGGGTCGTCAGCGAGCCGAAGACGGAGATCGTCTGCCCGGCCCAGAGCCGGCGAAAGTCGCGGTGCGTCCACAGGCCGCCAAGGTCCAGGCGCATGGGCGGGATTGTACGGCGGCGGCTGTGCCGCCGCACAGCAAACAGCAAAGAGCAAACAGCAGAGAGGGGCCGGCGGCGGCTATGCCGCCGCACAGCAAACAGCAAAGAGCAAACAGCAACGAGGGGCTGCCGCAGTGCGGACAGCGGACAGACTGAGCGAGGACCCGGGGCTTCGGTCCGGTGTTGTGCCTCGCCGGCGGTGATCCGCCTGGCCCGCACGCGGGCTCGACGGCCCGCTACACTGGCGCGCGATGGCACAACGACGCCCCGACTCCGCGCCCGCGACGTTCCGCTGCGCGCGCTGCGGCGAGCAGGTGAGCGCCGACGCCTACGGCACGCAGCATCGCAACCACTGCCCGCGCTGCCTCTGGAGCCTGCACGTCGACGAGCGCCCGGGCGACCGCGCGTCGGTCTGCCGCGGGAAGATGGAGCCCATCGCGATCTGGGTGCGCGGCGACGAATGGGCGCTAGTGCACCGCTGCGAGCGCTGCGAGGCCCTGCGCACGAACCGCATCGCCGGCGACGACAGCGTGCCGGCGCTGCTCGCGCTGGCGGCGCGGCCGCTCGCGAACCCGCCGTTCCCGCTCGACCGGCCGCTGGGGTAGGCGCGCACCGGGACATCGCGCCGGCCACCCGCCGACCGCCATGCGCGTCCAACGTCCGTCGCGGCATGTAACGTCCGTTCACAGGGCGACGGCAGAAGCAGGGGGAAGGGCGCAGCTCCCGCCGGGGGCGCGCGGGGGTGTCCCCGAAGACACACGACGCTCCGCGGGCGGGCGGGTGGGACGCACGCGGCCTCGGTACCGGCGGGGGGCGCTCCGTCCGGCGCCTGGAGTCGCGCAACGCCCCGGCGACCGGCGGCTTGCGACCACGACCCCACCTGCCACAATCGCGGCATGGATGTTGAAAGCTTCTCAGAGATCGAGGACGAGTTTCACGCCCGCGTGCGGCGCATCGTCTGGTGCACGGTCGCGACGGTCGACACGCGCGGCCGGCCGCGCACGCGCATCCTGCATCCGATCTGGGAGGCCGGCCCGGTGGGGTGGATCGCCACCGGGCGCCACTCGCTGAAGGCGAAGCACCTCGCGCGCAACGACGTCATCGCGCTGACGTACTGGGATCCGCAGCAGCAGGAGATCCACGCGCAGTGCCGCGCGACGTGGGACGACGACGTCGCACAGCGCCGGCGCATCTGGGAGCTGTACAAGAGCACGCCGCCGCCGCTCGGCTACGACCCGGGGATCATCTGGAAGGCGCCGGACGGCGATGACTTCGGCGTCCTCCGCCTGGATCCGCTGTGGATCGACCTGCGCGGGCTGGCGGAGATGGCTACCGGCACGCCGAACCGGCGGTGGGTCGCGCAGCAGAAGAAGCAGTAGCGCTAGACGCGGACGGGGTTCGCGGCGCCGGGCGCCGGCGCGGGCACGCCCGTGCGGCTCCACTCGAGGAGCATCGCGCCCCAGGCGAGCCCGCCGCCGAAGCCGCAGAGCATCACCCGCGCGCCCTCGGCGAGCCGCCCGTGCTCCGAGGCCTCGCAGAGGGCCATGGGGATCGAGGCGGACGACGTGTTGCCGTACCGCTCGATGTTCACCACCGCCTTCTCGGGCGGGATGCCGAGCGCCTTCGCCGCGCCCTGGATGATGCGCAGGTTCGCCTGGTGCGGCACCAGCACGTCGATCTCGTCCGCGCCGACGCGCGCCGTCGCCAGCGTCTCGCGCACGGCCTCGGTCATCGCGTGCACGGCGAACTTGAAGATCGCCGGGCCGTCCATGCGGATGAAGCACTCGAGCGGGCCCTTGTCCTCGTCATCGCGCGCGCCGCACGGGCCCTCGGCGTAGAGCGCGTCGCGCTTGCCGCCGTCGCTGTGCAGCACGAAGCCGAGCGGCCCGCCGCGCTCCGCGGCTTCGAGCACGAGCGCGCCGGCGCCGTCGCCGAAGAGGACGCACGTCGAGCGGTCCGTCCAGTCGACGATGCGCGAGAGCGTCTCGGCGCCGACGACCAGCACGCGCTGCGCGCTGCCGGCGGCGATGAACTGCGACGCCGTGGCGAGGGCGGAGAGGAAGCCCATGCAGGCGGCGTTGATATCGAACGCGCCGGCGCGGCGCGCGCCCACCGCTTCCTGCACGAGCGACGCGACCGAGGGGAAGAGCCCGTCGGGCGTGGTCGTCGCGCAGATCACCAGGTCCAGGTCTTCGGCGGCGATGTTCGCATCGGCGAGCGCGCGCCGGGCGGCGGCGGTCGCGAGCGTGCTCGTCGTCTCGTGGGGCGCGGCGATGCGCCGCTCGCGGATGCCGGTGCGGTTGATGATCCACTCGTCGGAGGTCTCGACCATCCGCTCGAGGTCGGCGTTCGTCAGGATGCGCTCGGGGACGTGGCGGCCGAGGCCGGCGATGCGGGTGCGGATCACGCGGCGAGTATACCGCGCGGGCGTCGGCGCCCTGTCCGTCAGCGGATCGCCAGCATGCGGTCGAGCGCCAGCCTGGCCTTCGCGGCGATCTCCGGTGGCACGGCGATCCGGTTCACCACGCGCCCTTCGACGAGCTGCTCGAGCGTCCACGCGAGGTACGCCGGGTGCACGCGGTACATCGTCGAGCACGGGCAGACGACGGGGTCGAGGCAGAAGACCGTCTTGTCGGGATTCTCCTTCGCGAGCCGGCTGACGAGATTGATCTCCGTTCCGACGCCGATCACGGCGCCCGCCGGCGCCTCGCGCACGGTCTTCGCGATGAACTCGGTCGAGCCGTTGAGGTCGGCGGCCTGCACCGTCTCCAGCCGGCACTCCGGGTGCACGACGACGAGCACGTCCGGGTGCTGCGCGCGCGCCTCCGCGATCTGCCGCGGCGTGAAGCGCTGGTGCACGGAGCAGTGCCCGGCCCAGAGGATGATCCGGCTGTCCTGCAGCTCCCGGAGCGTGCGGCCGCCCATGCTGCCGTAGGGCCGCGCCCAGCCCCACAGCACCATCTGCTCCTGCGGGATGCCCATCGCGGCGCCGGTGTTGCGGCCCAGGTGCTGGTCCGGGAAGAAGAGCACGCGCTTCTTCTGCGCGAATGCCCACTCCAGCACCTTGCGCGCGTTGCTCGACGTGCAGACCGCGCCGCCGCGCTCGCCGACGAACGCCTTCAGCGACGCGGCGGAGTTCATGTACGTGATCGGCAGCGTGTCCTGCGCGATGCCCAGCTCCTCGAGCTCCGCCCACGCGTTGTAGACGTCGTCCGGGTCCGCCATGTCGGCCATCGAGCAGCCGGCGGCCATGTTCGGCAGCATCACCTTCTGGTGGGCGCCGCTGAGGATGTCCGCCGCCTCCGCCATGAAGTGCACGCCGGCGAAGACGATGTACTCCGCCTCCGGCCGCGCGGCGGCGAACTGCGCCAGCTTGAAGCTGTCGCCGCGCTCGTCCGCGAAGGCGATGATGTCCTCGCGCTGGTAGTGGTGGCCGAGGATCACCAGCCGCGTGCCGAGCTTCGCGCGGGCGGCCTGGATGCGCGCGGTGAGCTGCGCCGCCGTCAGGCCCCAGTACTCCTGCGGGATGTCCTGCTGCCAGTAGGCGAACGAGCGCTCCTCGGCCAGCGGGACGGTCTCGATCGAGTCCGCCTCGCAGGCGATGCCGCCGGCGGCCGCGGGTCGTGTCTCGGTGGGGGTGAGGAGCATCGTCATGCGGGACTCCCGGGCGGCTCCGCCGCCGCAGCGCCCTCGCGGGCGTACTTAGTGTCACTCCGACACTAAGGCGATCCTACCAGCCTTCGCGTGCCCCGTCAACGGGTTTTCGGGGGTGCAGGCAGTGGCTGCCCGGGGGCGCGTTGGCACCGAGTACCGCGGGGTCGAGCCCGCGTCGCCGGGGCGGGCGATCCTGCTCCTCGCCCCCCATCGACCCTCCCCGCCGCTCGGGCGAAACTGCGGACATGACGCGCCTGCGACATCCCGGGGGCCTTGCGCGCGCCGCGCTCCGGGCGCCCGCGGCGCTCTACCGCTGGCGCCTCGGCTGGCTGCTCGGCGCCCGATTCCTGGCGCTGGAGCATCGCGGCCGGCGCAGCGGCGCGATCCACCGGACGGTGCTCGAGGTCATCGGCCGCGACCGCGAGCGCGATGCGTGGCGCGTCGTCTCAGCGTGGGGCCCGCGCGCGGACTGGTATAGCAACGTCCGCGCGCATCCTCACGTGCGCGTTACCGTCGGCCGGCGCACGTTCGCCGCGACGGCGCGCGCGCTCCCGCCCGAGGCGTCGGAGGCGGCCCTGCGCGAGTACGGGCGGCGGCACCGGCTCGCGGCGTCCATGCTGCGGCGGCTGTTCGGCTACGCTTCCTGGGACGACCTCGCGCGTGCGCTGCCGGTCGTCGAGTTCATGGCCGAGGCAGTGCGAGGAGCGACGACCGCCCATGAGGACGCACAGCGCGTCTGACGCCGGCCGCCGCGGCCGACATGTCGCGCGCTCGGCGTCCGGGACGCCACGACGCGCCCGGGCGAGCAGCCGCCGATGCACGTGCACGAGATGGTTGACGCCCTTGCCGGCTCCATGACGTTCATCGTCGCGCGAAATGAATTCGTCGCGCCACGAGCACAGCCGCTCGCCTGACGGTCTTCGCGCTGAAGTCGAACCGGCGGCCAGCATGAGACCGCGGCGGTCCCGCGGCGCGCCCGCCTATCCCGCCCGCCCGCTGACCTCGGGCAGGTGCTCCTCCTGGTAGTGCCAGGCCGCGACCATCAGCAGGTACACGGCGCAGGGCACGGTGCCGCCGAGGTCGGGCCAGTAGAACGGCGCCGTCGCGTGCAGCGCGGGCGCCGGCGTGCGCTCCGCCTCCTCGACCATCCGCGCGAAGGCCGCGGCTGAGTCTTCGAGCACTTCCGCCCAGGGCCGCTGCCGCGCCTCCGCCATCCGCGCGGCGTTGAACGCGTCGATCGAGGCGTAGCGGCTGATGCCGCGCGGGTAGCCGCCGAGCGACATGATCGCCGGCTCCGCCGCGCCCGCGCGCACCTCGGCGAGCGCGCTCGCGGTCCACTCCTCCCACGCCGCGATATGACCGACGATCTCCTTCAGCGTCCGCCCGTCCGGCGTCGAGGGCGTCGCCGCGCGCTCGCCGTCCATCTCCTGCAGGTCGCGCATGAACGCGAACCGGCACGAGCGCACGATCTCGATCAGGCGCTCCTTCTGCGGCTCGGGGTCGAGGCCGAGCAGCAGCTGCAGCTCGTCGCGCAGCGGCAGGGCGCGGCCGCGCGCCGCGGGCTCCGGCTCCGGCTGCACCGCCACGCCGAACGGCGCCGGCACCGCCCGCACCTCGACGGTGGTGCGCTCGTCCTCCTCGCGGGCGGGCGCGTGGCCGTTCTGCGGCGCCAGTTCCGGCGGGACGTGCTCCGGCGCGCCGAATTCGTCCGGCGTCTCGTCGCGCAGCGTCACGATCGCGGCGCGCTCGCCGCCGTGCGTGCGGCGGCCGCCTTCGAGCGGCTTGCGGCTGTAGACGACGATGCTCTTCGGCAAGATGCGGTTGCCGATGTCATCGATCGCGGTGACGATGCGCGACTCGCGGGCGCGGCCGGAGTCGAGCGCGCGGCGGAAGACGCGCGTGATCGGCCCCTGCTTGCCCCAGTCGCTCCAGAACGCGATGTGGCTGAGCCAGTACAGCGTCTCGAGCGAGTGGCGGTAGCGCACCGCGTACGGCGCGAATCCCGCCTCCCGCAGCAGCGCGACGATGCGCGGCCGCGCGTAGACGCGCACGTGGCCGCCGGCGTGCGTCCGGTAGTTCTTCGAGAGCTTCCAGAAGACGCGCTCCGAGTACTCGTCCGGCACGCTCACGGCGAGGATGCCGCCCGGCTTCAGCACGCGGTGCAACTCGCGCGCCAGGACCGCGTCGTCCTCGACGTGCTCCAGCGTCTCGGTGCAGATCACGCGGTCGAAGGCGGCGTCGGCGAAGGGCAGCCGCTCGCCCGCCGTGCGCAGCCAGTGCACCCGCGCGCGCACCTCGCCGCGGCGGCGCATGATCTCGAGCAGGTACCGGCCGACGCGCAGGTCGTGCGCGGAGATGTCGGCGCCGATGATGTCGCCGGGGCCCTTCGCCAGCTCGAGGACGTGCCGCCCGGTCCCGCAGCCCAGGTCGATCACGCGGTGCTCGTCGCGGATGTCGAGCAGGCGCGGGTCGATCGACTGGAAGCGGTCGAGCGGCATCTAGGCCTCGCCGCGCACGGCCGCTGGCTGCGCCGCCGCCTCGCGCGATGGCGCGCCGCGCTTGCGCCCGTACAGGATCATGTCCTTGCCGATGACGAGGTTGGCCGTCGCCTCGATGCGCTCGAGCAGCTTCAGGCGGCGGTTGTGGTACCAGTTGATGAACTTGAAGAACGTGCGCACCGGCAGGAAGTCCTCGTTGTCCTTGCCGAAGGTGCAGCGCAGGAACCAGTAGACCGCCTGGAAGGCGTGGCGGTTGCGCTGGAAGTGGACGTCGATGTTCTGCGCCTCGAGCATGCGCCGCATCTGCCCCGGCCGGTAGCGCCGCACGTGGCCGCCGGGGGTGTGCCAGTAGTCCCAGCTCAGCGTCCAGAACACCGTCTCCGGCCAGTAGTTCGGCACGCTGACCGCGACCGGCGCGCCGGGCTTCGTGACGCGCTCGAACTCGGCGATGCCCGCGCGGTCGTCCGGGATGTGCTCGAAGACCTCGGTGCAGATCGACTTGTCGAAGGCGCCGTCGCGGAAGGGCAGGTGCTGCGCGTCGCCGACCACGAAGTCGACGTGCCCGCGCGCCTCGCCCTTCCGCACGAGGTCGGCGAGCATGTAGCGCGCCGCCTGCAGGTCGTCGCGCGAGAAGTCGAGCCCGACCACGCGCACCGGATAGCGCGCCGCCTCGAGCGTGTGGCGCCCGTTGCCGCAGCCCAGGTCGAGCACGCGCTCGCCCGGGGCCAGGTGGAAGTGGCGGCGGAAGTCGACGTTGACGATGTTGTCAGGCATCGGCGGCTCCGCGCGGGGAGGCGGTCACGCGCGCTGCCCGCCGCCGGCAGCCCCCGGCAGCGTCCAGGCGAACGTCTTGCGCCGGTGGGGCATCACCTCGTCGTAGACCGCGAGCGTCTGCTCGGCGGCGGTGCGCCAGTTGAACTTCTCGAGGATCCGTCGCCGCCCCCCTTCGCCGATCCGCCCCCGCAGCGATGCGTCATTCCACATCATCCGGATCGCGTTTGCAAGCGCGCGCGGGTCCGCCGGCGGCACCAGCCAGGCGTCCTCGCCGTGGCGCGCGATCTCGCGGTACGCGCCGATGTCCGTCGCGACCACGGGCGCGCCGCAGGCCATCGCTTCGGCGAGCGGCAGGCCGAACCCCTCGTGCACGGATGACGTAACGAAGAGCATCGCCTCGTTGTAGTGCCGCACGAGCTCGGCGGTCGGGATGCGGCCGGTGAAGTCGATGCGCGAGTTCAGGCCGAACTGGTCGACGAGACGCGGCGCGAGCTTGAGCCGCCACCGCTCGTTGTCCACGAACGTCACGCGGAAGTCCAGCTCGTCCTTCAGCAGGTCCAGCGCCTCCAGGAAATAGCGCGCGCCCTTGTTCCGGTCCTCCGAGTTCCCCACGTAGAGGATCTTCCCGGCCTCCCGCCCGACGCCCGGCAGGGGCCGGAAGGTGTCGGTGTCGATGCCGTTGTAGACGGTCCGCACCCGCTCCGGGTCGAGCCCAAACGCCTCCTCGACGTCGCGCCGTGAGGTCTCCGACACGACGATCACGCGGTCGAGCCGCCGCGCGACGACCTCCTGCATGATCCACGGCGACCAGAGGATCCGCCGCGCCCGCTCGTACGCCGTCCGCGCCTGCCGCAGCGCGTTGCGCAGGTCGTACGAGAGCGGGTGGTGGATCGTGGCGACGAGCGGGAACCCCGTCGCGTGCGCTGCCCAGACCCCGTAGCTCAGCGTCTGGTTGTCGTGCACCACGTCGAAGCGGTGCTCCCGCGACAGCTCGCGCAGCCGGAAATACGCCCGCACGCTGAAGTTCGCGAGCAGCGACGACAGCGCGACGCGCGTCGACATGAACTCGTAGAAGTTCACGGGATGGAAGTAGCTGAGCGGCGGCCGGTTGAAGACGAAGTCCTTCTTGTAATGGTGATAGGTCCAGTAGCTGTAGTCGCGGATCTCATGCGCGATCACGCCCTCGGCGAGCTGCGGATACGGCGGCCCGGCGATGACGTGCACCTCGTGGCCCATGCGCGCCAGCTCGCGCGTCAGGTAGTACAGGTACACGCCCTGCCCGCCCGAGTACATGTTCCCCTGGTACATGAGGAAGCAGATCTTCATGCCGCGGGCAGGGTACCGGCGCGGCTGCGCGTTGGGAATTCGCGCCCTGCGCGAATATTCGACGCTGGATGTTCGGTGTTAGATGTCGCAGGCACTTCCCCGCCCGCCTCGAAGCAGGGGTGCAGCGAGCGCAGCCCCAGCCGAGGGCCGGGGGTGTGCCCCAACCGCTTCCCCTCTTCGAAATGACCACCCGAGCAGCGCGCTAGCGATGCGCCCGTCGTGACCGCGCGCCCCCGCGCTCCCCGCGAGCGCAGATGATGGCGGAGGGGGTGGGATTCGAACCCACGGCGGGTTGCCCCGCAACCGTTTTCAAGACGGTCTCCTTAAGCCGCTCGGACACCCCTCCTGGCGGGCAGGATAGCGCGCCCCGGCCGGCGTGCCCCCGGGGCCAGAGGTGCGGCTCGCGCGCAGGCGCGCGGCGCCCGCGCTCACTCGCCGAGCCGTCGCTCCACCCGGAACAGGTTGATGGGCGTGGGGATGCCCTTCATCACCGCCGGCCCCAGGCGCTCGAACTCCACGTCCGAAGGCATCTCGCGGATCGCCTGCACCGTCGCCTCCGATGCCAGCACCTCGCCCGAGCCGGCGAGGTTCATGATGCGCGACGCCACGTTCACGTCGTGCCCCACCAGGTCGTCGCCGCGCCGAGTCTGCCGGCCGGCGTGGACGCCGATGCGCACCCAGAGCGGCACGTCGCTCTTCGCCGTCTCCTCCTCGAAGCGCTCCTGCATGCGGAGCCCCGCCTGCACCGCCGCGCACGCGTCGTGGAACCACACCATCAGCCCGTCCCCGAGCTGCTTGACGATGCGCGCGCCATCGCCGAGCTCGCCGCGCACGATGTCCTCCTGCGCCGCGAGCATCTCGAGCGCCTCCACGTCGCCGCGCAACGCGTTGAACTCCGTGAAGCCCACGATGTCCGTGAACATCACCGTGCCCTCGACCGTGCTCGGGCTCGTCGTCGCGACCGCCGTCACTCGGGGACCACCTCGATCGTGCCGGAGATCGACATGGCCTCGATGTGCACGTCGTCGCCGGCCGGGAAGCCACACTCGACGTGGCCCATCGTCTTGAAGCAGGCGTCCGGCGCGGTGCCTTCGGGCAGGCCCAGGTGCACCTTGCCGGAGACCGTCTTCACCGCGATCGGCCCCTCGCAGCCGCACGCCGCCACGATGCTGCCGCTGACGCTCCGCGCCTTCAGCGCGCCCGCGACCTCATCGATGCTGACGGAACCCGACATGGTGCTGACCGAAGCGCTGCCGGCGCGTCCGATCGCCAGCTTGCCCGCGACCGTGCTGGCCCGACAGCGCCCGGCGCAGGCGCCGACCCGGATCGAGCCGCTCATCGTGCGCGAATCGACCGCGTCGGCCGACTCGATCTCGATATTGCCGCTCATCGTCGTGACGGAGACCTCGCCGAACCGCCCCTCCAGCCGCACGGAGCCCGAGTGCGTGCCGACGTTGATGTCGGTACCGGCCGGGCAGCGCACCGTCAGGGCCCCCGTCCCCATGCCGGCGCGAATCTGCAGCGGCTCGCCGCCCTCGCCGCCGCTCACGTTGAGCCGGTCGCCCTCCGCCTCGACGTCGTCGCGCGGCTCCGCGATGACGCGCACCTTGCCGCTGCGCGACTGCAGGCTCAGCCCCACGGCGACGGGCAGCTCGAATCTTCGCTTGTCCACGGCGTCCTCCGTCTCGATAGGCGCTCATTGTCCCGCCGCGGGCGCCGCTTCTCAAGTGCCGGCACCAGGTACTGCGGACGCCGCCGGGCGAACCCAGGCGATGAGACCGGGGGGCGCGCATGGACCGGCCCTCGCCCGCGGGCGCGCGGCCGGCAGATCGCGCGGCGGCGCGCCCGGCTGCGGGGAGACCACGGTCGGGCCGGGTGGGTGGCCGCGGCGCCGGCTAGCGCGCCCGCGCGCCGTACCGCTCGCGCAGCGCGGCACGGTCGACCGGCGTGAGCTCGGTGGGGCAGTCGGACGTCTCCGCCTGCATGACGGACGGGGCCGGCTGATGGTCGATGCCGAGGAAATGGCCCGTCTCGTGGAGGACGGTGCTGTACAGGCAGTCGCGCGTCCGGAAGATGCGCGGCGGGTCGCCCTCGATGATGATGTCCGCTTCGATGAGTTGCACCGGGTCGTCCGGGTCGCAGCCGCTCTGGCACTCCTGGAACGTCGTCAGCGTCGCGCCCGCCTCGGTCGTGAGTCCGCCCGGCGTGGCGCCCGGCGGCGTCCCCCAGCCGATCTCGTTGACGTCGTCGTCCTGGCGGACCGGGCCGGCGCACGCGCCGTCGTCGACCGCCGCCACTCCCCAGTCGCCGAACGCCCGGCCGACGAAGTCGCGCAGCTCCGCGTTCGATACGTACCCCGCGCCCGACTCGTCGATGCAGTAGTGCACCGGCAGGCGGTCCCACCGGTGGAGGCCGCGGGGGTTCGCCGGCAGCGCGGGCGTCGGTGTGGCGGTGGGCGTGGGGCTCGGCGTCGGGCTGGGGGTCGGCGTCGTGGTCGGCGTGACCGTCGGCGTGCGCGTCGGCCCGGAGGCGCCCGTGATGCGGTCCTTCACGCCGCAGCCGCAGAGCAGGGCGACGGACGCGAGGGCGGCGGCGGCCACGGGCGCGAAGGCGATCAGCCTGCGGAAGACGCGGTCCCGCATGCCGGAAGGGTAACGGACGCCGCACGGGCGGCGGCCTGGCGGCACGGCGCCATGCCCCGGCGCTAGCGGGGAAGCGGGCGCACCTCGCCGATCGCGCGCAGCGCGTCCTCCACCACGACCGCGAAGGGCTGCGTCGCATCGATCACCCGCCAGCGCTCGGCGTGCTCGCGCGCGAGCGCCGCGTACCCCGCGTGCACGCGCTCGTGAAACTCCCGCGATGCGGCGTCGAAGTGGTTCGGCGCGCCGTCGCCGGTGCGGCGCCGCAGCCCGATGTCGACCGGCACGTCGAGCAGCAACGTCAGGTCGGGCTCGAGTCCGCGGGTCGCGATCGCGTTCGCCAGGTCGACCTCCTCCCGCGGCAGCCCGCACCCGGACGACTGGTACGCGACCGACGATGCGGTGTACCGGTCGCAGATCACCGTCTTCCCCGCATCGAGCGCCGGCGCGATCACCGTCGCCACCAGGTGCGCCCGCGCGGCCTCGAAGAGCAGTAGCTCCGCGAGCGGGTCATCGAGCCCCTGGTGGCGCAGCAGCACGTCGCGCAGCTCCTCGCCGAGCGCCGTCCCCCCGGGCTCGCGCGTCACGACGACCTGCTCGCCCGCCGCCTCCAGCCGCTCCCGCAGCGCCTCCGCCAGCCGCGACTTGCCAGCGCCCTCGCCGCCCTCGAGCACGATGAAGCGCCCCCTCACGGCGTCGCCCCCGGCGCGACCGCTGGCGCCCGCACGACGTTCGCCGGCGAGTTGCGGTCGGTGTGGTACTCCACGCGCTGCGACGGCGATGCGCGGTTGTCTTCGACGACGATGCGATACCCCGGCGTGATCACCTGCGCGCACACCTTCCCCGGCTGGTCGATGCCGAGGCATGCGTCCGGCCACGCCACCGCCTCGACCGAGTCGAGCGAGACGCTCGCCGCGCCGCCCGCGACCTCGATCACGCGGTCGATCGCTTCCGGGCGCCACACCGCCCAGCCGGACGGCGCCGCCGACACGAGCTCCCAGGGCAGGACGGCGGACAGCGATGGAGGCGTGCGCGCCATCGTGATCGGCTTGCCGTCCTCGCTCAGCGCCTGGCCGGCGGACTCGAGCTGCTCCTGCGCGACGGCATCAGGCGGCAGCACGCGCACCGACACCCACGTCTCGCCAGCGAGCGTCGCCCGCGCGCCCGCCGGCGTCGTCGGCTCCGCCGCCGCGCTGAGGGCCGCGCTCGGCAGGGCGATGGCGCTCGCCGGCCCGCGCGTCGGCTCCCCGCCATCTCCGCTTCCCCCGCACGCCGGCACGGCGGCCGAGAGCGCGAGCGCGGCGGCGACGACGGCGAGTTGGCGCACAGGACAAGATCCCCTTCGCGAAGTGGCGGCGCCGGCTTCGCGGACTGTATACTCACGCCGGTCTGCGCGCTGGCGCCCGGACGCCCGGCGCCACGACCGGATACTCCCGCGCCATGAGGCGCCCGGAAGGAGCCGCCGCCCGCACCCGCGGGGACGGCCTTCATTATGCCAGCAGTTGTCGTCATCGGCGGCCAGTGGGGCGATGAGGGGAAGGGCCGCATCGTCGACCTGATCGCGCAGGGCGCGACGGTCGTCGCCCGCTACTCGGCGGGCAACAACGCCGGCCACACCGTCATCAACGACCTCGGCGAGTTCAAGCTCAACCTCGTCCCGGCGGGCATCTTCTACCCGGAAAAGGCGTGCCTCATCGGCAACGGCGTAGCCGTCGACCCCGCCGCCCTCCTCAACGAGATCGACCAGCTCTCATCGCGCGGCATCAGCGTCGCCAACCTGTTCGTCAGCGACCGCTGCCACGCGATCATGCCCTGGCACGTGCTGATCGATGTCGCCGACGAGAAGCTCCGCGGCGACGCGGCGATCGGCACGACGGGCCGCGGCGTCGGCCCCTGCTTCACCGACAAGGTCGCCCGCATCGGCATCCGTATCGGCGATCTCGTCGACCCTGAGGCGTTGCGCGCGCGCCTGCAGTTCGTGCTGCCGTACAAGAACGCGGTGCTCGAGCGCCTCTACGGCCTCGCGCCCCTGCCGTTCGACGATGTCTACGCGCAGTACGCCGAGCATGGCCGCCGGCTCGCGCCGTTCGTGCGCGACACCGCCCAGATCGTGCACGAGGCGCTCGACCGCGGCGAGACGGTCCTGCTCGAAGGCGCGCAGGGCTGCCTGCTCGACCTCGACGCCGGCACCTACGAGTACGTCACGTCGTCGGTGCCGTCGTCATCGGCCGGCGGCGCCGGCATCGGCATCGGCATCGGCCCGACGGTCATCCAGCAGGTCGTCGGCATCTACAAGGCCTACATGACGCGCGTCGGCAACGGCCCCATGCCCAGCGAGCTGCTCGATGAGACCGGCACGATCCTGCGCAAGGAGGGCCCG
Source organism: Dehalococcoidia bacterium (assembly GCA_035650575.1). Lineage (GTDB taxonomy): Bacteria > Chloroflexota > Dehalococcoidia > DSTF01 > JACRBR01 > DASRHM01. Next base: position 13,571 of record DASRHM010000111.1, on the reverse strand, counting down.
CGCCCGGAGGTCGGCACCACTACCGGCCGCCCGCGCCGCACCGGCTGGTTCGATGCGGTGGCCTCGCGCTACAGCGCGATGGTCAACGGCGTCACGAGCGGCGTCCTCACGCGCCTCGATGTGCTCGACAACTTCCCCTCGATCAGCATCTGCGTCGCCTACGAGACCGAGGACGGCCGCACGCTGACGACGCTCCCCGCCAGCTCCGTCATGCTGAGCAAGGTGCGCCCGGTGTACGAGGAAGTCGAAGGCTGGATGGCGCCGACCAGCGGCTGCCGCACCTGGGACGACCTGCCCCCGAAGGCGCGCGACTACATCCGCCGCATCGAGCGCCTGCTCGGCATCCCGGTCGATATCGTCTCCGTCGGCCCCGAGCGCGACCAGGCCATCATCGTCCACGACGTCCTCAAGGTCCGCCCCCGCGCGTAGGTGAATTCATTCGCCCAACGCTCGCTGCGATCTCGGTCGCGACCTCGCGCGGGGTGCGGCCGCCCGTGCGGATGTGAGTCCGATCGGCGTACGCGCGCCCGCTGAATCGGGCGAACTGGGCACGAATCACGCACAGCGGGAGTCGATCGCCAGCACGTGAGATCGCTTTGTCGAGCTCGCACTCGAGCAAGACCGTCAACACGTTGCAGTCAGGCGGGAGCTCGCGTCGCACCAAGTCGATGTGCTCATCGTCAGCGAACGCTTCGGCGATGACTGCGACATGCGCGCGCTCGAGGTGCGTGGCGACGCGCCGCCCGGCCTCCGGAAAATCGCGGCTCGGATCGCAGCTCATGGTGGTGCCATAACGCTCCACCTTGATGTCGTCGACCTCGGTGACAGGCGCGCCCAGCAGCGCGGCAAGCTCCCGTGCTGTAGTGGTCTTTCCCGAGCCGGGCGGTCCTGAAAGGATGACGACTGTGCGTCTGCCGGTGGGTGGTTCCATCCTGCGGAATCCTACGTCACTCGCGCTGCGTGCGAACACTCACTGCCGCACGTCCATTTTCCATCCTCCACCCTCCATCTTCCATCCTCAGCCCCGTCCCGGCGCCGCATCGCCTCCGCGCGCGCGGTCGCGCATGCACCGCGCTGCTCGTCAGCACACCTACTGCCGCCCGCCTTCGGCCCGCGCGGCCGCCGCGATATCCCGGCGGTCCCGCCGCCCCTCGATGCGGAACGTCACCTTGCGCAGCTCCCCCGTGAACGCGAACGGCCCCTCGTAGTCGTCGACCACGGTCGAGAGCCGGTCGCAGCCCACGTCCACGCCCGTCGAGCCCATCATGCGGATGATGCGCGGGATCGCGACCGACGCCAGGTCCGCGCCGTCCGCCGCGATCGTCAGCGTGCCGACGTTGCCCTCGCGCACGAAGCGCGCCGACAGCTCGTGCGCCCCCGGCGCCAGGTCGACCGCCGCCGCCGCCCGCTGGTGCGCGCCCAGCGCGTTGTAATCGAACACGAGCGCGCCGTCCTTCAGGAAAAAGACCTGCCCCACGTTGTGGCTCCCGCGCGCGTACAGCACGCCCTCCGCCCCGCCCGGCGGCACGACGACCTCGCACGTGATGGCCCACGACCGCCCGCCGAGCGCCGGCGCCGCGTCCGCCGGGATGTGCGAGATCGGCGGCAGGTACACGTACTCGTCGCGCGCGTGCGGCGTCCCCGGCCGCGGCGTCCCGCCGAACAGCTCGATGTTCCGGTCGTCGAGCGGCAGCACGTCGTTCAGCCCCGCCTCCACCCACCACGCGTCGATGAGCTCCCGCAGCTTCGCCGGCTGCTCCCCCGAGAGGTCATGGCACTCTGAGAAGTCCTCGTCGAGGCGGTACAGCGCCCACGCGTCGTCGTCGAACGGCCGCCCCTTCTCGTGGTACGTCACGGCCTTCCAGCCGTCCTCGTACAGCCCCCGGTGCCCGCCCATCTCGAAGTACTGCCGCGCCCGCGGCGTCGGCGCCGAAGCGTCGTCCCACGTCGGCACCAGGCTGCGCCCGTGCAGCGGGATCTGCTCCTCGCCGAGGAACTGCTGCGGCATCGCGATCCCCGTGACGTCGAGCACCGTCGCCGGCACGTCGATCGCGTGGCAGAACTGCCGCCGGATCCCCCCGCCGTCCGCGATCCGCGCGGGCCAGTGCACGATCAGCGGGTCGCGGACGCCCCCGCCGTACGTGTTCTGCTTGTACCAGCGCAGCGGCGTGTTCCCCGCCTGCGCCCACCCCCAGGGGATGTTGCTGTGCGAGTGCGGCCCGCCGATGTCATCGAGCCGCCGCGCGACGATGTCGTCGATGTCCTCGCGCTGCAGGTTGAAGAAGCTCCACTCGTCGAGCACGCCCCACGGCCCACCTTCCTGGCTCGCGCCGTTGTCGGAGCAGAGGATAAGCAGCGTGTCATCGAGCAGCCCCTGCGCGCGCAAGAAGTCGATCAGGCGCCCGATCTGCGCGTCGGTGTGGTCGAGCATCCCCGCGAACGCTTCCTGCAGCCGTGCCGCGAAGCGCCGCTCGTTCTCCGAGAGCTCGCTCCAGGCCCGCACGCCGGGGTTGCGCCCCGCCAGCGTCGTCCCCGCCGGCACGATGCCGCTCTCGAGCTGGCGCGCGAACCAGCGCTCGCGCGCCGCATCCCAGCCCTCGTCGAAGCGCCCGCGGTACTTCTCGCGGTACGCCCGCGGCGACTGGTGCGGCGAGTGCATCGCCCCAAACGCCAGGTACAGGAAGAACGGCCGGTCGGGCCGCACCGAGCGCAGGTCGCGGACCATGCCCGTCGCGCGGTCGACGAGGTCCTCGCTCAGGTGGTACCCCTCCTCCGGCCGCGCCGGCGGGTCGATGTGGTGGTTGTCCTCGGTCAGCTCGGGCGAGAACTGGTCCGCCTCGCCCTGCAGGAACCCGTAGAAGCGGTCGAAGCCCTTCTGCAGCGGCCAGTCCGTGTGCGGCCCCGCGGCCGAGCAGTCTCGCATCGGCGCCAGGTGCCACTTGCCGATGGCGTAGGTCGCGTAGCCGTGCGCGCGCAGGAGCTGCGGCAGCGTCGCCGCCCGCGGCGTGATGCCCCCGCGCATGTGCGGGAAGCCCGTGTCGAAGTTCGACACGCTGCGCATGCCGATCGCGTGGTGGTTGCGCCCCGTGAGCAGGCACGCGCGCGAGGGCGAGCACAGCGCCGTCGTGTGGAACCCCGTGTAGCGCAGCCCGCCGGCCGCCAGCGCGTCGATGTTCGGCGTCTCGATCGTCGACCCGTAGCAGCCCAGGTGCGCGAACCCCGTGTCGTCGAGCACGATCAGCACGATGTTCGGCGCCTCGCGCGGCGGCGCCGGCGGCTCCGGCCACCACGGCTGCGACTCCGCCACCGTGCGGCCGATGCGGCCCCCGAACCCGGGTTCGCTGATGCTCATGCCAACTCCCCCTGCCGTTCCGCCCTGATGCGCGAGAAGCGCCGCTCATCACGGGGCGCGCTGCACGCTCTGTTCCGCCCACGCACCATTGTCGGTGTGATGGAACTAGCAGCAACCGCGGGCGCCGTGGTCCGTCGGCTCAACCGGGAATGGGTACTGTGACACACCCGCTGGCGCTACGCTATGATCCGCCCACTTGCAGGTTCTCATCAACTTGGCCGTGGGGAGGAGCACCAGATGCCAGACGAGGTTCCGGAGGTATACAGCGACCAGGTTCAGATTGCGCAAAGCGCGTACGGACTGACGCTGATATTCGGCACGCTACCGGCGACACCGACCGGGCCGGGCCCACAGATCATGGAACGGCGCGCGATCGTTCGCATGAGCCTAGAACACGCAAAGGTGCTCTCGATGATGCTGAGAAAGCAGCTCAAACAATTCGAGTTGGAGCACCTTGGTGATCCCATCCGACTACCACGAGAGGTGCTCTCGGGAATCGGGCTGACCGAGGAAGACTGGTAGTGCGTTGGCGTGGAAGAGATTCGCGCGCGCTTCGAGCGTGCCATTTATCGGGAGCACGCAATCGATCGCATGATCGAGCGGAACATTCGCCCCAGAATGGTTCAGGAGGCGATCTATGACGATAATGCTGAAGTGATTGAGCATTATCCGGATGACGTATACGGCCCATGCTGTACCGTGTTCGGCCGCTGCAAATCAGGCGTTCCTTTACACGTCCGCATCAGTCTCAGCGACCCACCGTACATCATCACGGTGTATGATCCCAGTGCCGATACTAAGAGCAGATGGGAGCCTGACCTGAAAACCCGCCGTCGGCGTCCGCCCCCAGAGGAGGAGCGATGACCTGCCCAGCTTGCCGAGCAGGCGATCTGCATGAAGAACTGGTCGAGACGTGGGTTCAGCGCGGCTCACGGTGGGTGCTTCTGCGTAATCTCCCCGCGCTAGTTTGCGACAACTGCGGGGATCGATCATTCGAACACGATAGCGCAGACTGGATCGCACGCGTCGCCGACGCTAGCGAACTGGCTCTTGGCCCCACCGACTTCCTCACGGCGTTTGTGTATGACGTTAAACTGATTCGCGAGGCGGAGGCCGCAGGCCGGCGCTCGTTTGCGACCGTGGCTACGGCTCCGCGAGGAATTCAACTATTTCCGCAGGGCGCGTACTGGACCGGCGAAACCGCCGTTGAGCTTGCATTCGACGTCGGGATCGCCACGCCTAGCTACAAGCCGGCATGGACGGGCACGTCAGAGGACTCGGTATCATTCCGCGACTAGAAGACGTCGAGCACTCCTGACCGCGGGCTTCTGCACCCGTTGGCGGTCCTGCAGCCCTGGCGCGCCGAAGGCCGGGTGTGAAGTATTCGGCGCACCGATTCCCTCCCGGCGCGCGCTAAGCGCGGGCTACCACCCCCGCTTCGCGAGGACCTCCGTCTCCGGGATCGTGCCGATCTCCAGCCCCTTCATCGCCGTGCCGGTGCCGCGCGAGACCTCGGCGATGATCGCCGGGTCGCGGAAGTGCGTCGTCGCCTTCACGATCGCCTTCGCCATCTTCTCCGGCGACTCCGACTTGAAGATCCCCGAGCCCACGAACACGCCCTCCGCGCCCAGGTGCATCATCAGCGCCGCGTCCGCCGGCGTCGCGATGCCGCCCGCGGCGAAGTTCACGACGGGCAGCTTGCCGTTGTCGTGCACGTCCTTCACCAGCTCGTACGGCGCGCCGAACTCCTTCGCCGCCGCGTACAGCTCGTCCTCCGGCAGCGACTGCACGCGCCGGATGTCGTCCCAGAGCTGCCGCATGTGCCGCACCGCCTCGACGACGTTCCCCGTGCCCGCCTCGCCCTTCGTGCGGATCATCGCCGCGCCCTCGGAGATGCGGCGCAGCGCCTCGCCCAGGTCGCGGCAGCCGCAGACGAACGGGATCTTGAACGGGTGCTTGTTGATGTGGTGCGCCTCGTCGGCCGGCGTCAGCACCTCCGACTCGTCGATGTAGTCGACGCCCAGCGCCTCCAGCACCTGCGCCTCGACGAAGTGGCCGATGCGCGCCTTCGCCATCACCGGGATCGTCACCGCTTCCACGATGCGCGTGATCACGTCCGGGTCCGACATGCGGGCGACGCCGCCGTGCGCGCGGATGTCCGATGGCACGCGCTCGAGCGCCATGACCGCGCAGGCGCCCGCCTCCTCGGCGATCTTCGCCTGCTCCGGCGTCACGACGTCCATGATGACGCCGCCCTTGAGCATCTGCGCCAGGCCCTTCTTGACCGCCCACGTCCCCGTCTGACCGGCGCCGTTCGCGCCGTTGCTCCCGTGCGATGCCGATGTCCGATCGTTCGTCGCGACCATGGTGCTTCCTCCGTCGTCTCGTGCACGTCAGTGTAACGGATCATCCCCGCGCCGAAGCGCGCGCACTGCCACTCGGACCATTGGCGCTTCGAGCCCGGCGCGATGGGCCCGGCGGCCTCGCGCGCGCCCCGTCGGGCACCGCCTCGGCGACGCGTCACGACCGCATGCAGTCCTGCACGATCGAGAGGTGCGCGACCGAAGGCCAGGGGTGGGGCGCCTAGTCCGGCGACCCCTGCGTCTCCGCGCCGCCGCCCTCGTGCTCCGGCGTCCGCGGCACGGCCGTCCTCGAGGCAACCGGCGTCTGCGCCGCGTCCTCGTGGTGCTCGTCTTCCGCCTCGGGCGTGTCCTCGCGCTCGGGCTCGCCCGCCTGCGCCGTCGCGACGCCGTGCGCGTCGTCGCCGTGGTCGTCGGCGCCGTCCGCCGGCTCGTCGCCGTCGCCCTGCTGCCCGTGCTGTTCCGGCGGCTCCGCCGGCTCGACGCCGTCGTCGTCGCCCTCGCGCGTCTGCGTCGGGTCGAAGAGCGGCGCGATGCGCTGCGATGGCGCATCCGGCGCGCCCGACGTCGCCGGCGGCTCCACCGGCGATGCCGGCGGCGCGCCCGACTGCTCGATGTGCACCTTCGTCGCGACGAGCGCGTCGTCGCGCATCACCGCCTCCACCCGCACGTTCGCGCCCGGCTGCAGCAGCCCCGCCGGCGCCACCTGCCCGCCGGCGAGGATCCGCGTGCCGTCCGTCAGCCGCACCTCCGTCGTCTGCCCGTCGCGCGCGACCACGACCCGGTCGAGCGAGAGCGACAGCACCGTCCCGCGCACCTCCACCGGGAAGCCGACGAACCGCGAGCCGAGGAAGAAGTCGCGCACCGGCCCGGGCGCCGAGCCGCCGGCCGCCGCCGTCGCGCCGACCGCCGCCCCGCCGAAGATCATCGCCGCAGCGAGCCCCGCGAGCGCCTGGTAGGGGCGCGGGCGGCGCGGCAGCTCCACGATCCAGCCCCATAGCGTGTCGCGCCGCCGCTCCCGCTTCCCTTGCTGCGCATCGACCGCGGCGAGCAGCGCGCCGAGCGCCTTCGCCCGCCGCGCCGGCGCCGGCGTGGGCGCGCCGGCCGGCGCGCGCACCGTCATCTGGGCGGCGCGCAGGACCGGCAGCAGCTCGACCGCGTGCTCGCGGTGGGCGAGCAGCACGCCATCGAGCGGCTCGCCGGCCACCAGCCGGGCGAGGCACTCGTCGAGCACGTCTTCGAACGCCGGGCGCGTGCGCGTGGTCATCCTGCCAGCCTGTCCTTGAGCGCGCGCAGCGCGCGCATCTGCAGCACCTTGACCGCGCCTTCCGTCTTGCCCAGCAGCTCCGCCACGTCGCGCACGCTGCGCCCTTCGACGAGCCGCAACAGCAGCACGTCGCGATGCTCCGGCCGCAGCCGCCCGAGCGCCTCCGCGACGTCCGCGCGCTCGTCCGCGTGCGAGATCACGTCGCGCGCCCGCAGCCGGTCGCTGATCGCCGGCGCATCGAGCGGCTGCGCGCCCGTCCGCTGGCGGCGCTTCAGCACGTCCACCGTCTCGTTGTGCGCGATGCGGAAGAGCCAGGCGACGACGGGCGACCCGCGGTACTGGTAGCGGCCAATGCCCTTCACCGCCTCGACGAACACCGTGGAGGCGATGTCGTCGGCGTCGGCGGCGTTGCCCGTGCGGATGAACGCGTAGTTGTACACGCGCTCGTAGTTCTCCTCGAACAACTGGCGCCACGCGCCCGGCTCGAGCGCCGACAACGCGGCGGCGAGCTCGTCCTCGCGCTCGTACCGGCGGGCGACGGGGGCGGGTTGTGCAAGCATCCGGGCGCGCGCCTTCACCGGTTACATCTTCGGCCGGAGGCGAAAGGTAACAAGGCCCGGGTGGGTGATTGACCGGCGGCCAACCTGCGGTGCGCCGGAATTTCGCGAGCCAGTTCGACGAACGCCTGTTCGTGGATGAGGCCCGGGTGCAGGGCGGGCGCAGCCACCTGACAGGGGGCCTCCGCGCAGGCGAGTCCGGGGGGCTAGTTCGCGCGGGCGCTCCAGATGGTCTGGTAGCGGGCGCCGGTGATGGCGTCGACGTGCGCGGCGCGCTCGCGGCGCTCCAGGTCCTCGAGCGCCGCGTCGACGGTCTCGCCGGCGCCGGCGAAGCCGGAGGCGACGACGCGCGCGCGGATCATGTCCCAGACGCCGCTCTCCTTCAGGTAGGGCACGCTGTGCGGCCAGAAGAAGAACATGAACGCCTGCGGCATCCCGAGCGACGGGCGGTGCTGCCCGAGCCAGAAGAAGCGCTCCTGCAGGCTCGCCACCGGGTCCGCGATGGCGACCATCGGGATCTCCTTGTCGTCGTGCCGCGTGTCGATGATCAGCCGCTCCGGGAAGAGGCGGAAGCCGACCGCAAAGACGTCGGCGTTCTGGACGATGTTGCGGATCTCACCGATGTCCACGAGCAGGCCGTTTTCCGTGTACATGCGCACCTCCGTGGGAGGAGACGTCGTCCGGGTGTCAGCGGAGGGCGGCGGCCGCCGCCCTCCGCCTGCGGTTCCTAGTACATGGGCGGCGCACCCGCCCCCGCGGCCGCGGCGTCCTTCTTCTCCGGCAGGTCCGTGACGAGGCAGTTCGTCGTGAGCACCATGCCGGCGATCGACACGGCATTCTCGAGCGCGGCGCGCGTGACCTTGAGCGGGTCGATGATGCCCTTGGACATCATGTTGCCGAACTCGTCGCTGGCCGCGTCGTAGCCCTCGCCGAGCTTCATCGTCTTCACCTGCTGCACGATCACGGAGCCGTCCTTGCCGGCGTTGACGGCGATGCGGCGGAGCGGCTCCTCGAGCGCGCGCTTGAGGATGTTCACGCCGGTCTGCTCGTCGCCTTCGAGCTGCACCTTATCGAGCGCCGGGACGGCGTTGATCAGCGCCACGCCGCCGCCGGAGACGATGCCTTCCTCGACCGCGGCGCGCGTCGCGGAGAGCGCGTCCTCGACGCGGTGCTTCTTCTCCTTCAGCTCGACCTCGGTCGCGGCGCCGACCTTGATGACGGCGACGCTGCCGGCGAGCTTGCCCAGCCGCTCCTGCAGCTTCTCGCGGTCCCAGTCGGACGTTGTGGTCTCGAGCGCGGTCTTGATCTGCTTGACGCGCGCGTCGACGGCCTTCTGCGAGCCGCGGCCCTCGATGATCGTCGTCTCTTCCTTCGCGACGATGACGCGGCGGGCGCGGCCCAGGTCCTCGACCTGCACCGAGTCGAGCTTGCGGCCCAGCTCCTCGCTGATGAGCTGGGCGCCGGTGAGCGCGGCGATGTCGCCCAGGTTGTCCTTGCGGCGGTCTCCGAAGCCCGGCGCCTTGACGCCGACCACGTTGATCGTGCCGCGCAGCTTGTTCACCGCGAGCGTCGCGAGCGCCTCGCCCTCGATGTCGTCGGCGATGATCAGCAGGTTGCGGCTGACCTGCAGCAGCCGCTCGAGCAGCGGCAGGATGTCGGTGACGGCGGAGATCTTCTTGTCGGTGATGAGGATGTACGGATCCTCGAGCTCCGCCTCCATCTTCTCGCTGTTGGTGACGAAGTACGGGCTGATGTAGCCGCGGTCGAACGCCATGCCCTCGACGTACTCGACCTCGGTGGTGATGCCCTTCGACTCCTCGACGGTGACGACGCCGTCCTTGCCGACCTTCTCCATCACCTCGCCGATGAGCTGGCCGATGGTCTGGTCGGCGGCGGAGATCGCGGCGACCTGCGACGTCTGGTCGCGCGTCGTCACGGGCTTCGCGTTCTTCTTGAGCTGGGCGATGATCGCCTGGGCGCCGGCCTCGATGCCGCGCTTGAGCGCCATCGGGTTCGCGCCCGCGGCGACGTTCTTCAGGCCCTCGTGGACGATCGCCTGGCCGAGCACCGTCGCGGTAGTCGTGCCGTCGCCGGCGATGTCGTTCGTCTTGGAGGCGATCTCCTTGGCGAGCTGGGCGCCGATGTTCTCGAACGGTTCGTCGAGCTCGACGTCCTTGGCGATGGTGACGCCGTCGTTCGTGATGGTGGGGGCGCCGAATTTCTTGTCGAGCACCACGTTGCGGCCCTTGGGGCCGAGGGTGATCTTGACGGCGTCGGCGAGGGCGTCGATGCCGCGCATCAGGGCGTGCCGGGCCTCCTCATCGAAGAGAAGCTGCTTGGCCATGTCTCCTCATTCCTTCTCTGTGTGCGTATCCGCGAGACCGGGTGTCGTTGCCGATTCTAGCACTCACCGATCGGGAGTGCTAACGCGACTATAGCCGGTCGATCGCCAGCGATCAAGAGCCCTGCCCGAGCAGGCGCCGAACGGGACGAGCGGGGGAGGATTCGGGCGAGGGGCGGTCAGGCGCCGATGCCCGGCGCGCCGCCGAGGCCGGGTCCGCCAGCCGGCATCGCGTGGCCCGACGAGCTGAGCTGCAGGCCGGGCGGAAGCTGGACCCCTGGGAGCCGGCCGGAGATGGCGAAGAGGGCGCTGGCGAGCTGCTCGATGGTGTAGGCGCCGGCGCTGCGGTGCGACATCAGCGCGTCGACGTCCACCGTATATACGTTGCGGCGCCCGTCCTTGCGGCGGGAGATGATCCCGTCCTCCTCGAGCGCGCGCAGGATGGAGAGCGTGGCGCGCTCGGTCACGCCGACGGCCAGCGCGATGTCACGCAGTGTCGAACGCGGGTGCTCGATGACGTGGATGAGGACGAGGGCATGGTTCGTGAGAAGTCCCCAGCGGACTGGCATCAGTGGCGGCTCCAGATTGTGCGGGGCAGATGGTTGACAGGCGGATTTCCCGGGAAATAAGATACTGGCAATCCATTTCCGGAAACGGTGATACGAAAACTCATTTCCGGGTCCGCGCCTCCGGCATTTGAGTTCCTAGTTAGCCCCAAGGCGCGCAGCATGTCAAGCCCCGGGTGAGCCCGGGGAGCTTCGCGGATGGCACGGGCCGCGCCGTCCGCAGGGGGAGGGGCCAGGCGGCGGAGTCCGCCCTTCTCGGGTGGCAGAAAGCTTGGAGCAGGATGCTCATCCTCGTGCGGAAGGTCCAGCAGGCCGTTTGGATCGAAGGCGACATCTACGTGAAGGTCCTCAGCATCGAACGTGACCGCGTCAAACTCGGGATCACGGCCCCCGGCGACGTGAAGGTGATGCGCGAGGAGCTGTTCGACGCTGCCCCGGGAGCATCGCGCGAGCCGGCGGAGAACGGCGCGCACGAGCGCAAGTAACGGGCGAATTTCAGGGAGGGCTGCAATGGCGGGGCAGCCCTCCCTGAGTTCGATCCCGGGGTTGGTGATCTCTCACGATTCTGCGGGCGGGATCGGCGGCTGGTCGTTGGTCGGTGAGCGTGTTTCCGACGCGCGGTGCGACACACCCGCCCGCCCTCGGAGATAGGTGATGTTTCCGGGGGGACACCCCCCGAGCCCCCGCCAGGGGCGATGCCCCCTGTACGCCCGGTCGGGCGCGCGGTGCCCGCGGGCACAGCAGGTCGGTGGTCGTGTGAGGCGACGCGCCGCGGAGGCAGGTGGCTGATCGACTGAGACGCGTTCTCGGTTCTGGGTTCCTGGTTCTGGCGTGCCCTGCGGGCGCGCCATTGCTGCCTGTTGTGTGCTGTTGGCGGTATCGGCCGAAGCGGAGCGGCGGCCGATGTAACCTTTTCGTGCGGGGATCCGTCTAACCATCCAGAAGGGGGCCCGCATGGACGCACGAGACGAACGCGGCGGAGTCGCGCTGCTCGAGCGGGCGAAGGCTGGTGACAAGGACGCCTTTGGCGCGCTCACCGAGGAGCACCGGGCCGGGCTGCTCCGCCTGTGCGAGCGCATGACCGGCTCGCGGGACGAGGCCGAGGACCTGGTGCAGGAGACCCTCCTCCGCGCCTACGAGCACTTCGCGCAGTTCGAGCTGCGGTCGTCGCTGCGCACGTGGCTCTACCGCATCGCGACGAACGCCTGCCTGGACCACCAGCGCAGCCGGAAGCCGTGGGATCTCGAGAAGCGCTGGGAGTGGTTCCGGGAGAACGACGCGCTGGCACGGAACCTCGAGCAGAGCCTGTTCCTCTCGCCCGAAAAGGCGGCGGAGGTGAAGGAAGTCGCGCGCACCTGCATCAACTGCATCACGATGTCGCTCCCCGCGAAGCAGCGCGCGACGATCATCCTCTGCGACCAGCTCGGGCTCTCGCGGGAGGAGGCGGCGAAAGCGATCGGGGCGTCGATCGCGTCCGTGAAGACGGAGCTGCACCGCGCGCGCAAGACGATGACCGGCGTGTTCGAGCACCACTGCGCGCTCGTCGATGCGAAGAACGAGTGCAACGCGTGCATCAGCGCCGGGCACATCCGCAAGGGCGAGCCGCCGCAGGAGCCGCCCCCGCGTCCGCAGGGACGCCGCGCGCGCCACGCAGGCGACGGGGAGGGACGGCGATGAACTGCGATGCCCAGGCCCTGTTCTCGGAGCTGATCGACGGCGAGCTGCCGGATGACGTGCGCGTCGCCGTCGAGGCGCACGTCGGCGCATGCGCCGACTGCGCGCGCGAGCTGCGGGCGTTGCGCCGCACCGTGTACTTCGTGCGCGCCAACGGGCCGGTGGACATCGCGCCCGGGACGCCGGGGGCGATGTACGAGGACTTCCATCGCGCGCTGATGGACGAGGCGTATGGTCGCGCGCCGCTGCAGGTGCTGTTCGAAGCGCTGGGACAGCAACCGCAGCAAGAAAAGGAGGCGCCATGAGAACGGATGCCGTCGTCATTGGGGGAGGAGTGACCGGCCTGGCGGCCGGGGCGTTGCTCGCGCGCGCGGGGCGCTCGGCCGTCGTGCTCGAGAAGGGCAACGTGCCCGGGGGCCGCGCGTACACGTACGAGGAGCGCGGCTTCACGCTGAACTACGGCCCGCACGCCATCTACCGGCCGCACACGGGCGTGCTGGCGGAGCTGCTCGCCGAGATCGGCGCGCCGATGCCGGGCTTCGGGTACCCGCAGCCGTCGAAGGCCTTCTGGACCGACGGCGAGCGGTTCGGCGCGCTCGGCACGAAGCCGCAGGAGGTGCTGGGGACTTCGCTCCTGCCCCTCGCGTCGCGGCTGCGCCTGGGGCCGATGATGGCCGCGATCAAGCTCGCCAAGCCCGCGAAGCTCGAGGATGTGACGTGGGGCGACTGGGTCGCGCGCAAGACGAAGGACGAGCACCTGCGGCGGCTGTTCAACGCGCTCGCGACGGTGAACAGCTACACGCGGCCGGCTTCGCAGCTCAGCGCGGGGTTCCTGCTGCGGCACCTGCAGGAGAACCTCTGGGCCAAGGACTACGTCGGCTACATGAGCGGCGGCTGGCGCGCGATGTACGAGGCGTTCATCGATGCGCTGGAGGCGCACGGCGGGCGCGTCGTGACGGGCGCGCGCGTCGAGCGGCTCGAGGCCGAGGGCGGGCGCATCACCGCGGCCGTCACGGCGGGCGAGCGGTACGAGGCGGACGCGTTCGTCTGCGCGCTGCCGCCCCAGGACCTGCCGCGAATCGCGGACGGCGTGCCCGCGCTCGCGGAGCAGGCGGCGCGCTGGGCGCAGGCGGAGGACGTGCGTGCGTACTGCATCGACCTCGGGCTGAGCCGGCGGCTGCGCACGGACCTGACGTACATCTTCGACGTGCGGCGCGACCTGTACTACAGCCTGCACTCGGAGGTGACCCCGGACCTGGCGCCGAAGGGGAGCCTGCTCCTGCACGCGATGGCGTACCTCTCGCCGGAAGAGGCGCGCGACGAGCGGCTCGTGCAGCAGCGGGCGGCGGCGCTCGAGGCGGGGCTGGACCGCCACTTCGCCGGCTGGCGCGAGGCGGTGGTCGTCGAGCGGCGGCTGGAGAACACGCGCGTCGCCGTGCTGCGGCAGACGCCGG
>DASRHM010000110.1:0-22586 GCA_035650575.1 Dehalococcoidia bacterium | reverse complement strand
GGCTCGCCGAGCATCGCTTCGACGATCGCCTCCGGCGACCCCGGCATCCGCTCGGCGCTGATCCTGAGCATGGCGTTCCTGGCGGGCGGGTTCGCCTTCAAGATGGCCGTCGTGCCGTTCCAGATGTGGACGCCCGACGTCTACGAGGGCTCGCCGACGCCGGTCGCGGCGTTCCTCTCGGTCGGAAGCAAGGCGGCGGCGTTCGCCGTCGTGCTGCGCATCTTCTTCGAGGGCTTCGGGCCGGAGACGTTCGTCGGCAACGACTGGAAGCAGATGTTCGCCGTGCTCGCGGCGGTGTCGATGACGGTGGGCAACGTCATGGCGCTGCGCCAGACGAACATCCGGCGCCTGCTCGGCTACAGCTCCATCGCGCAGGCGGGCAACTTCCTGGTCGGCGTGGCGGCGATCGCCGCCTCGACGGACGCGCACACCCGGCTCGGCGCGAGCGGCGTCGTCTTCTTCCTGGCGACGTATGCCTTCACGAACCTCGGCGCCTTCTTCGCCGTGATGGCGATCTCGAACCGGACGGGCAGCGACGAGATCGCCGACTATGCGGGCATGGGCCGCCGCGCGCCGATCCCGGCCGCCGTGCTGCTCTTCTGCCTCGTCTCCCTCACCGGCCTGCCGCCGACGGCCGGTTTCATCGCCAAGGTCTACATCTTCAACGCCGCCGTGCAGTCCGACCTCGTCTGGCTGGTGATCGTCGCCGTGCTGAACACCGCCGTCTCCGCCTTCTACTACCTCGGCGTCGCCCGCCAGATGTACCTGGGCACGGCGGACGGCGAGCCGCTACTCCGCGCGCCCGTCGCGCTCGAAGGCCTGCTCGTGCTGGCGGCGCTGGGCGTCCTCACCTTCGGCGTCTACCCGATCCCGCTGATCGACGCCGCCCAGCGCGCGGTCAACGTCTTCTAGCGCGCGCGGCGCACTCCATCAGCAAACAGCGAACGGCACAGAGCAACGAGGCGGCGTCGCGCGCCGCGCGAAGAGACCGCGGCCGACAGATGCGCCACAACCGCGACGCCCTATGTCTGTGCCATCCGCGACATCTGTAGTCTGGGCTCGAGCGAGCTGCGAGCCGCGACCGGCGGCCAGCGCCTAGTGATGCCGCGTCGCGCCCAGCAGCCGCTCCTCGCGCCCATGCATGACCTGCGCGTCGTCCGGCTGCTCGTGGTCGTACCCCAGCAGGTGCAGGATCCCGTGCACGAGCAGGTGCTGCGTCTCCGCCTGCATGGTCTGCCCGTGCTCGCCCGCCTGCCGTCGCGCCGTCTCGAGCGAGATGACGACGTCGCCGAGATGCGGCAGCGCCTCGTCCGGGCGCACGAACGCCGCGCCCTCGGACTGCGAGAACGACAGGACGTCGGTCGGCGCGTCCGTCGCGCGATACGTGCGGTTGAGCGCCTGCACCGTCGCGTCGTCCGCGAGGACGATGCTCAACTCGGACGGCGCCGCCACGTCCTCCGCCTCGAGGGCGCGCAACGCGAGCCGCTCGAGCGCCCGCGTATCCACGTCCTCCGCTGACGCCTCGACGGTCAGGGCGATCTCGTACTTCACCCCGTCAGTCTACGAGGCGCCACGTCGGCTTACACATGCCGCGGCACCGAACGGATCAGGCGAATCGCGCGGCAAACGCGTCGATCAGTCACGCGAACGTCGGGGGGGCCGGCTCGTGTGAGGAGCCGCGCACACAGCTCGCCGCCCTTTGCTGTCTGTTGTTTGCTGTTTGCTGTCGCGCCGGCGCGCGTCAGCGCGTCGTCCCCCGAATCGGACGGGCGAGGCAAATCGCGCGGCGCACGCGTCGACCAGGCCACGTGAACGTCGGGGGGCGGCTCGTGTGAGGAGCCGCGCACACAGCTCGTCGCCCTTTGCTGTCTGTTGTTTGCTGTTTGCTGTCGCGCCGGCGCGCGTCAGCGCGTCGCCGCGTCCCGCAGCATGCGTGCCGCGCCTTCGAGCCGCGCGACGCTGTCGCGCATCCCGCCCGGGCGGTTGCGCGCGAGCCACGTCCGCTCGTACTCCGGGATCGTCGCCGCGATCTGCTTTGCCGCGCGCTCGAAGCCGGCGCGCACCCTTGATGCGATTGCGCCCTCGCGCCGCGCCTGCTTCGCCGTGCCGATCCGGCAGCCGGCGTCGGCGAGGCGCGCCGCGCAGCGCATCTCGTCGACGATGAGCTGCGCGTCCGGACGCCGCATCCGGGCCGGGTCGAGCCTCCCGGATGCGTCGGCGATGCGCTCGCGCACCGCATCGAAGCCGCCGGGGCGGGCGCGCTGCATCGGCCAGTCCCCCTCGACCGGCAGGAAGTAGAGTTGCGCCGGCAGCGTGCCGTTGCGCGTGCGCGCGCCGGACGCCCGGTACGCCGTGCCGAGGTCGAGCATCGCCCGTCCGGTCTCGCCGCTCGGGTCGTCGAACGCGTGCAGGCTCAACGCCCGCGCGAGGTCCACGTCCGCGCTGGCTTTCGGAGACCAGCTCATCGCCGCGCCGTAGAGGAAGCCCGCCCACGGCACGGGCGCCGGCTGCATATGGCCGTTGTCGCCCCACTCGGTGTTGAGCATGCCCGCGGCGCCGTGCTTGAGGCCGCTCAGCGCGGCGTTGCGGATGTTCTCGACCATGTTGTCCGCGCGGCCGATGAGCGAGTTCCAGCCGCCGGCGCCGGGACAGACGTAGAACGGCAACCCCGCCTTCGCGAACCGCTTCCCGTCTTCCGCGAACGGGTGGTCATGCTCGTACCCCCATTCGAGCACGGTGGCGTCGGGCGGCACGTCGCCGATCAGCTCGGGATGCTGGAGGACGATGTCGCCCCAGAACATCATGCGCCGGCCGTGGCGCTCGCAGAGCGCATGGATCTTCAGCAGGAAGTCGAGGTAGACGCGTCCGGCGCCGCGCGCGGCGACCGCCTGCCGGCTCTTGCCCAGGCCGAGGTCGAAGGTCTCGTCGCAGCCGACGTTGATCTGGCCGCTGCGGAAATGGGGCAGCAGCTCGGCGTAGAGCCCCGCGATGAGCGCGAGCGAGCGCCGGTCGTGCGGGTCCAGCGTGAACGGCGGCAGGCGGCCCCACGGCAGGCGCGTGCCGCGCGGCGCCTCGGCGAAGTCGTTGTACGGCTTCTTCGCGAGCCAGCGCGTCATGTGCCCGAAGCTGTTCTGGTTGGGCACCAGTTCGACGTGCCGCTCGGCGCAATACGCGTCGAGCGCGAGCACGTCTTCGCCGGTCAGCGGCGACGCGTCCTTCCAGACCGTGCGGTGCTGCTGGTACGCGAACGTGTGCTCGGTGTAGAGCTGGAACTGGTTGACCTTCCACTCCGCGAGCATGTCCACGAGCGCCCGCAGCGTCGCGTTCGTCGGCACCTTATCGCGGCTGATGTCGAGCATGACGCCGCGGTGCGGGAAGTCCGGCCAGTCCTCGATGCGCAGGCGCGGCAATCGCCGCCCGTACTGGCGCAGAAGCTGCGCGAGCGTCGCGAACCCGTATGCGAGGCCCGGCGCGTCGTGCGCGACGATCGCGATGCGCTCGTCGCCGACGGTCAGGTGATAGCCCTCGCGCTTGCGCGTGATGCGCGGGTCGATCGTCGCGACGATGCCCTCCGTCTCGGCGACACCCGTGGCGGCGCGCACCTCCCAGGCGACGCCGGCGTAGCGTGCGAGCGCCGCCTGCAGCGCGCGCGCCGCCGTCATGCCGCCGTGCAGCGCGTCGGCGAAGAGCACGATCGTGCGTCCGGGCGCCAGCGTGTGCCATCCGCCCGCGCGCTCGAGGCGCTGCGGGACGGGCGCGATCAGCGGTTCACGGGATCGGGCGGGCATCGCGGAAGCGTACGGAGCGGCGCCGCATGGCGCTAGCCCCGAGCGTCAGACGTCCTGGCGGTTCTCCAGCGCACGCGACAGCGTCACGTCGTCGGCGTACTCCAGGTCTGAGCCCATCGGCAGGCCGCGGGCCAGGCGCGTGACGCGCACCCCGAGCGGCGTCAGGAGGCGGCTGACGTACATCGACGTCGCCTCGCCCTCGAGGTTCGGGTTCGTCGCCATGATCACCTCCTGCACGGCGCCGCCGCGGATGCGCGCCAGGAGCTCGGCGATCTTCAGGTCGTCCGGGCCGATGCCGTCCATCGGCGAGATCACGCCATGGAGGACGTGGTACAGGCCGTGGAACCCCCGCGTGCGCTCGACGGCGAGGATGTCGAGCGGCTCCTCGACGACGCAGATCAGCGAGCGGTCGCGCGACGCATCCTGGCAGATCGTGCAGGGGTCCGTCTCGGTGACGTTCTGGCAGACCGAGCAGAGGACCGTCCGCTCCTTCAGCTCGATGATCGCCTGCGCGAGCGCGATCGCGTCGTCGTGCGGGATGCGCAGGAGATGGTACGTGAGGCGCTGCGCGCTCTTCGGGCCGATGCCGGGGAGCTTGTGGAACTCGTCGATCAGGCGCGCGACCGGCGCCGCGGCCGAAGTGCTGTAGTCCTGCGTCATGCGCGGGGCCAGGCGGCGCTACGGCGTCAGGCCGGGGATGCCGCCGATGCCGAGGCTGCCGGCCAGGCCGGCGAGCTGGCCCATCTGCAGCGCCTGCACCTTCTGCAGCACCTCGTTCAGCGCGGCGGTCAGCAGGTCTTCGAGCATCTCGACGTCGTCCGGATCCACGACTTCCCGCTCGATCTTCAGCGACTCGACCTTCATGCCGCCCGTGATCACGACGTGCACCGCGCCGCCCCCGGACGTGCCCTCCGCCTTCTTCTCCGCCAGCTCCTGCTGCGCCTTCGCGAGCCGCTCCTGCATCTGCGCGAGCTTCGCCATCATGTCGCGGTTCATCGCCATCGCTGCGGGCTCCTATTCCTCGGACACGATCGTCGCGCCGTGGTTCTGCACGGCGTGCTGCACCAGCGGGCTGCGCGACAACGGGCGCGCCGGACGCGGGGCAATGATACATCGGATCGAAACCGGCGCCCTGAGGATCGACGCCGCGATCTCCTCGTACACCTTGCGGTTCGCCGTCTCCTCGACCTGCTGCTTGTGGAACTTGTCCTCGAAGAAGCCGAGGGTGAGCACGCCGTCTTGCCACGACACCGCGCGACACGAGCCGTTGAGCAGCGCGCCGAGCTTCGCGCTGCGCTCGCGCGCGACCCCCTTCATCTGGTCCACGAGGCCCTCGAGCGCGGTGTCGACCTCGACCGCGTCCGCCGCGGGGGCGCCGTTCGCGGCGGCGGCGGCGGGCTGGTCGTGCCCGTTGGCCGTCGCCGGCGCGGGCTCCTGCGCTTCCTCGCTGGCGGGCGGGATCACCGGCTTCGTGCTGCCGAGCATGGCGGCGATCTGCTCCGGCGACGCGTTCGAGATGTCGCGCGTCGCCGGCGCCGGCCGCGCGGCGGGCGCGGCGTTGCGCGCGGGCGCCGCTGCCGGGCGCGCGGGCGCTGCGCGCGGCGGCTGGCGCATCGGCGGGGCCGCCGGGCGCGCCGCCGTCGGCTCGGGCGCCGCGGCCGCCTCCGGCTTCAGCGTCGACGCCGCGAGCGCGAGCTCGAGCGGCAGGGGCGACAGCGGGTCCGCGCGCAGGTCGGCCTCGCTGAACAACCGCAGCACCTGCACCATCTTCTCGCGCGCCACCCCCTCGACGTCGTCGCGCATGGTTTCGACCTGCTCCGGAGTCCAGGCGCCGCCCGTGTCGGCGCCCGCGTGCACGAGCAGCAGGTCGCGCAGCCGTCCGACGACCTCGCGCTGGAACTGGCGCAGGTCGAGGCCGTCGTCGCGCACGGCGGAGATCGTCGCCAGCCCGCCCGCCAGGTCGCCGCGCAGCGCCTGCCGGGCGAGGTCGGCCGCGCGCGCATCGCCGACGAGCCCCAGCGCCTCGCGCACGGCATCGGTCGATGCGTCCTTGCCGTAGGAGTCGCAGACCTGCTCCAGCAGGTTGATCGCGTCGCGCAGGCTGCCGGTCGCGCTCCGCGCGATCAGCTCGAGCCCCTCGCGGCCGATGCTGATGCGCTCGTCCGCTGCGATGTGCGCTAGCCGGTCGATCGTCGCGCTCAGCGGGATGCGCCCGAAGTCGTGCCGCTGGCAGCGCGACAGGATCGTCGCCGGCACCTTGTGCGCGTCCGTCGTCGCGAGGATGAAGACGATGTGCGGCGGCGGCTCCTCGAGCGTCTTGAGCAGCGCGTTGAACGCCGGGTCGGTGAGCATGTGCACCTCATCGATGAGGTACACCTTGTGCGCCGCTGCCCCGCCCGCCGGCGCGTAGTTCGCCTTGTCGCGCAGGTCGCGGATCTCGTCGATGCCACGGTTGCTCGCGCCGTCGAGCTCGACGAGGTCGAGCGCCCGCCCCTCGTTGAACGCCACGCACGACGGGCACTCGTTGCACGGCTCGCCCGGGCTGTCGGCGGCGCCCGCGGCATTGCGCTCGCAGTTGATCGCCTTCGCGAGCAGGCGGCCGGTGGTCGTCTTGCCCGTCCCGCGCGGGCCGCTGAACAGGTACGCGTGCGAGACCTTGTGGCGCGCCAGCGCGTTTACGAGCGTGCGCGTCACCACCTCCTGGCCGGCGACGTCGGCGAATCGCTGCGGGCGCCACTTGCGATAGAGGACTTCGGTCGGCATGCGGGCTCCACGGACCGGATCTCGGTGTCTTGGGGCACCGCATTATAGGCCGCGCGGGAAGCGATGGTCGATGCGCCGAGGGCGGTGCGTTATGGCATGCGGGGGGCGAAGGTCAGGCGGCCGGCGCCATCTCGTCCGCCTGGAACGAGGCGAGGAGCGCCGCCACGCAGCGCGGGTCGAACTCGATGCCGGACAGGCGGCTGATCTCGGCGACCGCGGCCTCATGCGCATGCGCGGCGCGATAGGGGCGGTCGGAGGTCATGGCATCGTAGGTGTCCGCGACGGCGATGATGCGCGCGAGCAGCGGGATCTGCTCGCCGGCGAGCCCGTCCGGGTACCCGCGCCCGCTGATCCGCTCGTGGTGGGCGCGGATGACGGGCGCCAGCTCGCGGAGCGCGGGCACCGTGCTCGCGATCATGCCGCCGTGCGCGGCGTGGCGCTTCACCGTCGCGAACTCGCCGTCCGTGAGCGGGCCGGGCTTGCGGAGCAGCGCGTCGGGCACGGCGATCTTGCCGACATCGTGCAACTGCGCCGCGAGCACGAGCGAGCGAAGATCCGCAGGCGATATCCCCATGCGCCGGCCGATGACCAGCGCGAGCGCCGCGACGCGGCTCACGTGCCCGAGCGTCGCCACGTCTTTGGCTTCGATCGCGTCCACCAGCTCGATCATCTCGGTGTCGCGGCCGCGGTTGAGCTGCGCGAGGGCATCGCGCATCGAGACGGCGTCGGCGATCGCGCGCAGCGTGCCCGCGCGCCGCACCTCGATCGCCCAGCCGGCGAACAGCACGACGAAGGCGAGCGCGTAGAGCGCGTGATACATCCACCAGGAGAGGCGCCAGACTTCGCCCCAGAGCAGGATCGCCGGCACGTCGAAGAGCATCACCAGCGCGCCGACGATCGCCGCCTGCGCGGGAAGGCGGGCGAACGCCCACGACTGGGCGTATCGCCAGGCCGCGAACGCGATCAGCGCCATCGCCGCGAAGGCCATGCCGTACTGCACCGTCCGCTCATCGGTCGGGGCCCAGTCGAGCCACGACTCGGCCTCGATGCTCATCAGCACATAACAGCCCAGCAGCACGAACGCCCACGCGAAGATCGCGCCGCCCGCCTTCGAGACGAAGCGCTCGACCGCCGGCGGCATGCGGGCGGCACTCAGCGCGACGAGCCCCGCGCCGGCGAAGATGCTCGCCCATGCCGAGACGCCGATCGAGGCGTAGAAGTGGTCGACGAGGAAGCCCGGCGTCACGAGCCCGTGCACGGAGAAGATGCCCGCGATCGCCGCGAAGGCGAGCGCGAGGAACAGGAGCCGCGTCTCGCGCAGGCTGCGCGCGGAGGCGATGACGACCGCCGACGCGATCGCCGCGGCGAGCGCCGTGCCGCTCACCACCCAGAAGTGGAACGCCGGCGCCCGCAGGACGGGGTCCAGGCCGGGACGGGCGTGGAACAGCGCGAGCGCGCCCAGCGGCGCCAGGAGCACGCCTCCGATGAGGGTCACCCATGTCCTCTGCATCGCGCTCATCGCTGAGTTATCGGCCCCCGCCGCGGGCCGTTTAGGCGCGGGGCGCCCGCCGAGCCTGCCTGTGGACTCGCGCAGCCCGGCCGCGGGCCCGATTCCCCGAAGCTGCGGGCGCCGGTATCCTCGTCGCGGAGGCGCGCATGGCAGTCCGAAACGTGCTCTTCGACCTTGGCGATACGCTCTGGCACTTCCCGGAAATGCCGCCGGTGCAGACCATCCGCACCGAGACGATGCGCCGCATCGGCGGCCTGCTGGGATCCTGGGGCGTCCCGCTCGAGGGCGAGCTACGGTTCCTCGGACGCGAGATCCGCCTGGGGGTCGAGGCGGCGGACCGGGCGGCGTACGAGTCCGACCTGGTGAGCCCGGATTTCAACGAGGTCGTGCGCGGCATCGCCGGCCGCATGGGGCTCGATATCACCTACGGACAGGCCGCCCAGCTCTGGGACGCCTGGAACCTCGGCGGGCTGACGCTCGGACGGACGATGTTCGAGGACGCGTTCGAGACACTCGACTGGCTGCGCGCGCGGGGCTACCGCCTCGGCTGCGTCACGAACCGCGTCTTCGCCGGCCCGCGCTTCGCCGAGGAGCTGCGCGAGCTCGGCCTGGACCGTTACTTCGAGGTCACGGCGGTGTCGTGCGAGCTCGGGTACATGAAGCCGCACCCGAAGATCTTCGAGCACGTCTTCGAGCGCATGGGGATCGACCCGCGCGAGACCGCGATGGTCGGCGATTCGCTGCGCGCCGACGTCCAGGCCGCGCAGTCGCTCGGGATGGTCGGCGTGCTGCGCAAGGTGCGCAAGCCGGACCCCCCGCACGAGGCGGAGCAGGTCGGTGAGGTGCCGGCAGACGCGAACGCGCCGGCGACGCGCAAGGAGACCGGCCGCGCGCTCGGCGAGTGGGGCGGCGGCGAAGGCGTGACGCCGGATTACACCATCTATACGCTGCGCGAGCTGACGACGCTGCCCGTCTTCGCGGGGCAGTAGCCGCCGATGACATTCCCGTGGCTGGTTGTCGGCGCGCTCGGCACGGCCGCCGTCGCCTGGATCCTCGCACGCGCGACGCGCCAGTACGCCCCGATCGCGGCCGTCGCCGGCGCGGTCGTCCTCTATCTGCACGGCTGGCTCTATTTCCACCTGACCAGCGACGACGCCTACATCTCGTTCCGCTACGCGCGCAACCTTGCGGAGGGACGCGGGCTCGTCTGGAATCCGGGACAGCACGTCGAGGGATACACGAATTTCTCGTGGGTGCTGCTGCTCGCGGGGCTCACCAAGGCCGGCGCGGATACCGTGGTCAGCGCCCGCTGGGCGGGGTTCGGCTTCGCCGTGATCGCAGGCGCCGCGACCTATCTCCTCGCGACGCAGCTCGCCACGGGGGCCGCCGGGCGCGTGGGCGGGCTCGTCGCCGCATTGCTGCTCGCCGCCTGCGGGTCATGGGCGGCGTGGGCGACGGCGGGACTGGAGAACCCGATGTTCGGCGCCATCGCGGTCGTCGCGGTGCTGCTGCACCTCCGCGAACAGGACGGCCAGCGCATGCCGCTGTCCGGCGCCGCCTGGGCCGTGGCGGCGATGACGCGCCCCGACGCCATTGCCCTGGCCGGCATGTCGGGCGCTTTCAAGCTGGCGGAGGCGGCCTTGCGCGCGCGTCGGGACCGCAGATCCATCCGGCGCGAAGCCATCAGGCTGCTCGCGTGGGCTGCCGGCTTCGCGCTGATCTACGCGCCCTACTTCGCGTGGCGCTACCACGAGTATGGGTGGTTCTATCCCAACACCTACTACGCGAAGGTCGGCAGCGGCACGGACCAGTGGGCGCGCGGGCTGGCGTACCTCGCGAGCATCGACGAGCAGTACGCGCTGGTGCTGCTGCTGCTCGTGCCATTCGCGGCCACGCTCGGGGACGCGCGGCCCGCGCGCCTGCTCTACGTCTTCGCGCTGGTGGTCACCTGGCTCGGCTACGTCGTCTACGTCGGCGGCGATTCGCTCGTGCGCCTGCGGCTGTTCGCGCCGATCGCGCCGTTGTTCTATGCGGCGGTCGCCGGCGCCGGCGCGGCGCTGGTCGCCTCGCTCGCCCGCGGGCGGCCGCGGCTCGGCATGGAGGCGGCGGCGATCGTCGCGGTCGCAGGGCTCATGGCTTTCACGCTGCACGCGTCCGGCACCGACGACGGCATCCCGGCGGACCGCCGGGCGGTCGCCGACCGCGTGACGATCGGCCGCTGGCTGCGGCGGGAGATGCCGGACGAGACGACCGTCGCGCTGATCCCCGCCGGCGCGATCCCGTACGAATCGCGGCTGCCGTCCATCGACATGCTCGGGCTCAACGACGAGCACATCGCGCATGCGGATGTGCCGCTGGGCAAGTTCGGCGCCGGGCACGAGAAGTTCGACACCGCCTACGTGCTCGGGAGGAGCCCTGATATCATCATCATGCAAGACGAGCTGACGTCCTCGCCGTGGCAGCAGGCCGACTACGACATCCTCGCCGGCGGCATCATCCCGGCGCGGATCGATATGCTACGGAACGCGCAGCTCTGGCTGCGGTATCAGCCGCGGACCGTCAAGCTCGGGGAGGGCCGGTGGTTCAACCTGCTCGTCCGCAACGACGCGCAAGACGTCCTCGCGCGGACGCAGTTCCCGCTCCCGGCGCGCTGAACGGCGCGCGCAAGCCCTGGGGCGGGCGCTTCGCCGAGTCGACGGCGGCCGAGGTCGAGGCGTACACGTCATCGATCGAGGCGGACGCGCGCCTCCTCCCGTACGACATCGCGGCGTCGATCGCGCACGCGCGGATGCTCGGGCGCCAGCGGATCATCCCCAAGAGGGACGCCGACGCCATCGTGCGCGGGCTCGGCGAGATCCTCGATGAGTACGCGCGCGGCGAGTTCCGGCTGCGGCGCGAGCTCGAGGATGTGCACATGAACGTCGAGGCGCGGCTCGCCGAGAAGATCGGCCCCGCCGCCGGCCGGCTGCACACCGCGCGTTCGCGCAACGACCAGGTGGCGACGGACTTCCGCCTGTACGTCCGCGACGCGTGCCGGCGGGCGATGGAGGCGCTGCTCGCGGTGCAGTCCGCGCTCGTGGACCTCGCGGATGCGAACCGGCGCGTCGTCATGCCCGGCTACACGCACCTCCAGCGGGCGCAGCCGGTGCTGTTCGCGCATCACCTGCTGGCGTACGTCGAGATGTTCGCGCGCGACCACACGCGCTTCGCCTTCGCATCGCTGCTGCTCGACGAGTCGCCGCTCGGCAGCGGCGCGCTGGCCGGCGTCCCGTATCCCATCGACCGCGAGTCGGTCGCGGAGGAGCTCGGGTTCGCGGGGATCACCGCCAACAGCATCGACGCGGTGTCCGACCGTGATTTCGTCGCCGACTTCGTCGCGGCGGCCGCGCTCGCGATGGTGCACGCGTCGCGGCTCGCGGAGGAGGTCATCCTCTGGTCGAGCGCGGAGTTCGGCTTCGTCCGCCTGCCGGACGCCTTCGCGACCGGCTCCAGCATCATGCCGCAGAAGAAGAACCCGGACGTCGCGGAGCTGGCGCGCGGCCGCACCGGGCGCGCGGTCGGGGCGCTCGTCGGCGTGCTGACGATGCTCAAGGGCCTGCCGCTCGCCTACAACCGCGACCTGCAGGAGGACAAGCCGGCGCTCTTTGCCGCCGAGGACGCGCTGCTGCAGACGCTCGGGGTGCTCGCCGCGATGCTCCCGGAGCTCGCCGTCGACGCGCCGCGGGCGCGCCGGGCGGCCGGAGGCCAGCACGCGCTTGCGACGGACTACGCGGACTACCTGGTCCGCAAGGGCGTCCCGTTCCGCGCGGCGCACGAGGCGGTCGGGCGGATGGTACGCTTCGCCGACGAGCGAGGGGTCGACGTCTCGCGCCTCACGCTCGAGGAGTTGCGGCGCTTCGCGCCCGAGTTCGGCGCCGACGCCACCAGGATCACGCTGGCCTCCTCGCTCGCGGCGCGCGACGTCCCGGGAGGCACGGCGCCGCGGCAGGTCGCGCGGCGGCTGCGCGCGGCGCGCAAGCGCATCGATGCGCTGCGGGCGCCGTCGCCGGCGCGCCGGGCACGGACCAGGGCCAGCCGATGATCAAGCTCGCGCCGTCGATCCTCACCGCCGACTTCGGCCGCCTCGCGGAGCAGATCCGGGCCGCCGAGCAGGGCGGCGCCGACTACATCCACCTCGACGTCATGGACGGGCACTTCGTGCCGCCGATCACCTTCGGGCCGCTGGTCGTCGAAGCGGTGCGGCGCGCGACCGCGCTGCCGCTCGACGTGCACCTGATGATCGAGCGGCCGGAGGCGCAGTTCGAGGCGTTCGCGGAGGCGGGCGCCGACATCATCAACGTGCACGTCGAGGCGACGCCGCACATCGACCGGCTGCTGCGGCGCCTGCACGCGATGCACAAGCGCGCGGGCGTCTGCGTGAACCCGGGCACGCCGCTCTCGGCGATCGAGGACGTGTGCGACGTGGCCGACCAGATCATGCTGATGATGATCAACCCCGGCTGGGGCGGCCAGAAGCTCATCCCCTCGACCATCGACAAGCTGCGGCGGCTGCGGCAGATGCTCGACGCGCGCGGCGTGAAGCCCGACGTGGAGGTGGACGGCGGCGTGAAGACGCACAACGCCGGCCAGTGCGTCGAGGCGGGCGCGAACGTCCTCGTCTGCGGATCCTCCGTCTACAACAGCGAGGCATCGCCGCGCGAGAACCTGCGCGCGCTGCGCGCCGCCGCCGAGCAGCCTATCCTCCGCTAGCCAGTGCCGCGTCGAGGTCGGCCTCCGACCGCAGGGCCTGCGCCGCGCGCACGAACGCGCGCAGCGTGCCGCTGCGCTGGCGCAGCTCGTCCAGCTTTGGGCCGATCGGGTCGATCGAGCCGGCGGTGTCCGCGTACGAGCCGTGGAACGCGAAGTACGCCTGGTTCAGGCGCCGGATGTAGTAGCCGTTGTCCGCGAGGTACTGGCGCGTCTGCTCCATCAGCGCCTCGGCGCGGGTGACTTCCCCCTGCGCGAGCAGCGCTTCGACCTGCCGGCGCAGGTCGCGCATGGTCTTCGTGAAGTCCACCTGCGGCGCCGGTTGCGCCGGGGCGGGCGACGGCGCGCTCGCCTCCGGCGCCTCCGCGAGCGGATGCGCCGCGTACATGCGCTCGCCCAGCTCGCGGCCGACGATGTCGGCGACGGTCTCGTTGAGCGTCGTGAGCTTGCCGCTCGAGAAGTAGCGCCGCCCGAGCGGCGTAAAGAACAGGTAGTGGTGCACCCACTCGTGCGCGATGTCCTCGAGCGTGCCGCGGTAGTCGGATGAGGGCGGCACGATCGCCGGATACATCGCGATGCCGCCGATCTCGACCACGAGCGCCGATGTCCCGCCGTCGCGCTCGGCATCCGCCTCGATCTGCTCGACGCGCTCGATCGGCAGGTCACCCTCCAGGAGGCGCTCGCTCTCGGTCCGGATCTCGGTCCGCGGCGAGCGGACGAGCACCGACGGCGGGTCCTGGAACTCGAAGTCGGGCGGGGGCCAGACGACATCGCCGCCGAAGCGGCGCGTCAGGCCGCTGTCCTCGACCGCGCTCGCGAGCCATCCCTCGAGGACCAGTTCCACGCGGTTCTCGATGCCCTGCCGCTCGGCGCGAAGGCGTGCCGCGTCGGACTCGTCCGCCCGCGCGACGTCCGGCGCCGTCGCCGGGTCTCCGGCCTCGCGCTCCACGCGCTCGATCCGCGCCGTCAGGTCGAAGTAGCGCCGGACGAGCTGCTCCTTCTCCTGCGATGAGAGGTCAGCGCGCAGCGGGGATGTCGCGATCAGCGCGTACTTCGTCCACGCGTGGCGGACGATGAACCCCGGCGAGTTGAAGTCGTCCCGGCGGTCCGGCAGCGGCACGACGGCCGCGGCCGCGACGCCGGCGACGAGCGCGATTGTGGCGGCGAGGAGCAGGACCGCGTGCGGGACGAACCGCCGTGCCCGCTTCAGCATGCCGGCGCGCGCTCGGGATCGCGGGCCGCGCACCGATCGCGCATCGCGCCCGGATCCGTGCTCAGCCTTCGGCGCCCAGGTGGCGCCCGCCGACGAGGTGCATGTGCAGGTGCGGGATGGTCATGCCCGCCTCCTCGCCGACGTTGAACGCGAGCCGGTAGCCGCGGTTGCGGATGTGCTCGGCTTCGGCGAGCTGCGCGGCCACCGCGAACATCCGTCCCAGCACGGCGCCGGTGCGCTCGTCGACCTCGCGCGCATCGGAGATGTGGGCGCGCGGGATGATCAGCAGGTGCACGGGCGCGCGCGGGTTGATATCGCGGATCGCGAAGACGAGGTCGTCGTCGTACAGCTTCGCGACGCTCATGTCGCCCGATGCCATCGCGCAGAACAGGCAGCCTTCGGCCATGCGCTCACCTCGCCTTCATGGTAGCGAGCGGCGCCGGTGCGCGGGCTACCGGAGGAGGGGTACCTTGCGCAGGCGGTCGAAGGCGTACTGGAGATTGCCGGTGTCACTGAAGCTGGCGCCGCACACCACCAGGTAGTCGATGGGGAAGCCCTTCGAGAACGCCTGATCGATCACCGCGCGGAACGCGTCCCCGGTCGCGGTGCTGCAGCCGTTGTTCTCGATCTCGAGCACGATGCGCGTTCGGTTCGCGCCGGTCGCAAGGATCGCCGCCGACTGCGACGACTGGTCGGGGTTGTTCGCCTGCAGGTAGAAGCCGCGGGCCGCAGCGAACTGCGCCGTCGTCTCGGCGATGTTCGAGCCGAGGTAGTTCTCCATCAGCGCGAGGTTCGTGTGCGGGAAGGCGTAGCGCCAGCGCGTCACCCAGTACTCCATCGTCGTGATCTGCAGGTCGGGCGACCAGCCGGGCGGCCGGTACGCCTCCGGGTAGCCCCATACCATCTCGCCGTAGGCGCCCATGCCGGCGTTCGTCTGGATGAATTCGATGTCGGCGTTGCCGTCGTAGCGCTGGCCGAAGGCGACCAGGAACTCCGTGAACTTCATCCGGAATACCGGGTCGAACGGCACCGGCTGTCGCGCGGAGCCGGGCTCGTTGTAATACGCGGCCGCCCCGGCATCGAAGACCCAGTCCGGCGTCGCCTGGCCGAACACCGCCCGGTTCGTGTAGACGCGCGGGATGATGCGCTTGCCCTGGCGGTGCGCCGCGGCGAGCGTGGCGTCGAGCTCCGACCAGTCGTAGACGTTGTCCGCCGGCTCCAGGTCCGCCCAGTCGAACATCTCGTTCACGCCGAGCGCCTCCGGGCTGTGCATGCCGGCGCTGTCTGACCAGCCGCCGAACTCCGCGAGCCCGTAGCCGCCCATCGGTGTCACCGATCCTCCGCTGCACGTGCCGCCGGTGAGCAACGTCAGCGCGAACACGCCGGCGATCAGCGCCACGACAGCGCCGCGCTTCGCCGTCCGCCTGTGCAAGGTCGAAATGTGCGTCCGGAGCAACCTGAATCCCTTCGCGCGTTCTCGACGCCGTCCCTGTCGTGCCGGATTGTGTGTGGGTGCGCGATGGCGGGGGGAATCGGCGATCCGCCGAATTTCGCCCGATCGTACGCGCTGACACGCGAATGTCAAGCGCGCGGGACCCCGCGGGCGTCGACCATGCGCCGCGCGCGGCCCGCTCAGTCCATCGTGCGCATCAGTGCGGCCGATGTATGAGCCGTTTCGAACGCGCGATCAATCGATACGGCGGAGGGCACGACGCATCGGAAACGTCGATGGGAGACGCCGCCCCGACGGCAGGTCAGTCGATGATCGCATCGACCTCGATCTCGACGAGCATGTCCGGGTCGATGAGCCGCGCGACCTCCACCATCGTCGCGGCGGGCAGCACGTCCCGGAAGAACTCGCCGTGCGCGCGGCCGATGTCTTGCCAGCGCGCGATGTCCGTGACGAACGTCCGCGTGCGCACGACGTGCCGCATCGACGCGCCGGCCCGCTCGAGCGCGCGCTCGATGTTGCGCAGCGCCTGCATCGCCTGCGCGTATGCGTCGCCGCGCCCGACGAGCGTGCCGTCGTCGGCGGTCGCCGTGGTGCCGGAGACGAAGACCCGATCCCCCACGCGCACCGCGCGCGAGTAGCCGACGATCGGCTCCCACTTCGCGTTCCCGCCGATGTGCTGCCGCGCCATATGTGCAACCTCCATCGCCGCCCGTGCCGTTGCGCCCTATGATGCGCGAAGGGGAGGCGCGATGGAACGTACGGCCGGGGTGATGATCGACGGGCTCGTCTTCCCGGAGTGCCCTCGCTGGCACGAAGGCGCGCTCTGGTTCAGCGACGTGCACGCGCACCGCATCATGCGCGTAGACGCGCGCGGGCGCCCCGAGACGGTGCGCGAGGCGCGGCAGCCCGCCGGCCTCGGCTGGCTCCCGGACGGCGCGCTGGTCTTCGTCGAGATGGTGGACCGGCGGCTGATGCGCGCCGATGGCGACGCCGCGCGCGTCGTAGCCGAGCTCGCCGCGCTCGAGCCGGTGCAGCTCAACGACATGGTGGTGGACACGCGCGGCCGCGCCTACATCGGCGGCTTCGGGTTCGATATCAACCGGGGCGAGCCGCCCAGGCCGTCCTGCGTGTACCTCGTGACGCCCGATGGCGAGGCGCGCATCGCCGCCGACGGGCTGATGTTCCCGAATGGCATGGTGATCACGGGGGACGGCCGTACCCTGATCGTCGCCGAGACGATGGGCCGGCGGCTCACGGCGTTCGACATCGGCGCCGACGGCTCGCTCTCGGGCCGGCGCGTCTGGGCGGAGGTCAGCGGCTTCCCGGACGGTATCTGCATCGACGCCGAGGGCGCGGTCTGGGTCGCCTCGCCGCCGACATCCGAGTTCCTGCGCATCGCGGAGGGTGGCGGCGTCCTCGACCGGGTGCCGGTGCCCGGGAAGTGGGCCGTCGCCTGCGCGCTCAGCGCCGATGGCCGCACGCTCTACTGCTGCACGGCGAAGACGACGGGCCCTGAGCTGGCGGAAGGCAAGTCCACCGGCTGGATCGAGGTCGTGCGGTTGGCCGGCTAATCCAGCCCCGCGCGGAAGCGGTGGTAATCGATCGCGCGGGCGAGGGCGCGGGCGGCGCGCTCGAACGACGCGAAGACCGCGAGGCCGCGCTCCTGCATGCGCCTGCGCGCCGTCGCCACGACGTCCTCGACGTGCTGCGGTTGCAGGATGAGCACGAACGGCTTCGCCGAGCGCTCGCGGTGCTCGACCAGCGTGTCGAGCAGGGCGTCGAGGCTCGCCGGGTCGGCCTGCCAGCGGCGCGCCAGGAACCCCGCCGCCATCTCCATCGCCACCGCGTCCACGTGCGGGTCGGCGTCGAGAATGTCGAAGAGCTTGCGCAGCGTCTGCGCCGAGCCGCCGAAGCCGATCGTGCCGCCCATGTCGAGCGGGTTCTGGTAGCTGCCGCCGATGATGTTGAAGAACTCGCGGAGCTGCGCGTAGGACTCGTCCCCGAGGCGCGGCACCTCGAGCCCGGCCCGCACGAAGGCATCGGTGATCACGACCGACTGCCCGCCCGTCATCGCCATCAGCCCCATGCGCCGGCCGGTCCCCGGCTTGGCGTAGAGCAGCGCCTTCACGACGTCGATCGTATCCTCGAGGCTGTCGGCGCTCAGGGCGCCGCACTGACGCAGCAGCGCGTCGAACACCGCCGCGGACGTGGCAAGCGAGCCCGTGTGGGACTGCGTCGCGCGCGCCCCGGCGTCCGTCACGCCGCCCTTCCAGACCACGACGGGCTTCGCCTGCGCCGCCCGCCGCAGCGACTCGACGAAGCGCCGGCCGTCCTTCACCCCCTCGATGTACATCGCGATGACCTTCGTATCGGGGTCGTCGCGCAGGTAGTCGAGGTAGTCGGGGACATCGAGGACGATCGCATTGCCGATGCTGACCGACGTGCTGACGCGCACCCCGTGCTGCTCGCCGACGAGCCCGAAGTTGATCCCGTGCGTGCCGCTCTGCGAGATGAACCCGACGTCGCCCGCCTCGCCGGCCCCCTGCTCCGCGCTCTGGCGGATGCCGAGCTTGCGGTTGTAGAGCCCCATGCAGTTCGGGCCGATCAGCGCGACGTCGCCCTCGCGCGCGATGCGCAGTAGCTCCGCCTGCAGGCGGATGCCCTCGTCCTCGCCGGTCTCCGCGAAGCCCGAGGTGAAGAGCGCCACGGCGCCCGCGCCCTTCTTCGCGCAGTCGGCAAGGACGCGCGGCGCCACGGTGCGCGGGACCGCGAGCATGACGTAGTCGATGTCGAACGGCACGTCGAGCAGCGACGTGTAGTTCTTCACCCCGAGCGCCTCGATGCCGGGGATCTCCGCCGGGTCGATCTGCACCGACGCGAGCTCGCCGGTGAAGGTGCTGTAGTTGCGCAGCCACATGTAGCCGTCGGCGCGCTTGGAGCCGACGACGACGGCGGTCCGCGGCTGCAGCGCGCGGCGCAATCGCTCCGGGGCGATGCGCGGAGAGGCGGCGGCGTCGGTCGTGGTCATGGCGCGCCCGATCAGGCGCCGGACGACAGCACAACGCGCGCGTCCACCGCGAGCGCGCCGTCCTTGTAGGCGAACACCGGGTTGAGGTCGAGCTCATCGACCTCCGGGTGCCGCTCGATGAAGTCGGAGACGCGCAGCAGCAGTTGCTGGAGCTTGCCGATGTCGGCCGGGTCGTGGCCCCGGTAGCCTTCGAGCAGCGGGTACCCCTTGATCTCGTGGATCATCTGGCGCGCGTCGCGCTCGTTGATCGGGATCACGCGGAACGCGACGTCCTTCAGCACCTCGACCAGCACGCCGCCGAGCCCGAACATCATGACCGGCCCGAACTGCGGGTCCTTCGTCATGCCGACGATCACTTCGATCCCCGCCGGCTCCATGCGCTGGACGGCGACGCCGTCGATGGTCGCGTCTGGCGCGTGGCGCTTCACCGAGGCCATGATGCGGTCGAACGCCGCGCGGACGTCGTCCTGCGACTGGAGGTTGAGCTCGACGCCGCCGACGTCGCTCTTGTGCGTGATCTGCGGCGAGACGACCTTGAGCACGACCGGATAGCCGAGCGCGTCGGCCGTCTTCGCCGCCTCATCCGCGGTGCGGGCGAACCGCGCCTCCGAGACCGGGATGCCGGCCTCCTTCAGCAGCTGCTTCGCCTCGATCTCGGTGAGCAGCGTGCGGCCCTGCGCGCGGGCGTCGGAAATGATGTCAGTCGGCATCGGCACCCTTTCTGGACCGGAGCGCCCCTATGCTACGGGAGTCCAGGCGCTCGGGCCAATCCGGCCGTAGACGCACGGCGCACGAGCGAGGAGAATGCGCGCGGAAGGGAGTCCTCCCATGCCTCGACTGGCCGTCTGCCTGGTCGCCACGATCGCGCTGCTCGCGGCGGGCGGCTGCGGCGGCTCGAAGACGCCCCCGCCGGCCCCCACGGTCTCCGGCGGGCAGGACGCAGGCGCCGGCGGCGCGACCGCGGCGCGCACCCCGTCCGGCGGCGCTCCGGCGTCGCCCGTTGCTGACCGCACGTCCGTGCCGGGCGCGGGGCTGAAGAGCTTCCGCTACCACACCGAATTCGGCTTCAGCGTCGTCGGCGATGCCACGCAGACCCCCGGCATCAACGGCAGCATCGACGGACGCTTCGCCGCGCCCGACTCGCACGCCTTCGAGCAGACGTTCGATCTGGGCGGCCTGACGTTGAGCACGTCGGACGTGATCATCGGCGATGATGCGTGGCAGCGCGAGTCCGGCGGCGAATGGCAGAAGGTCTCGCGCGACGAGATCAGCACCGACCTCACGTCGGCCGACCCGGAGTTCCTCACGCTCGGGGCGGACGCCGACAAGCTCGACGGGGTCGACAGCACGCACGAGACGGTCAACGGCGTACAGACGCGCCACTGGACGTTCACCCGCGCGCAGATCCAGACGCTGCAGGCGTTGCTCGGCGACAGCTTCTTCGAGGGCAGCGATGTCACGCAGTACGATGAGTTCAACTTCGACCTCTGGCTCGACGACGCGGACCGCGTGATCCGCGCCGCCGTCGATGGCACCGGGCCGGCGAGCCTGCTGGGCCCCGACTCCGGGCTCGACATCGATCCCGCCGCGAAGGTGCGCGTGCACGTCTCGTTCGACGTGACCGACATCAACGCCGACGGGATTACGGTCGAACCGCCGATCTAGCCGCTCCGGCCCGGCGCGGCGCGCCGCGTAGTCCTCCCTTGCGCATGACGCTCGCCTGGCTCGCCGCCGCCTGGGTCGCCGGCATCGCCGCCTGCGCGGCGTTCGGCGATGCGGCGTACGCGCTGCTGGCGGCGGTCGCCGTCTGCGCGGCGGCGGCGTCGGTCCGCGCGCCGTCGTGGCGCCGCCCGGCGCTCGCGCTCGCGGTCGCGCTCGCCTTCGCCGGCGGACTCGCGCGCTACGCGATGGCGCGCTCCGCCCCGGCCGCCGACGACGTCCGCCACTACAACGGCTCATCGATGCGCCTGCGCGGCGTGATCGATGGCGAGCCCACGATCGCCGATACGTCGCAGCGATTCACGCTCCGCGCGCGCCAGGTGCAGCTCGCGGGCGCCTGGCGCGACGCCTCCGGCGGCGCGCAGATCCGTGCGCCGGCATGGCCCCGCTTGCACGCCGGCGACGTGCTCGAGGTCGAGGGCCGCCTCGATGCGCCGCCCGCGCTCGATCGCTTCGATTATGCCGCCTACCTCGATGCGCGCGGCATCGGCAGCGTCCTCGAGTACCCGCAGATCGCGCGCACCGGGCACGAGGGTGCGCCATGGTGGGACGACGCGCTGCGCGCGGCGCGCGGGCGCCTCGCGCGCGGGCTCGAGCTCGCGCTCCCGGAGCCGGAAGCGTCGCTCGCGCAGGGCGTCCTGCTCGGACGGCGGTCGGCGGTGGCGCAGGACGTGCAGGACGACCTGAACGCGACCAACACGTCGCACCTGGTCGTCGTGTCGGGCTCGAACGTCGTGCTGGTCGCGACGTGGGCGATGGTCGCGCTCGCGTGGCTCATCGGCCGGCGCCGTGCGTCGCTGCTCGCGATCGCCGCCGTGCTCGCGTACGCGATGCTCGTCGGCCCGTCGCCGCCCGTCGTCCGCGCGACGATCATGGGCGTGCTCCTGATCGTCGCGCGGCTTGCGGGGCGTCCCGCGCACGGGCTGACGTCCGTGCTGTTCGCGGCGGCGCTGATGTGCGGCGCCGACCCGCGCCTCGTGCGCGACGTCTCGTTTCAGCTCAGCTTCGCGGCGACGGCGGGGATCATCTGGCTCGCCCGCCCGCTGCGCATCTGGACGCTGGAAGGCATCGCGCGCGCCACCGGCCGCGAGGAGCTGCCGCGCTGGACCGGCGCCGTGGTCGCGGAGCCGCTCGCTGTCACCGTCGCCGCGGTGCTCGCGACGACGCCGCTGCTCGCGCTGCACTTCGGCCGCGTCTCCCTGGTTTCGCTGCCCGCGAACATGCTCGTCGTGCCGCTCTTCGGCGCGATGGTGCTCGCCTGCCTCGCCGCCGCACTCGGCGGGCTCATGCCGCACGCGCACCTCGTCTGCGCCTATCCGGCGCACCTGCTGCTCGCGTGGTGGCTCGCGCTCGCCGCGTGGTTCGCGGGCCTCCCGCACGCCGCGCTCTCGGCCGGCGGCTACGGCGACGGATGGACCGCGGCGACCTACGCAGCACTGGCGGCGCTGCTCCTCGCGCTCGGGCGCCGGGTGCGCATGCCGGCCGGCTCGCGCCTCGCCGAATCGCGGCCGTTCGACCTGCGCGCGCTGCCGCTGCGGCCGGTGCTCGCGCTCTCGGCGCTGTTCGGTGCGACCGCGGTGGGCGTCGCCGCGTGGCCGTCGCATCCGCACCGGCTGGCGGTGACGGTGCTCGACGTCGGCCAGGGGGACGCCATCCTGATCCGCGCGCCCGGCGGCCGCGACGTGCTCATCGATGGCGGGCCGGGGCGCGCCGTGCTGCGCGGACTGGGCGACGCGCTGCCCTGGGACGACCGCTCGATCGAGCTGATGGTGCTCACGCACCCCAACGCGGACCACCAGGCCGGGCTGATCGACGTGCTCGCCCGCTACGACGTGCGCTCCGTGCTCTCCGGCCCGGCGGTGGAGCGCGGCGCGGTGCCGCAGGCGTGGGCGCAGGCCGTCGCGGACGAAGGGGCGCCGGTACAGGTCGCGCGCGCCGGGATGAGCTTCGACCTCGGCTCCGGCGCGCGGCTGGACGTGCTCGGCCCCGACGAGGCGATGGCGGCGGCGGACGTCAACGACACGGGCGTCGTGCTGCGGCTGACCTACGGCGACGTGCGCATGCTCTTCACCGCCGACATCGGCGCTGACGCCGAGCGCGCGCTGCTCGCGGACGGTGCCGACCTGCGCGCCGACGTGCTGAAGGTCGCGCACCACGGTAGCGCCACATCGAGCACCGCGCGCTTCCTCGACGCGGTGCGGCCGCGCCTGGCGCTGGTCTCGGCCGGGCGCGACAACCCCTTCGGGCACCCGGCGCCCGAAACGGTGCAGCGCCTGCAGGCCTACGCCGCCGTGTACAACACCGCGGACCACGGCGCGCTGCGCATCGAGACGGACGGGCGCACGCTGCGCCTTCGCACGGACCGC
>DASRHM010000109.1:0-8208 GCA_035650575.1 Dehalococcoidia bacterium | reverse complement strand
GAGCTGACGGGGCACGAGCCGCCCCCGGCGCCAGCCGGACCGGAACCGGAGGCGAGCGCAGCGCCGGCGCCGGGGCATCCACGGCCCCGCATCCTGGACGTGCTCGGGTTCGCGCTCGCGTCGCGCTGAGCCGTCCGGTGTACGGAGACGGCCGCGCACCGGCTCGTCCGTCCCAACACTCAACCTGCGACTTCCGTCCTCGTCCGCCCGCGTGTGTCCGCGTGGCGGCAGGGTAGCGCGCAGCGCGCGGGCGGGCGTAGGATCGCCGTGCGAAGCGAAAGGAGCACCGCGATGACGACGGCGACGGCCTACGAGCAGATCCTCTTCGAGCAGCGCGGCCGTGTGGGGCTGATCACGCTCAACCGCCCGCAGCGGCTGAACGCGTGGACGTGGCAGATGGCGGGCGAGATCGCCGACGCGATCACGCGCTGCAACGACGACGACGGCGTCGGCTGCATCGTCATCACGGGCGCGGGGCGCGGGTTCTGCTCGGGCGCGGACATGGGCGGCTTCAACCGCGCGATCGAAGACCGCGAGCGCGCGACCTCGGCGGAGGAGCGCGTGGCGGCGGGGGCGCCGCCGGAGCGCGCGCGGCGGGCGGTGGACTTCTACCAGGAGTCGAAGCCGATCATCGCCGCGATCAACGGCCCCGCCGTCGGCGTCGGCCTGACGATGACGCTGACGATGGACCTGCGCATCGCCTCGGACCAGGCGCGCTTCTCGATGCGGTTCGTGCGCATGGGGATCACGCCGGAGGCGCAGAGCAGCCTGTACCTCCCGCAGATCGTCGGCATCGCCAACGCGCTCGAGCTGTCGCTGACCGCGCGGATCATCGACGCTGCGACGGCGCTGCGCATGGGGCTGGTGAACCGCGTCGTGCCGCACGAGCAGCTGATGGACGAGGCGATGGCGCTGGCCGGGGAGATCGCGTCGAACCCCACGGACGCGGCGCGCGCGGCGAAGCAGCTGCTGCACCGGAACATGGTCGACGGCTCGAAGGAGGACGTGGTGCGGCGCGAGGGCGCGGTGATCACCCGCCAGTACGAGAGCGCGAACCACAAGGAAGCCGTGCGGGCGTTCATCGAGAAGCGCGAGCCGCGGTTCAACCAGGCGTAACCGACCGCCGGCGCGGATTCGCACCGGCCGCGCGCGATCTCGCGCTGGAGCCGCAGGCGCTACGCGCGCCGGGCGAGGTCGCGCACCTTGCCGATCAGGTCCTCGGCGTCGAAGGGCATGTGCAGCACGTCGTCGGCGCCGGCGTCATGGGCGCCCGATGCGTCGTACGCGGCGGAGTGCACGTCGAGGATGCGCAGCCGCGGCCGGCCGTAGCGGAAGCGGTCGATGCAGCCCCGCTTCACCGCCTCGGGGAGGTCGTTGTTGATGACGACGACGTCGGGATCGTATTCGATGAGCGTGCGGTCAGCGTCGTCGTGCGACTCGACGCGCGCGGTGACAAACCCTGCTTCCAGCAGGATCCAGGCCATGCGCTGCATGACGGAAACCTCCGCCTCGACGAGAAGCACGCTCGCCAATTTCTCCCCTCCTCGAAGGCCCGCGCTGACGCATCCTTACGTCTCCGATCGCCGGATAAACGCGACCACGTCCTCCACCCGAGGCGGGTAGTCGATGTATCCATCGGCGCCGGTGTCCCGCGCATTGCCGTCCGGAGACGGCGACACGTCGAGAATCTTGGCCCGCGGCGTGCGGGCGCGCAATGACTCGACCGCCCTGCGGCACGCCTCCGTCGGCAGCGGGGTGTTGAAGACGATGAAGTCGGGCTGGTAGCTCTCGAGGACGCTGATCGCCTCTTCGGGCGAGGGCACCGCCCGCACCTGGAAGCCCTCTTCCATCAGCCCCCAGCCCATGAGGCGGAGGACGGGCGCCTCGCTTTCGATGAGCAGCACGGCGACCATAGCAAGCTCCGGGGGCAAGCTTCGGGCGAACGCGGCGGCGCGGCGATGTTACACGCTCATTGCCGTGTGGGGCAATCGCATTGCGCCGCCGTGGCAGGTCATCGCGTGGCGCGTCGCGCTGCGGTGCATGGGGCGAGGGGAAGCCCGCCGTCAGGCGGCGGCGCGCGCCGCCTCGACCGCCTTCCGCGCCGCGTCTCCCAGCTCCTCCGCGCGGATGACGGGCAGGCCGCTCTCGCGGAGCAGCCGCTCGCCCTCCTCGACGTTGGTCCCCGCGAGGCGCGCGACGACCGGCACGGCCTTTGCCATCTGCCGCTGGGCCTGGATGATGCCCTCCGCGATGACGTCGACCCGCGCCATGCCGCCGAAGATGTTCACGAGGATCGCCTTGACGTTGGGGTCGCGCGAGATGATGAGCAGCGCATCGACGACCTTCTGCACGTCGTTGGCGGTGGCGATGTCGAGGAAGTTCGCGGGTTCGCCGCCGGCGAGCTTGATGCTGTCCATCGTCGCCATCGCCAGGCCGGCGCCGTTGACCAGGCAGCCGATGTCGCCGTCGAGCTTGATGAAGTTGCTGATCCCCTTCTCGGCGGCTTCGACCTCGCTCGGGTCCTCCTCGTCCTTGTCGCGCAGCGCCTCGATCTCCGGGTGGCGGAAGAGCGCGTTGTCGTCGAAGTTCATCTTCGCGTCGAGCGCGAGCACCCGGCCGTCCGCGGTGACCACCATCGGGTTGATCTCGGCGAGCGACGCGTCCTTCGCGATGAAGGCGTCGTAGAGCGCGGTCATGAGCTGCAGCGCGGGGCGCATCAGGTCGCCCGTGAGGTCGAGCGCGAAACACAGCTCGCGCGCGAGGTGCGGCTGGAAGCCGGCGACGGGGTCGATCGAGACGCGGTGGATCGCCTCCGGCGTCTTCGCAGCGACCTCCTCGATCTCCATCCCGCCGGCCGCGCTCGCCATCATGACCGGCCGGCCGGCCGCGCCGTCGATCAGCACGGCGAGGTAGAGCTCGCGCGCGACCTGCATCTGCTCTTCGACGAGGACCGACTTGACCTTCTGGCCCTCGGGCCCGGTCTGGTGCGTGACGAGCTGCATGCCGAGGATTTGCGACGCGACCTGCTCGGCCTCCTGCGCGGAGTTCGCGAGCTTGACGCCGCCGCCCTTGCCGCGCCCGCCGGCGTGGATCTGCGCCTTCACGACGACGCGGCCGCCGAGTTCATCGGCGATCGCTTTCGCCTCGGCCGGGGTGCGCGCGACCCGGCCCTTCGGGACGGGGACGCCGAACTCGGCGAGGATCTGCTTCGCCTGGAACTCGTGCACCTTCATGCTGCGTACCTCCGCGGGCGTGCTGCGTGGGCCGCGGGGATTGTCGCGGCAGGCGTGGGCTCAGGCAAGCGTCGCGGGCGCGCGGTTACGGCGCGGGTGCCGGCTCGGACGGGGCGGGCGTCGGCGCCGGCGGCTGCTCGATCGTGATGCTGCGCATCACATACAGCGCGATCTCGGCGTCCTGGCCGTAGGCGGCGCGCAGCACGTCCGGGTCGACGACGAGCGTCTGGCCATCGACCGTGAGGCGCATCTGGATCTCGTCGAAGCGCCCGTTGTGCGCGATGTACCAGTACATGTCGCCGTTGCGCGGGTTGATCGTGATCAGTGACGTGTTCGTGGCGTTGTTGACGTGCACGAGCGTCGGCGCGGGCACCGGCCCGTCGAGGACGTTGACGCCGGCGATGTTCCAGCCGTCCTTGGGCGACGGGATGAGCGCGGTGAGGCGGCCGACCGCCATCCGGATCCAGGTGACCCCGAGCGTCTCATCGACGGGCGTGCCGCCGACCTCGATGTCGCCGCTGAGCGTCGGCGTGGCTTCCGGCGACGCGGGCACGAAGGTGGGTGTCGGCGAGGCGGCCGCGGTCTCCGCGCCGGTCGTCGGGGTGTCGGTGGGCGGCGGCGTGGGGGTGCTGGCGGCCGTGGGCGTCGTGAGCGGCACGTTCGGCGTGATCACGACAGGCGGCGGCTTGCTGACGATCTCGACGGTCGAGACGCGGAGAGCATCCTTCGAGACATCGACGGCCTGCGCCAGCTCGTCCTGCGCCGCCGGCTCGACCTGCGGCGCGACCTCCTGCAGGACGGTCTTCTGCAACTCGGAGACCTGCTGCAGCCGCTCGAGGTCGTTCGCGTCCCAGTCGCCGCCGTCGGCGTCCGAGACGAGAGGCGCCGTCTGCGCGACGAGGCGGTGCAGTTCCGAGGGACCGATGGTGTGGCCGCGCTGCGCGAGACGCCGCAGCTCGCGCGCGCGCTCATGCGCGAGGTCCAGGCGCACGTCGCGCTTCGCGCCCTCGCTGAGCGCGAGGGCGAGGCGCACGCGCTCGGTCTGAAGCTTGACCGGGTAGCGCCAGTCACCCGGCAGCGCGCTGCTCGCGGAGGCGACGGTGTAGGTCGAGAAGCCGAGGAACAGCACGAGCGCGGCGCTGACGGCGGCGAGCGCGCGGAACCCTGGCATCAGCGACGGGATGCGGCGGGCGGCGGGGGCCGTCTCGCGGCGCAGGCGGGCCGCCGTCATCAGGAAGCGCACGCGGGCGGCGGCGAAGAACGACGGCGACGGCTCGAGGTCGTAGGCCTCGGACATGCGCTCGCCGGTCGCGAAGGTGAAGCGCCTGCGGGCCTCGCGCGCGAACGCAGGGTCGGGTTGGACATGGTAGGCCTGCGCCAGCCGCTCGCCGGTGGCGATGCGGAATCGCTCGCGGGCGGCGGCGCTGAACTCCGCGTGCGGCGCCGCGCCGCCCCAGGCGTCGCGCAGCGCGGCGGCGGCGGTCAGCGCGGGCCGGAGCGCGTCGGCGTGCTGCGCGTGCAGGGCGAGGAGATCCTCGACGCTCCGGCCCTGCCGCAGCGCTTCGAGGCATTCCTCCAGCACGCGCTCGTAGTCGCTCATACCCTCACTTCGCCCCGGCGTCCAGCCGCGATGCCTCCGGCACCAGCAGCCGCTGCAGCCGGGCGACGGCCTTGTGCTGCAGCGCCTTGATGTTGTTCTCCCGCTTGCCGAGCACCTTCGCGGTCTCGCTGATCGACAGCCCGACGGCGAAGCGCAGCGCGATCACCTCGCGCTGCGCGTCCGGCAGTTGTTCGGTGGCGCGCTGGACCTCCTCCAGCGTGATCCGCTCCTCGACGGAGGCGGCCAGATCGTGCCGGCCGTCCACCATGTCCTCGGTCAGCGCGGCGGCCGGGCCGCCGCGCTGGGCGTTGCGCCGGAAGTAGGTCGCGACGTGGTTGTGCGCGATGCGGAACAACCACGACGAGAACGGCACGTCCTTCCAGCGGAAGTCGGCGATCGCCCCGAGCATCTTGAGGAACACCTCCTCGGTGATGTCTTCGGCTTCGGCGACGTTGCCGACGCGGGCCAGCGCATACCGGTACACGCGCGGCATGTACCAGTCGTAGAGGTCAGCGAGAGCCTGCTGCTCGCCGGCGCGCGCGCGGTTCACCGCCTCGCGTTCGAGCTCGAGCGAGACAGCCGGGAAGCTGGGCGGTTCCACCCGTGATACCTCGTTATCGAACGAAGGGATCAGGGCCATGCGCTCCGCCCGCCTCCGGGGCCGTCCCCACCCGAGCCGCCTCCTCCAACGTCTGTAGAACGCCTCGGGGGCGGAAAAGGTTAACCGGCCTGAACAACACTCTCACCCGAGTGTCGTCAAGGAGCGGGCGCGGCTTCAGCCGCCCTCCGCCTCGTCCCAGCGGTCGAGCGCCGACCGCATCTCCGCGTAGATGCGCGGCTCGGCCCGCTGCCAGCCGCCGGGAATCATGGTATCGAGCGGGGAGACCCGCCCGTACTTCATACGATAGTAGAGGATCGACTGCAGGTCGTTCTGGATCCGGGTGCCGCCGCCGTCATCGACCAGCTCCTGCAGGCGGTCGCGCACTTGCTTCGGCACCTGCCCGGCGGGGTACGAGTCGCCGAGGAGGAGCACGGACTCCGGCTGGTCCAGCTCGGAGCCGCGTACCCACTCGTGCCGGGCGGCGTCGAGGTCGCCGGCGTCCGCGTACCAGCGGCCCAGCTCCGTGTGCACGGGCCCGAAGTCCGGTTGGCGCTTCTCGGCCGTCAGCAGGTGCCCCAGCGCGTCGTCGCGCTCGCCCTGCTGCATGAGGATGCGCGCGTACGCGACGCGCAGCACCAGGTCATCGGGCCGGCTGAAGACGAGGAACTTGCACGCCTCGGCGTCCTGCGCGAGGGCCGCGAGCGACGTGCGCGGGTCGAAGCGGTGCGCCTCGACCAGGTACGACCCGTGCGTGCAGCCGTTCACGGCGATCGCGGAGCGCGCGAGCACGTCGTCGAAGTGGGCGCGGCGGAAGCCGGTCTCCTGCCAGAAGGTGGACGTGGAGAGCCCTGCGTCGATCGACAGGGCCTGCGCGTACGTCGCGATCGCATCGTCCGTGCGGCCGAGGTCCTCGTACACCTCGCCCGCCGCGAGGACGGGCTGCATGTGGTCGCGGGCGATCACCCGCACCTTCGCGGCTTCGTCCGCGGCGCGCGTGTCGTCCCCGGCGAGCTGGTAGGCGCGCGCGAGGTCGGCATGCGCGATGTCGCTGCGCTCGTCGAGCGCGACGGCGCGCTGCAGGTGGGCGACGGCGTTGTCGATGAGCACGCGGTCCTTCTCCTGCGCCTCCGCGTACACCGTCGCCTGCATCTGCCCGAGCTGGAGCTGGTACACCATCATGCTCGAGTCCCGGTCGACGGCGTCCTGCATATCGCGCAGCGCCGTGCGCAGCGCGTCCGGGTGGGCGGGGTCGCCGCGGCGGGGGAATGCGTCCATCGCCAGCCAGTAGGAATGGTGCGCGCGGTCGATGCGGTACCACCCGAGCAGTGGCACCACGACGAGCGCCGCGAGCACCGTGCGGGCAGCCAGCCCGCCAGCCCATGCCCAGCCGGGCAGCGCGCGCGCGGGCGCCGTGGCGTGCGACTCACGGTAGGTGCGCACGAGCAGCGCGCCGACGATCGCGAGCGCGAAGCCCGGCGCCTTCCAGATGTTCCCCGCATCGACGACGTTGTGCACGGCGAACCCGAGCAGCCCCGCCGCCACGGTCACGGCGAGAAGGCGCCGGAGCAGCGCGCCATCGCGCCAGGTGCGCCAGAGGAGCCAGGCGGACGCGCCCGCCAGCGCGGCGAGGCCGAGCAGTCCGAGCAGGCCGGCGTCATCGGCGACCTGCAGGAAGCCGTTGTGGGCGTGCTGCGTGTGGACGGCAAACTTGCCGCTGTACTGCGGGTAGAGCAGCCCGAACGTGCCGGGTCCGGCGCCGGTGAGCGGGTTGTCGGTGAAGATGTGCCATGCCGCCTTCCATGCGTCCTCGCGCGGCGAGAGCGAGCTGCGGAAGAGCCAGCCGGGCCGCGCCGATGACTTCGAGAGGAACGCGAGCACGCCGAACACTGCGAGCGCGATGGCGCCGCCGATCGCGGCGAGGGCCGTCGGGCTGAGTCCCGCGGGCACGAGGGAGCGCCAGGACCAGGCGCTGCCCGCGGCCTCGCGCTCCGCGACGCGCAGCGTCGTCCACCAGCCCGCGGCCGCCAGGACGAGGCCGGCTCCGGCGCCGGCCCAGCCGCCGCGCGAGAGCGTCAGGAAGAGCGCCATCGCGCCGCAGGCGAGGGCAGCGATGCCGGCCGCGCGCTCCCACGGGCCGGACGGGCGCCAGGCGGCGAGCGCGAAGAACGGCATGAACAGCGCGAGCAGCATCGCCAGCACGTTCGTGTGGTCGCTGACATCGTGGACGCGCGGGACGGTGGGCGGGAAGATGTTCCCGGGGTCGAGCCCCTCGACGCTGCGGGTCAGGCGCAGGTAGTCCGCGTAGTCGTTGCCGACGACCCAGAGCGCGTAGACGGCGAGCGCCAGCCCCAGCAACAGGACACCGCGGCGCAGGCCATCGGCGCTGAGCAGTGGCAGGTCGGCGAGGGCATAGAAGATCATCAGTGCGGCGGCGATCTGGAGCGTCGCTTCGATGCTGACGCGCCAGCTGACGGAGGTCGCGGCGGCGATGGCGTAGGCGGCGACGAAGGCGAGCACCCCGAGGTCGAGCAGCGTGCCGCCCGGGAGGCGCCGCGAGGCGGCGAGGTACGCGAGATACGCGACCGCGACGGCACCGACCATGACGTGCACGACGAGCGTGCGCGGGAACACCTGCAGCGTGAGCTGCGGCATGCCGGTGAAGAGGAAGTAGCCGACGTAGGAGGCCGCGACGACGGCGGCGGCGGTGCGCGCGGCGAGCGGCCAGTCGATGCTGCGCGCGAGCGCCGGTGCGGTGGCGCGTTCCCGGGCGATCT
>DASRHM010000108.1:0-28469 GCA_035650575.1 Dehalococcoidia bacterium | reverse complement strand
TGCCGTTCTTCCTGGATTCTCTACCGAATATCCACATCGGCGTAGGGGCGTGCATTCGCTTCTTAGGGTGCCATTCCCTCACAGTGTTTGACCTTTCGGTCAATCCTGCTGCTGAGGCGCATTCGAAGTACGCAGGCACGTTTAGCTTCTTGAGCGGGGGGCGAGCTGTGCCATCCACGTTGGAGGTCAAGGTCACTGCGTGAATAACGCCCGAGCGAGCGATGTCTTTGATGCGCTCGCAGCCAAGGATCGAGGTGAGCATCCATGACGAGATTAGCGACGCCTATGCTTCTGATTATCCTCCTGGTGCTCGCCATCTCTGCGTGCCGAGTGCGCGTGTCGGTTTCGGATTCGGGGACCCCAACAGGTACCCAGGAGTCCCAAGCTCAGCGGGCGAATGAGTTCTTCAA
This sequence comes from Dehalococcoidia bacterium, assembly GCA_035650575.1. Taxonomy (GTDB): domain Bacteria; phylum Chloroflexota; class Dehalococcoidia; order DSTF01; family JACRBR01; genus DASRHM01. The sequence goes on along the minus strand of DASRHM010000108.1, from coordinate 28,059 downwards.
TAGCTTCACCGACAAGGACTTCACCAGTGTCACGGAGGCTGAACAGGTCGCAGGGTTCCGCATTCCCCAACCGGACGGCTCGTACCCGCGCGCGTCTAATAGGACCATCTTGCGGTGGTTCTCCGGCGAACGGCGGCCCACCGCGGAGTCGCAGTACACGTACGTCCCGAAGGCACCGACCTCCATCGGGCTCACCGTTGGTCCCGCGTACGACTGGGACCGGAAAGACGGCACAAGTGGCGAGGTTGTCCTGTCGTATGGCACCCCGATGAGGATTGGACAGCGCGACGGCTTCTTTACTCATAGTCAAGGGGGGTTCGAGTTTAGCTTCCACTGCGGGACGGTCGATGGCGTTGCGGTCTGGTGTATTGTGAGAACCACCGACCGCATCGGTCGAGCGGCTTTCGACGCCTTCGTCTCGTCGATCCAGTAGTGCACCGGCAACGCAACTCGCGTTGAACTATGGCGGCGCTGTTGTACCTGGCGTCACTCCCTTGATGCGCCGACTAAGATGGCCCTTGGCGCTCGTAGGCATTCTGCTGATAGCAGGAATGGCTGCCTTCTTCCTCGTCCCGACCAACGCGACATTGGAGATCCGCAACGAAAGTAGTCATACGGTCACGATCGCGGTGGATACTAGGATCCGGCGGGAAATCCCGCCACACTCTAGGACCACCCTCTATGCCGGACTGCTTTTCCGGCGGTGGGGGCCACCAGGAGGGATTCTAGTTGATTCCGCCGAATGCGACTGGGACGAAGTGAAGCAGAATGAACCCCTCATAGTCACTGACGCAGGTCCGGGCTGTAGAGACGTGCGCGAGAACCTGCCGGGCGGCTTCCACTAGGCGTCTGTTGCCCCGCACTTCACCGTCCCTGACGTGCGCCTTGGAATTACTGGCAGACAAAGCACATCTCCTTCGGGAAGTTCAGCTTAGGAGATGCGTTCTTAATGCTGAAGTACGCGCTGATGGGTTCGGGGCTGGGCTGGAGCGCAGACAGAACTCTATCCGCCTTTGGGATCGGATTCATCAACACAGATCCCGTGCGAGATAGCTTCGCCGAGCCGTTCGAGGATTGGAAAGAGTCAGATGGATTGATCTGGGTGGACAAGTCGATCAACTGGTCGCGCGTCACCCTGATGTCGACTTCTTGTTCGGGTTTAGTCTCGGAGGATGGGCGGTCTCCGACATCGCTTTGGTGTCCGGCAGACACAACAACTGCCTGCGAGCCTTCTAATCCGATGGTCGCAGGTTCGAATCCTGCCGGGGGTGCCAGCTCCTAGCCGCCGGCCCCGCGGCATACAGTGGCGCTCAACGTCATAATCGCCCCATGGCTCAGAGCGTTCGATGTGCCGGTCGTTACAAGGAGCGGAGCGGAACAGGCCAACGGGCTCGGAGCCATTGCCGACGCGTTTCATTTCAACGTTAGTCTGACGGTCCCTGGCGCTGTGAACCTTCACGGTACGACTATCAGCATGCGGACGACGGTGCGTCGACCGTCTTCATAGACTGACTGCGCGAGTCAGCGGGCGGCGGGCTGGAAGAGCTCGACGGGGTTGCCGGCGGGGTCTTCGAGCAGGATCTGCTGGCCGCCGGGGCCGCTGATGATGTCGTTGCGGAAGCGCACGCCCTCGCCGCGCAGACGCGCGACTTCGGCGGCGATGTCATCGACGACGAAGTGGATGCGGTTCCAGCCGCCGGGGGCGGGCCTGGCGCCGTCGGGCATCGGCCGGCCGGCGGAGCTCTGCGGGCCGCTGAGGAGCAGCCGCAGGTTGCCACGATAGACATCGGCGAAGGCGGGCGAGTTGACGCCCACGGTGAAGCCGAAGTGCCTGGTGTAGAAGTCGACGGCGCGGGGGACGTCATCGACCATGTAGCGTACGCTGACGGTGTCGTTGGTGATGGGCATCGTGTTACCTCCGGTGCGGCTGCTGGTGGATCAGGTGGAGCAGGAAGCGGACGCGGTCCTCGATCTCATCGGCGGTGCGCTGGAACGCGGGGTAGCTCTCGTCATCGGTGTCGCCCTCGAACGCGGGGTCGGCGACGCTCCAGTGGATGCGCTCAGGGCCGCCAGGGAAGTCGGGGCAGACCTCGCGCACGCGGTCGCAGAGCGTGATGACGTAGTCGAAGCGGCGGCGGGCGAAGCGGGCGAGCGGCTTGGCGCGCCGGGCGCTGATATCGATGCCGCGCTCGTGCATGACGCGCACGGCGTTCGGGTGGACGGCGCGCGGGTGGCTGCCGGCGCTGTGGACGTCGACGCTGCCGGCGGCGAGCCGCCGCAACAGCGCTTCGGCGAGCTGCGAGCGGGTGCTGTTGCCCGTGCAGAGGAAGAGGACGCGGGGACGACGCCTGGACGGTGCGGCGGCGCCGGCGGGCGCCGGCGGGGCGAGCGCGAGGCCGGGGTGCAGCGCGCCGCCGGCCGCGGCGAGCAGGTCACGGCAGCGGGCGAGGTCGATGCGGTAGTAGGCGTCGCGGGCGTCGGCGGAGCTGCGGCGCATGGAGACGAGGCGGCCGGCGCGCAGGCGGGCGAGGTGGTAGGAGACGAGGTTCTGCGATGCGGCGACCGCCGTCGTGAGCTCGCGGACCTGGCGGTCGCTGCGGGCGAGCTCGCGCAGGAGCTGCCAGCGCAGGGGATGCGCGGCGAGCCGGAGGAACGGCGGAGGCGGGGCGTTCGCCGGCTGGCGTGGGGGCGCGGCGGTCATGGCGCGACAATACATCAAGACAGTTCGATAGATCAAGCCAGTTTGGCGTACCTGGCCGGATGGCGGATGGTATGGCCGCGGGCGGCGGTACGTCAGAATGTCGCCCGGCGCGCCGGGCGCGACGACTGCGCAGTGACCTGACTGCCGGCGGGCGGCGCGAGGCGGCAGCGATGCCTCGCTTCGCCCCGGGGTGATCTCGACGGCCGCCGGTCCGCGCCGTGCGGGCGCAGGCGCGGGCGAAGGAGGTGCAATGCCGCTGGAAGGGGAATACGCGCCAAGCCCCGTCGGATGGGTGCGCAAGCAGGTCGCCGAATACGAGGCATCGGGCGGGGAGCGGGCGAACACGCTGCGGGAGACGGGGCTGCCGGTGATCATCGTCACGACGCGCGGGCGGAAGACGGGGAAGCTGCGCAAGACGCCGTTGATGCGCGTGGAGCATGGCGGCGAATACGCGCTGGTCGCGTCGGTCGGCGGCGCGCCCCGCCACCCCTCGTGGTACCGCAACATCGTCGCGGACCCGCGCGCGGTGATGGTGCAGGACGGGCCGGAGCCGTTCGATGCGGAGGTGCGCGAGCTGGACGGCGACGAGCGGGAGACATGGTGGAGGCGGGCGGTCGCGGCGTATCCGCCGTACGAGGCCTACCAGCAGCGGACATCGCGCCGGATCCCGGTGCTGCTCGCCCGGCGGCGGCGGTGAGGCAGCGCGGCGAGAGCGCGGGGAACGCGACCGGGCGCCGAATCGGGTGGAGTGCAGCGACGTGACGGCTGATGGGGCGCTCGCGGGCTTCCGGGTCGTGGAACGGGACACGAGCGTTGCCGCGCGGTACTGCGGGCACCTGTTGGCGGCGCTCGGCGCGGACGTGGTGGCGGTGCGCGAAGTGACCCCCGACGACACGGGCCTCGGGGCGTCCCCGGAGGCGGGGGTGGCGTACGGTCGCTGGCTCGACGCGGGGAAGTGCATCATCGCGGAGACCGGCGCCGACGAGGGATGCGACCTGGCGATCGGCGGCCCGCCGGGAGACGCGGCCGGCGCCGTGCACGTCGTCATCACGTGGTTCGGGGACGATGGGCCGTACGCGGGCTGGCAGGCAAGCGACGAGATCATCCGGGCGCTGAGCGGCGTCGCATACGCGTTCGGGCCCGCGGAGGGGCCGCCGGTGCTGGCGCAGGGCTATGCGCCGCAGATCCTCGCCGGGGCGCAGGCGGCGAACGTCGCGCTGGCGGCGCTCCTGCAACCGCGCGCGCGACGGCCGCGCCGCATCGACGTGAGCGTGCTCGAGGCGGCGCTGTGCCTGAGCGAGGTGGGGGCGGTGAGCGCGATGGCGAACCCGCGGGCGACGACGCCGCGCGTGAGCGTGAACCGCTTCGTGCCGACGTACCCGTGCAGCAACTACCGGGCGCGCGACGGCTGGATCGGCGTGACGTGCCTGACGCCCGCGCAGTGGCGGGCGATGTGCGAGGCGATCGGCGCGCCGGCGCTCGCGGCGGAACCGGCGTACCGGAGCGCGGTGCGGCGGCTGTTCCGCGCCGACGAGATCGATGCGGCGCTCGTGCCCGCGTTCGCACAGCGCACCGCGGCCGAGTGGGTCGCGGAGGGCGTGGCGCGGCGGATCCCCATCGTCGCGCTTCCGCGGCCGTCCGAGCTGCCGCAGGTGGCGCACTGGGCGGCGCGCGGCGCCTTCGCGCCGATCGACGAGACGGGAGTGCTGGTGCCAACGCTGCCGTTCCTCGCTTCGGCACACGCAGCGGAGGCGGGCGCCCGCCGCGAGATCGACGAGAGTGGCGGAGATGCGCTGGCGCCGCTCGCGGGCGTGCGGGTGATCGACTTCTCGATGGGCTGGGCGGGGCCGCTGGCGGCGCGCACGCTCGCGGACCTGGGCGCGGACGTGATCAAGGTGGAGTCGGACGGGCACCCGGACTGGTACCGCGGCTGGGAGGGCGACCGCGGCGGCGACCCGCCGCTGCGCGAGCTGCAGCCGAACTTCAACACGCTCAACCGCAGCAAACGCGGCGTGGACGTGGACCTGGCGACGCCGTCGGGCGCGCGCGCGGCGCGGCGGCTGATCGCGACGGCGGACGTGGTGATCGAGAACTATGCGGCTGGGGTGATGCGCAGGCTCGGGCTGGGGCAGGAGGAGCACCTGCGGCTGCGGCCGGACATCGTCTCCGTGAGCATGCCGGCGTTCGGGGGCGAGGGCCCGATGAGCGCGATCCGCGCCTACGGGTCGACGGTGGAGCAGGCGTCCGGTTTGCCGTTCGTGAACGGCGAGGAGGACTGGCCGCCGTGCCTGCAACACGCGGCGCTGGGCGATGCGATCGCGGGGGTGTTCGCGGTGACCGCGACGCTCGCGGGCTTGCACCTGCGGCGGCGGGGCGCCGGCGTGGCGATCGACCTGGCGCAGGCGCAGTGCCTGTTCCAGGCAGGCGCCGACGCGATCATCGGCGAGCAGGTGCTGGGCGCGCCGCTGCCGCGCACCGGCAATCGACGGCGCGGCGTCGACTGCCGCGTCGTGCGCGCGGCCGGGGATGATGCGTGGCTCGCGGTCGTGGTGCGCGCGGGACAGGAGCCGACGGTCGCGGCGCTCACCGGGAGCGACGGCCTCGATGCGTGGGCGCGGGCACGGGGCGCGCGCGAGGGCGCGGAAGCGCTGCAGCGGGCGGGCATCGCCGCCGCGCCGGTGCAGCCGACGCACGAGCTCGGCGCGGACGCGCACCTGCGCGCGACGGGCTTCTGGCTTGAGCTGGAGCGACGGCACAGCGGCCGGCATGCCGTCGGGGCGGCGCCGTTCCGAATCGACGGGCGGCGGCCGGAGGTCACGCGCGCGGCGCCGACGCTGGGTGAGCACAACGCCGAGGTGCTGGGCGCGCCGTAGGGCGCGGCGCTATCCGGCTGGCAGCGTGAGGCGCGCCGTGCGGCGGATGTCGCGCGACGACGCGCCGATGAGCAGCTCGAACTCGCCGGGCTCGAGCACCCAGTCCGCACGATCCGGGTCGTAGAACGCGAACGCGCGGCGGTCGAGCGCGATGCGCGCGGTGGCCGTCTCGCCGGGGGTGAGGGCGAGCTTGCGGAAGCCCTTCAGCTCCTGGGCCGGGCGCGGCAGGCTCGACTCGAGGTCGCGCACGTAGCACTGCACGACCTCGGCGCCGGCCCGGGCGCCGGTGTTCGTGACGTCGACCTCGACGGCGACGGCGCCGCCGTCCGTGACGCTCACGCGCGGCTCCCCGTACTCGAAGCAGGTGTACGAGAGGCCGTGCCCGAAGGGGAACAACGGCTCGACGCCGCGCGCGTCGTAACCGCGGTAGCCGACGAAGATGTCCTCGCCGTAGGGCATGCGCCCGTCGGCGCCGGGATAATGCGGGAACGCCGGTGTGTCCTCGATGCGCTTCGGGAACGTGAGTGGCAACCTCCCGGACGGGCTGACCTCACCGAACAGCACGTCGGCGAGGGCGTTGCCGAACTCCTGGCCGGGGAACCATGAGACGAGCACGGCGGGGACGTCGGCGAGCCAGTCCATGCAGACGGGGCTGCCGGCGTTGATCACGACGACCGTGTGGGGGTTGGCCCGCGCGACGCGCTCGATCAGCTCGTCCTGGCGGCGCGGCAGTCTCATGTCGCGGCGATCGTAGCCCTCGGTCTCCCACTCCCCCGTCGTGCCGGCGACGAGTACGGCCGCATCGGCCGCACCGGCGGCGGACACCGCGCGGTCGATGAGGTCATCGGCGCCGCCAGGGGGCTCCATGCCGAAGCGCACGCCGGCCGGGCCGGGCGCAGCGTTGCGGCCGTACTCGACGACGACGCGGTAGGCGCGCCCGGCCTGCAGCTCGAGCGCGGCGGTGCGCTCGGCCGACGCATAGCCGAAGAGCCACTCGCCGGGCGCGGGCGCCGACCAGTTGTCGATGACCTGCACGCCATCGACCAGAAGGCGGGCGCGGCCGACGGCGGCGAGGCCGAAGGTGTGCGCGCCGTCCTCCTGCGGCGTGAAGGTGGCGGTCCAGCGGCAAGAGAAGCGTTGCTGGTCGGCGACGCCGGGGAGCATCGCGCGGAGGACCGCGCCGATGCGGCGGACGTCGCGCGCGTATACGGGACCGCCGGTGCAGTCCGGGCCGTCGAAATACTCGACGAGCACCGGGCGTTCGTTGTCCGGTGTGGCGCCGTACCGCGCGGGGTCGATCTCCGGAGCGAACTTCGCGTTGCGGCAGCCCTGCTCGTACACGACCGTCACGGCATGGCCGCAGCGCGCGCGCAGCGCGTCGAGGGGGTGCACGACGTAGTGCGGCGCGACCTGCGAGCTGCCGCCGCCCATGATGACGCCGGCGGCGGCGTTCGGGCCGATGACGGCGAGGGTGCGGAGGCGCGCGCGGTCGAGCGGCAGGATCGCGTGCTCGTTCTTCAGCAGCACCATGCCCGCGGCGGCGGCGCGACGCGCGAGCGCGCGGTGTTCCGGGCGGTCGTCCGCGATCTCGTCGCGCCCTTGCGGGTCATCGAGGCGGCCGGTGCGGACGAGCAGGCGGAGCAGGCGACGGGCGGCGTCATCGAGCGCGCGCTCGGGGACATCGCCCGCGCGCACGGCGGCGAGCAGGTGCGCGCCGAGGTAGCGTCCGGGCCCCGGCATCTCGAGGTCGAGGCCGGCGTTCGCGGCCGCGGCCGTGCCGTCCGTGGCGGCGCCCCAGTCCGACATCACCAGGCCGCGGAAGCCCCACTCGCCGCGCAGGGTCTCCGTGAGCAGGCGATGGTGGGAGCCGGCGAAGCGGCCGTTGACGCGGTTGTACGCCGACATCACGCACCAGGCGTCCGCCTCGCCGACCGCCATCTCGAACGGGCGCAGGTAGATCTCGCGCAGCGCGCGCTCGCCGACCTCGGAGCTGACGGACATGCGCTGGAACTCGGTGTCGTTGCAGGCGAAGTGCTTGAGGCAGGCGGCGACGCCGCGCGACTGCACGCCGCGCACGAACGCGGTCGCGATGCGGCCGCTGAGGTGCGGGTCCTCGGAGTAGCACTCGAAGTTGCGGCCGCCGATCGGCGTGCGCTGGATGTTGACCGTCGGGCCGAGGAGCACCTGCGCGCCCTTGCTCTTCGCCTCTTCGCCCAGGGCGGCGCCAACGGCCTCGATCAACTCCGGGTCCCAGGTCGCGGCGAGGGCGACGCCGACCGGGAAGGCGGCGGAGGTGACGCCGCCGCGCGCCTCGCCGCGGGCGCCGGACGGGCCATCGGTGAGCTTGAGGGAGGGGATGCCGAGGCGCTCGACGGGGGTGGTCCACCATGCGCCGGCGCCGGCCGTCATCGAGGCCTTCTCCTCGAGCGTGAGCTGCGCGAGGAGGGCGTCGATGCGCCGCTCGGCGGCGTCCGTGCGGGCTTCCGATGCGAGCGCCATGGTTGTGCACTCCTGCCGCGGTGGGGCCGGCGCCCAGCGTAGCAGGGCGCGGCGGCGCGGGCGACAGGCGGCGGCGCGCGCCGTGGTGCCGTCCCGGGCACGGAGCGAGCGGGAGGCGGGACACCACCGGACCCGCAGTCGCGGGCGCTCCGGGGAACCGGTGTCCGCGCCGGATGCCCGACGTGGCGTTGCACGAAGGGCGCGATGCATTCGGGCCTGCGTCGCGCGTGCGCGCGCTGCATGTGCGGGCGCTAGGCGCCGATCGCGGCCGAGGCTTCGGCGATCTCGGCGGCGATGCGCTTCCACTCGCAGAGGGTGAGCGTGATGAGCATCGCCTCGCCGACGCCGCGCACGGGGAAGGAGAACGTGACGACGGGACAGGTCCCGTACATGCGCTCCAGCGCGACGATCCCGGCCTTTGCAGTCTTTCGTGCGGACATAGCTCCCCCCGGAAAGGTGGCGGTATCGTAGGGAGCATCACATAAGGGGATCAATCGGGATATCACGGGGTAGGGGCGCGAATTCAGGAATTGAGGGTGCCGGCGATCGAGGATGTCAATACCTCAGCGGCGGCGTCCTCGAGGCGGGAGAGGAACTGGAGCCAGGCGAGCAGCGGCAGGGTCCAGGCGTCGGACGCCGGTTCGGCGCGGAGCGTGACCATGAGCGAGCCGCCATCGCCGGCGTGGATCGTGGCTTCGACGGCGCGCAGGGGCGGCGTCGGAGCGGTGTGCGATCTGCGTGAAACGGGGAGGTCCAGGCGCGCGCGTGCCAGCTCCCCCGGTGCGCCCTCGTGCGGCATGTGTGCCTGCCTTCTACGAAGGAAAACCGGAAGAGGGTGCGCGGCGTTACGGCCTGCGCGAAAGATTGTCCTTGTCGCGCTGCCTGCGGCGTTCTTCGTTAGCGGCGAGCTGGATGGCGAGCGCGTGGCGCTCCCACTCGCTGATCGCCATGGTGAGCTCGAGGGGGGCGGCGCCGGCGACGCGGCGGGAGTAGACGCGGATGGTGATGAGCGGCGTGCCATCGGCGTGGCGTGAGAACTCGTACTCCAGGACGCGCGGGACGAAGTTGCCGTTGCGGCCGCGGGCGCGCGCATACGCGGGCTGGCGATACGAGACACGCTGAGGCACGAGACCCCTGACTACTCCCCATGATCGAAATCGGCGCATATGCCGGGATCGCGCAGGCTCGGGCAGTTGCGTTTGCGTGGCATTCGAGAGCACGTGCCGACGCGCCGGTATCGTGCGAATCGGCCGACCGTGATCACGCGCCTGGCGGGACGGGATCTTCCGCAGCTTGCGCAGCTCGGGGGAGCGCGGCGCGGAGGTGTGGCGCCTGCGCGCGGGCCGGGCTGTTCCCGGCCGGGCGCAGTTCACCCGACCGGCGATCGAAGAGTTACACCGGTGCCCTGAGTCCTGTGACCATCGACCAGCGAGCGCCGCGAGCTACCAGCGTGCTTCGTGGTCTTCGATCCAGCCGAAGAGGTCCGCGATCTCGATCGGGCCTCCACCGTCCGGCGTAATGCGGCCGGAGTAGGTGCCGAACATCTGGTGCGCGCTGGTGAACCATGCGTCACGCCGGCCGCTCTCGGAGACGCGTTCGAACTCCGGGTCGAAGCGCAGGTCGATGCGGTCCGTCGCGGCGGTGCGCACGCGCCACGGGCGCATCATCGCGCCGCGGTCGTATTCGAAGACGAGGTCCTCGCTGATCTTCGTCAGGCGGCCGTCGATACAGATGCCGTTCTCGGTCATGCCCGTGCCATCCGTCCACTGTCCGCCGAGGTTGAGCCCGACGACACGGCCCGACTGCACGCCCGATGCCGCGCCCCAGTTCCAGCGGGTGTGCTCCGGCCAGACGCCGCGCCCGTAGTCGAGGCAACCGTACGAGGACGGCGGAGCAAAGTCGTGGCGCTCGTCGCCGAGGCGCACGTACCCCGTCGCGGGCAGCGTGTTCTGCTTCGAGGTGTACTGGAACTGCACGTCGGTCCAGGGGATGACGACGTTCAGCGTCTCGTGGCCGGCGGGACGCTGCACGACGATCTCCGCGGAGAGGGCGCGGCCGCAGAAGTCGCCGGCCTCCACGCGGATGCGCGTGCCAGCGCCCGCATCGGTGAGCGCGACGTGCATCTGCGGGTGGTCGATCACCATGTCGCCGGCGACGGTCTCCGGGATGGCGATGGTGCCGGGCGCGACGGTGACGGTCTTGTCGAGGTGCAGCCCGCTGCGGCGGTCGTAGAGGTAGCAGCCGCCGAGCTGCAGGCGCTCGACATCGGCGATGGTCGCCGAGAAGAAGAAGTCGCCGCTGGTGACGGCCCAGTAGTTCCACTTCTTCTTGCGCCCGAGCGACGGCGGCAGGTTGCAGCGGTGCAGCGGGTGACGCGACCAGCCGACGGCGGCGCGGTTGAGCTTGCCATCGCGCCCGCAAAGGTCGACGGGTGCGGTGAGCTCGGGCTCATCGAGCAGGCGTGCGGTCGTGGCCATGGCGGGAGGATACGGGATGCGCGGGGATTGGGGGACTGGTGTTGGTGGTTGGTGATCGGGGTTGGAGGTCTGGGGCGCGTCGGTTGGGGCGAGCGTTCATGCGCCGGGAAGGAGCGAGACGGGCGGGCCGCCGGCGAGGACCGATTGCGCATGACGCGCGATGACCGCGTTGTGCTCCGGGTGCGTGAGGATGTAGAAGCGGCGCTCGCGGACGGCGTCGAAGACTTGATCGGCGACCTGCGCGGGGGTGAGGCCGGCGGCGAGCGCCTGGCGCACCATCTCCCAGCCGATCGCTTCGGGCGAGCCGGGCGGCGGGGGCGGGGGCGGGCCACCGGGGCGGTTCCGCCCGGAGTCGACGATGTTGGTCGCCGTGGCGGCGGGGCAAAGCACGGAGACGCCGATGCGGTCGCCCGCGGCCATGCGCAGCTCGTGGTACAGCGCTCCGCTGAACCCGACGACGCCGAACTTGCTCGTCGTATACGCGGCGGCGCCGGCGCCCTGGAGGAGGCCCGCGAGCGACGCGGTGTTGACGATGTGCCCTTCCTCACCGCGCGCGAGCATGATCGGCACGAAGGTCCGCACACCGTGGATCACGCCCCAGAGGTTGACGCCGAGCACCCACTGCCAGTCCTCGAGCGAAGCGTCCCACGACGTGCCGCCGGCGCCGACACCGGCGTTGTTGCAGAGGACGTGCACGCCGCCGTAGCGCTCGACTGTCGCATCGGCGAGCGCGCGCACGTCCGCGGCCTTCGAGACGTCCGTGCGCACGGCGAGCACGTCGGCGCCGGCGGCGCGCAGGTTGCGCTCGGTCGCTTCGAGCGCCGGCGCCTCGACATCGGCGAGGACCACGCGCATGCCTGCGGCGGCGAAGCGCTCGGCGAGCCCGCGGCCGATGCCGCTGGCGGCGCCCGTGACGACGGCCACGCGGCCCTTGAATTCCTTCATGTGCGTGCTCCTCGACTCATGCGCGCGCGATCTTGGATGGGGGAAGAGTATCGGAACACCGTGCGGGTTCCATCGCGAGCTCGCGGCCGCTCGACACCGACCCGATGCTCGACTTCGACGAGCGCGAACTGCTGCGCGCGTGCAAGGTCGCCGGCTTCCGGCAGATCCGGCTCGACCGGAGCATGTGCGTGATGCCGTCGCAGCCGGTGCCGTGGGAGATGGCGCTGAACGTCGCCGGCAACCCGAACATCCCGTCCCTGGCGGAGGCGATGGAGCGCGTGTTCAGCGACGACGAGCGCGCGCGGTTCGAAGCGGCGATTCGGCCGCGCATCGAGGCGGGCGGGCGCATGCAGCGATCCGCGGTTGCGCATCTCGTCGCCGTGAAGGACGGCGGCGAGGCCGTCGACCTGGTTGCGTTGCGCTAGGTGCGGTCCTCGGCGCGCTCCACGTAGCGGGCGAGCGCGCGCGCGGCGCGGTCGACGCTCGGGTAGACGGCGAGGCGCGCGTCGGTGAGCCGCTGGCGCCCGCCCTCGACGGCGCGCCACTTCGTCTCGTCCGGTGAGTCGGCGGGGCCGAGCACGAACGCCATCGGCTTCTGCGCGCGGCGGCCGATGCCGGCGAAGCGGTCGACGAGGTGCGCCATGCGGTCGATCGCGTCAGGGCGGCCGAGCACCCAGTCCTCGCCGACGTTGGCGATGAAGACGTCGTACGCGTCGCTGTCGAGCATGGCTTCGAGCACGCGCGCGCCGGAGACGCCGCTGCCGGCAAGGATCGACTGGTCGACGGGGTTGTCGACCCAGGCGGCGAGCTCGGGCGCGTTGTCGCGCAGGAGCCCGCGCACGTCGTCGGGCAAGCGCGGCAGCTCGAGGCCCGCCTCCTCGCAGACGTCGGCGGACTGCACCGCGCGGCCGCCGCCGCCGCCGACGACGCCGGCGCGGCGCCCGCCTTCGCCGCGGAAGAACGCGAACGCGACGAGCATGTCGATCAGCTCGTCGAAGGTGTCGACCTCGACCGCGCCCGCCTGGCGGAGAGCGGCGCTCCAGACCTGACGGCGGCCGGCGAGCGCGGCCGTGTGCGAGGCGGCGGTGCGCGAGCCGGAGCCCGTGCGGCCGCCCTTCAGCACGACGACCGGCTTCGCTTCGGCGCAGCGGCGGAGCGCAGCGAAGAGGCGGCGGCCGTCCGCCGTGCCCTCGATGTAGGCGCCGACGACGCGCGTGTCGGGGTCCTCCGCGAGGACCTCGAGGAAGTCGGATTCGGTGAGGTCGAGGGCATTGCCGTAGCTGACGACCTTGCTGAAGCGCAGGCCGCGGGCGGCGCCGTGCAGCATCAATTCCACCGAGTTGTTGCCGCTCTGCGAGATGAACGCGACGTCCCCCGGCTCCACCGGCAAATCGGGGCGGAACGACATGCCGCTGCGCGCGTCGAACACGCCCATGCAGTTCGGGCCGATGAGCCGCAGGCCCGCATCGGCCGCCTGCTGCTGCACCCGGCGCTCGAGCGCGGCGGCGCGCGGGTCGCCGGTCTCGCCAAAGCGGCCGGTGAAGAGGTGCAGCGTGCGGACGTGCTTCGCGCGCGCCTCGTCGATTAGCGGAAGGACGCCGTCCGCCGGGATGCAGGAGATCACGTAGTCGACGTCGCCCGGCACGGCGGAGAGGGAGGGGTAGGCGGTGAGGCCGGCGATCTCGGGCGCGCGGGGGTTGATGGGGTAGATGCCGCCCCGGAAGCCGGCGACCTGGAGGGCGCGGACGTAGTCGTGCCCCGGGCTGTCGACGTTCGACGACGCGCCGACGACGGCGACGCTACGCGGGGCGAAGAGCGCTTCGGCGAGGGGATGGGCCATGGGCGGGAGTCTAAGGTTTGCACCCGCACGGCCCAAGGGGGGCCGCCGACCGTAAGGGCGCCGGGACTGCGGAGGCTGGCGTAGTCGGTCGCGGAATGATCCGAGCAGTAGCTGGAGCCTGGAAGCTGGAGGCTTGACCGGGCGCGGAGTGGCGACTGGGGGTGGTCCCTACGGGTATCGCCGGGTGGTCGCGGCGGAGGCTGCAGGCGGGAAGCTGGAGGCTGGAAGTCGGAGCGGGGGCTCGCGGCGGCGCGGGACGCGGCCTGAACCTAAATCGCGGCGCGCCGCCGCCGATAAAGAAGTGGGAGTACAGGACTTCCCCGGCCGGGGGCCGGTTCGCCGTACCCAGGAGCGGTGCGCGGCGCAGGGAGGCAGCCCGCCGGGGCCGAGACGCCCGGGCGGACATCGGGGAGGACGCGTGGCGACAGCGGTATACGAGGGGAAGCGCCGCGTCATCTCGACCGGCAGCACCGAGATCGACAAGAAGATGGGCGGCGGCATCCCGGAGGGATCGCTGATCCTCATCGAGGGGCAGTCGAACGCGGGGAAGAGCGTCGTCACGCAGCAGCTGATGCACGGTGCGTTGAACGGCGGCTTCCGCTGCGCGACCTACACGACGGAGAACACGTCGCGCAGCCTCTTCCGGCAGATGCAGAGCCTGGCGCTGGACATCACCGACTTCTTCCTGCTGGGCGCGCTAAACGTCTACACCATGCCGGCGGCGATGACGCCGGAGGCGGCGACGACGGCGTTCGACAAGATGCTGGAGCACCTGGGCCGCCTGCAGGGGCGCTACGACGTGATCTTCATCGACTCGCTGACGTCGTTCGTGTCGCAGGTGCCGGAGTCGGCGACGCTGACGTTCCTGACGGCGGTGAAGGAGTACTGCGACCAGAACATGACCATCTTCTTCACGCTGCACTCGCACGCGTTCGAGGAGGCGATGTTCATGCGGATGCGGTCGCTGTGCGACGCGCACCTGAAGCTGCGCGTCGAGGAGATGCGCGACACGCTGATGAAGGTGCTGGAGGTCGCGAAGGTGCGCGGCGCCGAGAAGTCCACCGGCAACATCATCAGCTTCGACGTGGAGCCGGGGCTGGGGATGCGGATCATCCCGGTCTCGACGGCGAAGGCGTAGGCGCGAGGGCGAGGGGCGGATGGCGCAGCGGCTCCCGTTCGAGGCAGACCCGGCCGCCGACGACCACGGCGCCGGCGGCGCCGCGCAGTGCCCGATCCACAACCTGCTCTCGCCGGACCTGCGGACGGAGGCGGAGCGGGCGCCGCACCTGATGGCGTACCTGCACCGCGTGCCGATGGGCGAGTTCGGGGTGCCGGCGTTCTATCCGCAGATCAGCCGCAAGCTGTCGGACCTGAAGGACCCGAACCTGATCTATCCGGTCGGGCCACAGTCGTTCGTGCACATCTTCCCGGACCCGGCGGAGGCGCGGAACTGGTACATCGCGATCGAGCCGACGACGGAGCGCATCACGCACCTGGTCGAAGAGATCGAGTACCGCCTCCTGGACTTCGTCGAGCTGCTGGCGGACGCGACGACGCCGGAGGACAAGACGGCGGTGATCATCAAGGCGATCGAGGACTCGTGCGAGGTGACGGACCGGCGGGAGGCCGCGGCGGCGGCGGCGCCGAACGTGCGCGCGGGCGAGGCAGGGTTCATCAAGCTGCCGTTCGGGGCGAAGACGCAGACGGGGAGCGGGGCGATCAAGGTGACGGCGGCGGAGCTCGAGGCGGTGAAGTACGTCGTCATCCGCGACAAGATCGGCATGGGGGTGCTGGAGCCGCTGATCAGCGACGAGTGGATCGAGGACATCAGCTGCAGCGGGCTGGGGCCCGTGTACATCGAACACAAGGTGTTCAAGGGGCTGAAGAGCAGCATCACGTTCGAGGAGCACGAGGAGCTGGACGAGTTCGTGCTCAAGCTCGCGGAGAAGATGAAGAAGCCGGTGACGTTCCGCCAGCCCATCGTCGACGCGACGCTCCCGGATGGCTCGCGCATCAACATCGTGTACGGCGGCGACGTGTCCAAGAACGGCTCGAACTTCACCATCCGCAAGTTCATGGGGACGCCGCTGAGCATCGTCGACCTCTGCGAGGGAGGCATGCTGACGTACCAGATGGCGGGCTACATGTCGCTGATGGTCGAGGAGGGCATGAACTTCTTCGTCTCCGGCGAGACGGCGTCCGGCAAGACGACGCTGATGAACGCGCTGATGACGTTCATCCCGCCATGGGCGAAGATCGTGAGCATCGAGGACACGCCCGAAGTGCAGGTGCCGCACCCGAACTGGACGCGCGAGGTGGTGCGGGGGTCGATGAGCGAGTCGGGCGGGGCCGTGGACATGTTCAGCCTGCTGAAGGCGGCCCTGCGCCAGCGCCCGAACGAGATCATCATCGGCGAGATCCGCGGCGAGGAGGGGAACATCGCCTTTCAGGCGATGATGACGGGCCACGCGGTCTGCGCGACGTTCCACGCGGCCACGGTCGAGAAGCTGATCCAACGCGTGACGGGCTCGCCGATCAACGTGCCGCGGACGTACGTCGACAACCTGAACGTGGTGATCATCGCGAGCGCGGTGCGGCTCCCGAGCGGGAAGATGGCGCGCCGCGTGATCAGCATCTCGGAAATCATCGGCTACGACCCGGTGCAGAACTCGTTCTCGTTCGTGGAGATCTTCCGGTGGAACCCGACGGACGACACGTTCGAGTTCACGGGGAACCTCAACAGCTACCTCTTGGAGCAGCGGGTGGCGCCCGCGCGCGGGCTTTCGGAGAAGCGGCGGCGGGAGATCTACAAGGAAGTGGACCGCCGCGGCGCGCTGCTGCAGAAGCTGGGCGAGTCGGGCGTGACGAACTTCTACGAGCTGTACAAGCTGCTGTCGAAGGCGCAGCGCCAGGGGCTGTTCTAGCGCGGCTGCTCGCGGCCCGGCGTCGCCGCGACGCGCGCGCGGCGGCGGCGGCGGCGGCGGCGGCGGCGAGGGGCTAGCACCCATCGCCGGCCGGGCGTACGCGAATTCCCTACGGGACGTCCCCGAGGACGCCGATACTCGCGTGGAGGACGGCGCGCTGGCACGAGCGCGACGGCAGGTGCGCGATGGGACTGCTGAAGAAGAAGAGCGGCGAGACCGAGGCGGCGCAGGATCCGGCGGCGGAGGACGGCGGCGAGCCGACCGAAGCGGTGTTCTCGGCCGAACCGGCGGCGGAAGCGGATGCGCCCGCCGAGACGGCCGCGGTCGCGTCCGAGGCGGGTGGAGAGGCATCGGACGAGCCGGTGGCGGACGCGGACGACGCGCTGTTGTCGATGTTCCACGCGACGCAGGCGGAGTCGCACGACCGCGAGGTGCTGCTGGAGATGGCGGGGACGGTGGAGATCGCGGACCTGCTCGACGAGCTGCAGACCGTGGCGGCCGCCATGCACATCGTCATCGAGCGGGAGGACGCGGCGTAGGCGCGCGGGCGCGCCGGGACGGCATCACCTACCCAGCCCAGGACAGGAGCGCGCGCGTCGTGACGTTCGGGCAGCGCGCCCGGCCCCCAGGCGCTCGTCGTCGCGCTACCCCGGTGGCGCGGGCGGGTATGCGCGCCGGGCGGATGCGGGCGTGGGCAAGCGAGCCGGCGCCGCCGCCGCTACGGCAGGTAGTTCAGCGGGTTGACGCGGACGCCGTTGTCGATCACCTCGAAGTGGAGGTGGCGACCGGTCGAGTAGCCGGTGCTGCCGATGATGCCGAGGACTTCGCCCTGGCTCACCGTCTGCCCCTGCGAGACCTCGATCGAGCTCAGGTGGCCGTACAGCGTCTCTATGCCGTCGGGGCTCATGACCACGACGTAGAGGCCGTAGGAGCAGCAGGCGTTGCCGCCCGCGAAGACGACGGTGCCGCTGGTGGCCGCGACGATGGGCGCGCCAGGCGCGTTGTAGCCATCGATGTCGATGCCGAGCGGGTGTGACGGGCCGTAGTAGCTGGAGATCGGCCCGACGAACGGCCAGATGAGGCCGTGGCTGGATGCCGGGCCGGACGCCGGCGGTGCGGCGGCACCACCGCCATCGTCGCCGCCGCCTGGCACCGGCGTGGCGACCGCGTCGCCGCTGCCATCGGACGGCTCCGGCGCGGGCGAGGCTTCGGGCGCGGGTGGCGGGGCGGGCGGCGTGCCACCGGGGACGAAGACGAGCTGCGTCTCCGTGATGTCGTCCGGCGTGGTGATGTGGTTCGCGGCGAAGGAGGTGATGGCATCGACCGAGACGTCGTAGCGCGCGGCGATGTCGCTGAGCGTCTCGCCGTAGCGCACTTCGTGGAGGATGCCGTTACCGGCCGGGATGATGATCGACTGGCCGAGCTGCAGGAAGTCGGAGTCCTGGATCTCGGCGTTGTTGGCGATGATGTATTGCGGGTCGATGCCGAAGCGCGCGGCGATGGAGCTGACGGTGTCGCCGTCCTGCACCTGGTAGACCTGGTAGGGCGGCAGATCGGGCGGCGGCGCGACCGCGGCCGCGCGGACGACGGCGTCCTCCTGCGCGGCGGGCGGCGCGGGCGTCGGCGACGCGGCGAGCGTGGCGAGCTGCTGGGCGACCTGTTGTTGCTTCTGCGGGACGGGCTGGACGGCGCGCAGCGTCTTGTTGATCGCCGGCGGCCGGACGACGGAGACGTCGGCCTGGGCGACGGTCGAGCCCACGGCGGGGAGCGTCAGCCCGGTCACGGGGGCGGCGAAAGCGTGCGAGTGATGGTTGGTGAGCCGTGCGCCGCCGAAGGTGGCGGCGAGGACGGAGAGAGCGATGATCCCGAGCACGAGGCCGTGGACGATCGGCCTGCGCTTGCGGCGCGCCTCGTGAAGATGCGCGACGGGTGATTGCCTGCCCTGGAGTTTGCGCGCCCGGGTATCCCTAAATGAGCGCGGGCTGAGCGTGCCCCTGATGCTCCGTTGCTCCTACTTCCGGTGGCCGTCCCCCACCGCCCCACACAACATGAAGCCCACATTCCCTGTGGGCCTCGGGCTGCGCCATCGCAGCACGGGCTCTATTCTACCCGAAGGTGTCAATACGGCGACCCATGCCCGGCTTTACATATCGGCAGCATCAACGTCGATCCGCATCCTCGGACCAACGTGAAACCCCGGCTTCCCACGGATCCAACATTGCATAACGACGCCATTCCCACCGGTGGCGTCGCGCGCGACCTGAGGGCAATCCAATCGGGCCGCCGGCGGGATACCGATGGCATTTCCGATGCCGTCGCCGCCCGCGTACCCCACCGCCGGCGATCGATTGCGCACGGACATTGCGGGGGGTGGGCCGCGCCTGCCGAGCGCGTTTGCGGGACATCGCCGCGCAAAGGCGGAGTACGCAGACTCGGACCACAGGATTCCCACGGGATCCACGCACCTATAATCTCGATGAGATCCTCCGCAACAGGACTGCCCGTGGTCGACCGCGCAGAGATCCAGGTGAAGGCCGGCGACGGTGGGCACGGGCTGATCAGTTTCCATCGCGAGAAGTTCGTGCCGCGCGGCGGACCGGACGGCGGTGACGGCGGCCGCGGGGGAGACGTGGTGCTGGTGGCCGACCGCGCGGTGCATGGGCTAGGGGCGTACCGCTACAAGAAGCAGTATCGGGCGGAGCGCGGGGCAAACGGCGCCAAGAACAAGAAGCACGGGCGCAACGGCGCGGACCTCGAGCTCACGGTGCCGCCGGGGACGATCGTACGCGACGCGGCGACGGGCGAGGTGATCGGCGACCTGACGCGCGAGGGCGACCGGCTCGTGGTGGCGCGCGGCGGCCGGGGCGGCCGCGGCAACCCGCACTTCGCGACGTCCACGAACCAGGCGCCGTATATCTCGGAGACGGGCCAGCGCGGCGAGGAGCTGCGGTTGCAGCTCGAGTTGAAGCTGCTTTCGGATGTGGGGCTCGTCGGGCTGCCGAACGCGGGGAAGTCGACGCTGTTGACGGCAGTGTCGCGCGCGCGGCCGAAGATCGCCGACTATCCGTTCACCACGCTGGAGCCGTATCTGGGAGTGGTGGAGGTGGGGTATGACTCGTACGTGATGGCGGACATCCCGGGGTTGATCGAGGGCGCGCACGCAGGCGCGGGGCTGGGGCAGGAGTTCTTGCGCCACGTCGAGCGGACGCGGCTGCTCGTCCACGTCGTCGACGCATCGCGGGAGGACCCGGCGCACGACATCGAGGTGATCGACCACGAGCTGCGCGCGTACGCGCCGGCGCTGGGGGAGCGGGAGCAGATCCTGGCGTTCAACAAGATGGACATCCCGGCAGCGGCGGCGACGCGGGCGGAGCTCGGAGCCCTGGCACAGCGCCTGGGCCGCCCGTGCGCATTCATCTCCGCGGCGGCGCGCGAGGGGACGGACGCGCTCGCGAAGATGGCGTTCGAGGCGCTCGAGCGGGCGCGGGAGCTGGAGCCACAGCCGGCGGCGCAAGCGGAGGCGGCGGTGCTGCGCCCGCGGCCGCGCGGTCCGCAGTTCACCATCGAGCGCGAAGACGGCGCGTTCCGCGTGGTCGGCGAGCGGCCGGTGACGCTCGTCGAGATGCTCGCGCTGCAGTCCGACGAGTCGCGCGCGGAGACGATGCGGCGGCTGGGGCGGATGGGCGTCGTGGCGGCGCTGAAGCGCGCGGGCGTGCGGCCGGGTGACCCCGTGCGGTTCGGGGACATCGAGCTGCGATGGGAGGAGTAGTGAGCGGACGGCGGAGCGGCCGGTGAAGGTCGGGATCCTCGGCGGGACGTTCGACCCGGTGCACCTGGGGCACCTGATCCTGGGGCAGGAGGCGCTCGACGCGCTCGCGCTCGACGAGGTGCTCTACATCCCGGCCCGCGAGCCGTGGCGGAAGAGCGAGCGCGCGATCACGCCGGCGGCGCACCGGCTGGCGATGCTGCGCCTGGCCGTCGAGGGCGACGCGCGGTTCGGGATCTCGGACATCGAGCTGCGGCGGGAGGGGCCGACGTACACCGCGGACACGCTGGAGGCGCTGGCGGGCGAGCGGCTCGACGACGAGTTCTTCTTCATCATGGGCACGGACGCGCTGGCGGACCTGCCGAACTGGCACGACCCGCAACGCATCGTGCGGCACGCGACGCTGGCGGTGGCCCCACGGGAGCTGCAGGAGGCGAACGCGGCGGCGCTCAACGCGCCGGGCATCGCGTCGCGCGTGCTGACGTTCGCGATGCCGCGCATCGACATCTCGTCGACCGACATCCGCGCGCGCGTCGCGGCGGGGCGGCCGGTGCGCTACTTCGTGCCGGACGCGGTCGCGGCGTACATCGAGCAGCACGGGCTGTACCGCGCGGTCACTCGGGCGGGATGAGGTTCTCTCCCTCGCGCCGCCAGCCAGGCGGCAATGTGCCCGCGACGAACGACGCGCGCGGGACCGGCGGCCAGAACCAGGGACGCAGCGCGGCGTCGCGCGTGTAGCTGAAGCCGCTGCGCTCCGCGAGGCCCATCAGGCTCTTCGACGACGCGATGCGCCCGGCCCAGCCGCGCAGCCAGAAGCGCTGCCACCAGCCGAAGCGCCCGGACGCCGGCGCCAGGTCCCAGGCGAGCAGGAGGGCGCCGGGCCGCAGGACGCGCGCCGCCTCGCGCAGGACCTGCTGCGCGCCGCGGACATCGAAGAAGCGCAGCAGGTCATCGCAGAACGCCATGTCGAAGGCGCCGTCGCGGAACGGCAGCGCCTCCGGGTCGGCGAGGACGGCGCTGAGCGGACGCGCGTTTTGCCCGAAGGCTCGCTGGGCGCGGCGGGCGAGCGCGGGCACGGGCTCGACGCCGGCGGCGGAGACGCCGTGGAAGCGCACGCGCTGGTCGAAGACGAGCAGGCGGCTGCCGGCGCCGCAGCCGATCTCGAGTACGCGGTGGTCCGCCTGCATCAGCATCTCGCGCGGGAGCGAGTAGAGCGGCGGGTTCGCGAGCATCTGCCCGGGGAGCGACTGCAGAAAGCGGCGGAAGGCGTTCCCGGCGAGCTGCTTCGCGCGGGCGGCGACCTGTTCGGGCGTCATCGATCGGCAGCGTAGAGGACGCACGGGCGCGGAACCACGGGGAAGGGCGCAGGAGGTACGGGGCAGGAGGTAACGGCGTATGCCTGCGGACCGCCGCGTGCCGCGACGAAGGGGCGGGCGCCCGGTGCTACAGCGGCTCCGGCGCCACGGTGCGCGTCGCGTGCTCCTCGGCGGGCTCGCCCGCGTGTCCGGCGTCCGATGGCCCCGTCCCCACTTCCACGCCAGCCCCCACGGGCAGGGGCTCGGCCCCGGGCTCAACGCCGACGAAGACGGTGTCGCGCAGCGGGATCTCGCGCAGGAGCCAGGTGAGGGCGAAGCCGACCACGGCGATCGGCACGACCCAGAGGAACATGGTGTGCAGCGAGAGCGCGAAGGCGTGGACGGCGGCGGCGTGGACGTCCGGCGGCATGGCGCGGAGCTGCGCGGGCGTCGAGCCGAGGAGCTGGCCGGCGTGCAGGCCGCTGCCGGCGGGCAGCAGGCGCGGCAGCTCGACATCGAGCCGGCTCGTGAGGATCGTGCCGAAGATGGCGACGCCGAAGGCGCTGCCCATGGAGCGGAAAAAGTTCACGCCGGCGGTGGCGGTGCCGAGGTCGCGATAGTCCGCCGAGTTCTGCACGGCGAGCACGATGACCTGCATCACCATGCCGACGCCGACGCCGAGGACGAGCATGTATGCGGAGACTTCGAGCAGGCTGGTGTGCTCGGTGAGGCGCGTCATCAGGGCCATGCCGCCGATGACGACCGCCATGCCGGCGATCGGGTAGAAGCGGTAGCGGCCGCTGCGCGAGATGAGGATGCCCGACGTCACGGACGAGCCGACGACGCCGAGCATGAGCGGCACGAGCCGGAGCCCGGAGACGGTCGCCGAGTCGCCCTTCACGACCTGCAGGTACACGGGCAGGAAGGCGATGGCGCCGAACATCGCCGCGCCGACGATGAGGCCGATGCCACTGGCCACGGAGAAGATGCGGTCGCGGAACAGGCGCAGCGGGAGCAGCGGCTCCTCGGCGCGCGTCTCCTGCAGCACGAAGAGCCCGAGGAGCACGACGCCGGCGGCGGCCAGGGCGAGGATGACGCGCGAGGTCCAGGCGTACTCGGTGCCGCCCCAGCTCGAGACGAGGAGCAGGCAGCTCACGCCGGCCACCATCAGCGCCGAACCGAGGTAATCGATGCGGTGCTCGAGCCGCCGGAACGGGAGCTTCAGCACGGCGGAGGTGACGACGAGCGCGAGCACGCCGAGCGGCAGGTTGATGTAGAAGACCCAGCGCCAGGTGAGCTGGTCGGTGAAGAGGCCGCCGAGCAGCGGCCCGACGACGCTGGAGAACGCCCAGACGGCGCCGGTGTAGCCCTGGTAACGGCCGCGCTCTCGCGGCGAGACGATGTCGCCGATGATCGCCATCGCCATCGCCATGATGCCGCCGCCGCCGAGGCCCTGGACGCCGCGGAAGAGGATGAGCTGCAGCATCGACTGCGCGGCGCCGGAGAGCAGCGAGCCGACGAGGAACACCGCGATCGCGACCTGGAACAGCAGCTTCCGCCCGTAGAGGTCGCTCAGTTTGCCGTAGAGCGGCACGGACGCCGTCGACGTCAGCAGGTAGGCGGTGATCACCCACGAGAGGTGCTGCAATCCGCCGAACTCGCCGACGATCGTCGGCAGCGCGGTCGACACGACGGTCTGGTCGAGCGACGCGAGCAGCATGCCGAGCATCAGCCCGCTGAAGACGATCAGCACCTGCCGGTGCGAGAGCTGCTGCGGCGGCGGCGCGGGCGTCGTCGCGTTCACGGATGTCGCGTCGCTCACAGGCCCTTCTCCCGCATGTAGTCATCGGCCTGGCGCACGAAGCGGGCGAGCAGCTCGCCGAAGCGCTCGCGCTCATCCGGGGTCCAGTCGGCGAGCAACTGCTTCAGCGCCTCGCTGCGCCACGCGCGCATCGCGCGCTGCACCTCGCGGCCCTCCGCGCTGGCCTGCACGAGCGAGACCCGCCGGTCCCCGGGCGACGTCTCCCGATCGATGAGGCCGCGCGCCTCGAGCCGGTCGACGAGGCGGCTCATCGTCGAGACGTCGACGCCGCAGGCGTCCGCCAGCTCGGAGATGCGCAAGGGCCCCGCATCGAGCGTGACCAGGGCGACATAGCTGGGGCGGTCGAGCTCGACGCCGGCCTCCGCGCTGAGCAGCCGGTGGAGGCCGCGGATGCGCGGGTTGCGGGTGAGCTGCGTGAGCGCCGTTTCGATGCGCGTCAGGACGGACTCGCGGAAGGCGGCGGGCGCGGGCATGGGGGCAGGGTAGCGAAAGATGGTTGTAGCAGGCAAGTAACACGGGCATGCAGCGGTCCGGGTGCGGATGGCCGCGGCTGGAATCCCGCTCAGGCGAGCGCCGGCGTCGGCTGGGGGGCTTCCGCGACCGGCACGCCATCGACGAGGACGAGCGAGTTGCGGTGCAGGGCCGGGACGCGGGGGCCGGGGGTGATGATTCCGGCGAGGTTGAGCGGGTCGGCGGCGGAGATGCGCACGGTCTCGCCGGTGCGCGGACGGCGGCGCACGGACCTAAGCGCGTCGACGGCCTCCGGCAGCGCGTACTGCTCGCCGATGAAGCCGGCGACGAAGCGGCCGCCGCGCAGGACGCCGCGCGCCTCCATGCGGCGCAGCGCGCGCACGATGTCGCGCCAGGGGACGGCGAACGTCTCGCGGGCGACGATGTCGCGGAAGACGACGCCGTAGCGCAGCAGCAGCTGCGACGCGACGCGCTCGGCCAGCTCGTCGGACGCGGGCGGCTCCGCGGAGAAGCGGCGGACTATCGACCAGCGCCCCTGCGCGAGGCCGCGGTCGCGCCGTGCGGCGCCGCGCGCGTGCCGGCGGGCGGCGCGGGCGCGCGCTGAGCCGCCGGGCGTCATGATCTGGCGCAGCGGCGCGAAGCCGTCGCCGGTGACGATGCCGCGCGCGACGAGGTCCCACAGCGCCTCTTCGAGCCGCGAGGACAACTCGCGCGTCGCCGCGAGCAGGTCGTCGAAGAACAGCGCGCCGTGCTCGCGCAGCGCGTCGTACACGGCCGATGCGGCGCCGGTGCGAGGGGCGTCGGGCTGGGCTTCGCAGCGGACGGCATCGAGCAGCCACGGTAGGTCGCGGCGCAGGGCGAGCGAGATCGGCGTGCCGCGGCCGGGCGGACGCGGGGCGCCGCGGCCATCGCGTCGCGCGTCCGTGCGCAGCGCCAGCCGGCCCCAGGCGATGTCGCCGGCGAGGCACAGATCGTCGAGCCAGCGCGGGTCGTAGTTGGCGATGCGCATCGGCAGCACGTCACGTTCCCACGCCGCCGCCGCGAGGTCGAGCCCCTGCAGCTGCGCGACGACGTCGAGCACGCTGCGCTTGCCCTCGAGCCGGCGGTCGCCGCCGACGTGCTGGCGCTCGAGCAGGTAGCGCATGAAGTCCTGCGCTGTCACCGGTTCGATCTCCTTGCGCAGGCGGTCGAGCGTGTAGCGGTGGATGCGCGCGAGGAGGCGGCGGTCGCACCACTCCTCGTCCTCGGCGCCCGGCGTGAAGCGCCCGCGCAGCACCAGACCCTCGCCTTCGAGGCGGGCGAGCGCGGAGGTCACCTCGCCCGGGGTGAAGGCGAGCATCGCGGCGAGCGCCGCGGCGGTGAGCGGCCCGAGGTATTCGCTGTGGCCTCGGACGGCGGCGAGCACGGCGTCGTCCCGCTCGGCCGGGGCGTCGAGGTCCGCGGGCGGCGCGACGTCGGGCGCGATTTGGGCGCCGGGGTAGAGCGCTTCCACGGAGCGGCGGTGCTCCGCGGCGAGCCACAGCGCGCCCGCGCGCGTGCGCACGATGGCGGCGCGGCGCAGTCCGACGAGCGCGTCGAACCAGGCGCGCGAGTCCGCATCGTCGCGCGCCGGGAGCACGACGGTGTTGAGCAGCAGGTCGTGCAGCTCGTCGGCGTCGCGCGGGGCGGGCGCGGCTTCCTCGCGCACGCGGTCGATCGCGGCGGGGTCGAGGGCGCCGAGGTCGCGGGCGTCCTGCGGCAGGGTGCGGCGCAGCGAGACGGCGCACGTGCGCCGCTCCTCGAGCGGCGCGTCGTCGAGATAGGCGTACGGGCGCGCGTTCAAGATCTCGTGCGCGAAGGGCGAGGGCTCGGTGGTGTCGCGCGCGTGCAGCGCGATCTCGCCGCGGTCGATGGCGCCGACGATCTCCGTGAGCTGCTCGATGTCCATCGCCTCGTACAGCGCGTCGCGGACGGCCTGGCGCGTCAGCGGATGGTCGGGGATCTCGAGCGGCCCGGTGACGTTCTCCTGGCAGCCGACCTGCGCCGGGAAGACGGCCGCGAGCAGGTCATCGGACATCATTCGCTGGATCTGCGCGGGCACCTTGCGCCCGCCGCGCTGCCGCGGGACGAACAGCGCGCGCTGCGCCGCCCAGCGGAAGCGCGTCGGGAACAGCGGCGTGTAGAGGATCGACTGCTCGACGGCCTGGTGCACGTTGTTGGGCCGCACGAACAGGAACGCATCCTCGAGCGGGAAGCTGTGCTGCGGGCCGAAGAGCACGACCGCGTCGTCGGTCGCCGCCGCCTGGAGCTCGAAGTCGAAGTTCACGCAGAAGCGCTTGCGCAGGGCGAGGCCGAATGCGCGGTTGACGCGTCCGCCGAACGGCGCGTGGACGACGAGCTGCATGCCCCCGGCGTCATCGAAGAAGCGCTCGAAGACGATGTCCCGCTGCGTGGGGACGACGCCGAGCGCGGCGCGCTGCGCGGCCACGTACTCGGCGAGCTGCTGCGCGCCCGAGGCGTCGAGCGCGCACTCGCGGGCGAGCCACGCGGGGACGTCGTCGCCGCGGTCGAGGCAGCGCACGATCTCCTCGCGCAGGCGCGAGACCTCGCCGGACAGCTCCCACGTGCGGGAGGGCGCCTCGCCGAGCCAGAACGGCACGGTCGGCGGGCGACCCTGCGCGTCTTCGACGCGGACGACGCCGGCGTTCGACTCGATGCGCCGGATGCGCCAGGAGTGC
Source organism: Dehalococcoidia bacterium (assembly GCA_035650575.1). GTDB lineage: Bacteria > Chloroflexota > Dehalococcoidia > DSTF01 > JACRBR01 > DASRHM01. The sequence continues at coordinate 1,729 of DASRHM010000108.1, read as the reverse complement.
GTGCCGAGCAGGAAGACATCGCCGGCCATCGACTCGATCGCCCAGTCCTCGTTGACGGTGCCGACGAAGGTGTCGTCGGGGTCGAGCAGCACGCGGTAGTCCGCCAGCTCCGGGATCGCGCCGCCGTTCGTGAGCGCGGTGATGCGCGCCGCGCGGCGGCCGCGCAGCGTGCGGTTGATGCGGTCGCGGTGCAGCAGCGCCTTGCCGCGGCCAAGGCGCGGCGCCGGGCCTTCGCTGAGCATCTCGACGACCTCGTCGAAGTCCTGGCGCGCGAGGTCCGCGAAGGGCGCGGCGCTACGCACCATGGCGTAAAGCGCGTCCTCGTCCCACTCGCGCGCCGCGCACTCGGCGACGACCTGCTGCGCGAGGATGTCGAGTGGGGCGACGGGCTGCACGATGCGGTCGAGCGTGCCGGCGTGCACGGCGCGGACAAGCGCGGCGCACTCCGCAAGCTCGTCGCGGGAGGTGACGAACAGCCGCCCCTTCGATGTGCGGCCGAGCGCGTGGCCGGCGCGGCCGATGCGCTGCAGGAACGTGGTGACGGCGCGCGGCGAGCCCATCTGGCACACGAGCTCAACCGAGCCGACGTCGATCCCGAGCTCGAGCGATGCGGTGGCGACGATCGCCTGCATCTCGCCCGCCTTGAGGCGCTGCTCGACCTGCAGGCGGCGCTCCTTCGAGAGGCTGCCGTGGTGCGCGGCGACGCGCTCTTCGCCGAGCCGCTCGCGCAGGTTATGGGCGATGCGCTCGGCCTGCCGGCGGGTGTTCGTGAAGACGAGCGTCGTGCGGTGCTCGCCGATGAGCTGCGCGAGCCGGTCGTAGATCTCCGCCCACTGCTCGTGCGTGGCGACGGCGCCGAGGTCCGTCGGCGGCACTTCGATGGCGATATCCAGGTCGCGCCGGTGGCCGACGTCGACCACGGTGCACTCGCGTCCGGTGCCGACGAGGAAGCGCGCGGCGTCCTCGATCGGGTGCACGGTCGCCGAGAGGCCGACGCGCACCGGGCGGCGCTCGCACAGGGCATCGAGCCGGGCGAGCGAGAGCGCGAGGTGGCTGCCGCGCTTGTCGCGCATCAGCGCGTGCACCTCATCGACGATCACCGTGCGCACGCGCGAGAGGAGCGCGCGGCTGCGCTCCGCGGTGAGCATCAGGTACAGCGACTCGGGCGTGGTGATGAGGATGTGGGGCGCCTCGCGCAGGATGGCGGCGCGCGCGGCCTGCGTGGTGTCGCCGGTCCGCAGCGCGGTCCGGACCGCGGGCGGCGTGATGCCGAGCTCGCGGGCGACGGCGCGGATCTCCTCGAGCGGCGCCTCCAGGTTGCGCTGGACGTCGCTGCTCAGCGCCTTCAGCGGCGAGACGTAGACGACGTCGATGCTCTCCGGCAGGCCGCCGGCGAGCCCTTCGCGGAAGAGCGCGTCGATGCTGGCGAGGAAGGCGGCGAGCGTCTTGCCGGAGCCGGTGGGCGCGGCGACGAGCACGTCGCGGCCAGCGCCGATGGCCCGCCAGCCGGCGAGCTGCGCCTCGGTCGGCGCCTCGAAGCGGCGGTCGAACCAGGCGCGGACGGCGGGGTGGAACTGCTCGGGCAGGGGCACGGAAGCTCCGGGAATCGCGCGCGGGGCGATCCAGTGTAGGGAGCCGGCCGCGGACGCGGCAACGCGCGCGGGGCGGGCGTGGCGCGCAGTCCTGACAGCGGATGTGGGGAGTGTGTCGCGGCAGCCCGAGAAGGCCG
>DASRHM010000107.1:0-3783 GCA_035650575.1 Dehalococcoidia bacterium | reverse complement strand
CCGAACGCATCGGCGAGCACGCCGGCAAGGAGCGCGCCGGCGATTGCGCCGGCATCGCGCCAGAAGCGGTAGACGCCGAGCGCGGTCGCGCGCTCCCGCGGGTGCACCGCATCGCCGGTGGCCGCGAGGAGCGCCGGGTATGCGAGCGCGGTGCCGACGCCGAGCGCGACGAGCGCCGGCAACCACGCCTCGAACGTGCGCGCGGCGCCGATCGCGGCGATCGCCGCGGCCTGCAGCAGCATCCCCACGACGATGGGCGCCTTGCGCCCCGCGGCGTCGCTGAGCCAGCCCGTCACGAGTTGCAGCGCGCCCCAGATGAGCGGATATATCGCCGCGAGCAGCGCGATCCGGTCGAGCGACAGCCCGCGGCTCGCGAAGAACAACGGGAAGATGCCCCAGGCGACGCCGTCGTTCAGGTTGTTCACGAATCCTGCCTGCGCGATGCCGGCGAGATGTGCGTCCCGCCAGGTGCCGCGCGCGAAGCTGCGGCGGAGCGATGGCGCCGGGCGCGCGGGCGCTGCCGCCGCCTCGAGTCGCACGAACGCCGCCGTGTCGCGCACCAGCAGCGCGCTCAGCGCCAGACCGCAGGACGCGAAGCCGATGCCCAGATACCACGGCTCCGGCCGCAGCCCGAACCGCTGGGCAATGACTCCGGCGAGGAACGCGGCCCCGGCGAGCGAGAGGTAACCGGCGGCTTCGTTGAGCCCGAGTGCCAGGCCGCGGCGCCGCGGCCCGACCAGGTCGATCTTCATGTTCACAGTCATCGACCACGCCAGCCCCTGGTTGACGCCAAGCAGGCCGTTGGCGGCGATCACCCACCCCCACGACGGCGCGAGGATGATCAGGAATGGCACCGGGAGCGCGAAGAGCCAGCCCGCGACGAGCAGCGAGCGGCGCGACCAGCGCTCGGACAGGTGCCCGGCGACGAGGTTCGAGAGCGCCTTCGTCAGGCCGAACGTGGCGATGAACGATACCGAGACGGTCTTCGACGCGATCCCGAAGTCGTCGCGCGCCAGCAGCGGCAGGATGCCGCGCTCCAGCCCCACCATGCCCCCGACGAAGGCGTTGGTCGCGACGAGCAGCGCGAACTGCGGCCAGTTGGCGCCGAGGCCCAGGCGCACGCCGCCGACAGTCAGACGCGGGCGCGGAGGAGCGATGGCATTTGCCCGCATGCGGTCCTGAAGATGATCGACGGGATGCAGACGTGCGTCGTCGCGACGAGCGTCGCCACGGCGACCAGCGACGCGCCGAGCACGTAGCCCGCCACATCGTACCCGCCGGTGAACAGCGCCCCGGTCACGACGAGCCAACCGCTCGCCAGCGCGCACGCGAAGCGCCGCGGCGCCCGGTTTTCGGGCAGCGGCGGGCCGGCGGAGAAGCGGCGCACCCCCGCCCGGTACGCCAGGTCGAACGGGTGGAAGGGGAGGGCGGCGCCGGCCGCGGCGATCGCGGCGAGCGCCCAGAGGGTCCACGGAGATGCGAGCGCGGTGCCGAGCGCGGCGACCAGGGCGCAGAGGGCCGGCGCGAAGCGCAGCCAGCCCTGCGTCCGCGCGAGGGTCGCATCGTCCACCTCGCCGAATCCCTGGATGTCGAGCAGCATACGCTGAGTCGAGCTCAGCGTTCGCATGGCAACCTCCCTTTCCTCCGCCGCGCGGCGACCGCCGCGCTCACCGGACCATGCGAGGGCCTACGAAACGTTGATGGCGCTCGCGCCGCTGGCGAGGCACTCGACCAAGTTGGCGGCGGTGACGATCTTAGCGCCGGGAATGATGTCGCTCTCCGTGATGCCGCGCGGCTTCGTGCAGGCCGCGCATGCCCAGAGCTCGCCGCCGCTCGCGATGAATGACTGGACCAATTCGTCGGCCGGCTGGAATCCGTCTTTCTTGACGGAGGCAGCATAGCCGTGCGTCGCCAGCCGCACTCCCTCGACCGTCAGGAAGATGATCGCCTCCTGGTCCGCGCTCCTCGCGACGTTGCCGACGACGAACGGCAGGATCGCGCGTTCCGGGTCTTCCGCGCCGTGGGTGCAGTTCACCAGAATCCGGGTCATGAGCCTCGCTCCTCACTAAGCCGACGCCGCGCCGGGACGCGATGGGCTACTTCTTGCGGACCAGGAACGTCGCGCGTCCCTGCTCACCTTCCTCGAACCCGACGATTGCGTTGCCGGTCAGGCGGCTCCACGCCTCGAGCCCCGCACGCGCTGCCGGATCGTCGGTCCGGACCTCGAGCACGCCACCGCTTTGAAGAGCGTCGAGCCGCTGCCTTATGCGTGGCGTGAGGGTCGCGCAGGCATCGCCGTGTGCGACGAGCACGTCGTCGGCGGAGATCGTCTCATCGGTCATTCCTCACCTCCTGCCCATGGCGAGCGCGCCGGCAACGATGCGTCTCGCGTCACGGCTTGCGCCCCGCAAACGTCACGCCGCGCGTCTCGAACTCCTTCGCGTCGGACTCGTGCTTCGATCCGGAGTACACGTCGGTCTCGGCGCCCCAGCGGACATCGACGAACCCCACGTGGTCGAGCACCCACTGCCATTCCGCGCGCGTGAGCGCGCCGGCGATGCAGTTCGACCACAGCTCCACATCGTCCTTCGCTTGCTGGGGGACGTCGAGGTAGACGATGATGTCGCCGACCTGGACGCGTCCGCCGGGCTTCAGCACCCGGCGCACCTCGCGCATCACTGCCTCCTTGTCCGGCGTGAGGTTGAGGACGCCGTTGCTGATGACCACATCCACGCTGGCGTTTTCCAGCGGCAGGTCCTCGAGGAAGCCTTCGCGCACTTCGACGTTCTCGAGCCCGAGCGCCGCCGCACCGGAACGCGCCCGCTCGCGCATCGCGGGCGTCATGTCGATGCCGATCGCACGGCCGGCCGGGCCGACCATGCGCGCCGCCTGGAGCAGGTCGAAGCCGGCGCCGCAGCCCAGGTCCGCGACGACTTCGCCGGTCCGCGGCCCGCCCATGGAGAACGGATTGCCGGTGCCGGCGAATGAGGCGACGGTCGCGGGCGGCAGGGACGCGTAGTCCGCGGGCGCGTAGCCGAGCATCGCGGCGAGCGGCGCGCCGGTGTGGAAGTGGAAGCCCTTCCCCGGCTCCAGCGCGACCTCCGTGTACTTTGCGCTGATGCCGCGGCGCAGACGGTCGCGGTCGACCCTGGCCGGCGCGACGCGTCCGATCGTCGCCATGGCGCTACGCCTCCCGGGCGTCCGCGGCGATGCGGGCGCGGAGTTCGGCGTCGCTGCGCGTCATCTCGGGGTGGTCGCGATCCACGTGCTGTCGGGCGAGCCTGAACAGCGCCTCGTCGTCGGTCGCGGTGAGCCGGTGTCCGCAGGGACAGTCGATGCAGCGAGCCATGGTGGTCCTCCCTTCGCCGTCCGGCGTGCTGTGTGACGGGGCGTATCCTAGCCGGCCCGTTCTCCACTTGTCAAGCGATCTCTTGATGAATTGACTGAATCCCTCGGGCGCGCCACACTCGACGCATGGCGCACCGCGAGTTCAAGGACCGCCTCTACCCCGAGTTCGCCCGCGTCTCCCAGGCGCTCGCCAGCGAGCGCCGCCTCGAGCTCCTGGACCTGCTCGCGCAGGCGCCCCGCCGTGTCGAGGCGCTCGCGCAGGAAGCCGGGATGAGCGTGGCGAACGTCTCGCAGCACCTGCAGGTGCTCAAGAACGCCCGTCTCGTCGAGTCGGAGCGCCGGGGTACGTCGGTGACCTACCGCCTCGCCTCGCCGGCGGTGCTGGCGCTCTGGCTCGCGCTGCGCGGCGTCGCCGAGGAGCGCATGCCCGAGATC
>DASRHM010000106.1:0-14975 GCA_035650575.1 Dehalococcoidia bacterium | reverse complement strand
CGATCAGTTCGACGGCGCGCCGCATCTCATCGACCGGCATGTTGTCGAGCAGGATGACGTCCGCGCGCCCCGCCAGCGCTTCCTTCACCTCCTCCAGGTTCGTCACCTCGATCTCGACGCGCATCGTATGCGCCGACGCGTCCCGCGCGCGGGCGATGATCGTCTCGAGGTCCGGCGCCCCGCGGTCGCGCGCCGCGCGGATGTGGTTGTCCTTGATCAGCAGCCCTGACCCGAGCCCGAAGCGGTGGTTCTGCCCGCCGCCCGCGCGCACGGCATAGCGCTCGAGATGGCGCAATCCCGGCGTCGTCTTCCGCGTGTCGAGGATTCGCGCGCCGGTGCCCGAGACGGCGTGCACGAACTCGTCCGTCAGCGTCGCGATCCCGGACAGCCGCTGCAGGAAGTTCAACGCGACTCGCTCGGCCGACAGGATCGAGCCGAGCGGCCCCTCCACCTCGGCGATCTCGGTCCCGGCCTCCACGCGCGTGCCGTCTTCCACCAGCGCGTCGAACGAGATCTGCGAGTCGAGCGTGCTCATCGCCGCCGCCGCGACCTGCAGCCCCGCGATCATCCCCAGCTCCTTCGCGATGAACGTGCCGCGCCCCCACTGGTCCGCCGGCACCAGCGCCCGTGTCGTCACGTCGTCGAAGGCGCCGTCCTCCTCGAGCGCCGCCAGCACCGCCGCCTCGACGATGCGCTGCGGGATCGGCGAGATCACGTCCGCCACGTCATGCTCCTTTCCGGTAGACGATGTGCCGCCGCCACTCGTCGCGCGGCTCGGGGAAGTCCGTGCGGTAGTGCGCCCCCCGGCTCTCCTCGCGCACGAGCGCCGCATCCGCGACGAGCGCGCCCGCGAGCGCCATGTTCGCCAGCTCGTGCGACGCCCGGTCGCCGTCGCCCCGGCCGGCGGTCGTCGCGCGCCAGGCGCCGAGGCGGGCAGCCGCCTCGGCGAGCCCCGCGGCGTCCCGCACGATACCGACCTTCTCCCACATCAGCGACTGCACCGCCGCCCGGTCCGGCATCGGCGCGCCTTCGTGCGCCGTCGCGTCGGGGAGCGCGCGCGCCTCCGGCGAGGCCGCCGCCGCCTCGCCATCGCGTTCCAGCGTGCGCTGCACGACGCGCTTCGCGAAGACCACCGTCTCGAGCAGTGAGTTGCTTGCCAGCCGGTTCGCGCCGTGCACCCCCGTGCACGCGACCTCCCCGCAGGCATACAGCCCGCGCACCGTCGTCTCGCCCCAGGTGTTCGTGCGCACGCCGCCCATCATGTAGTGCGCGGCCGGCGAGACGGGGATCGACTCCGTCGTGATGTCCAGGCCGTGGTCGAGGCAGTACCGGTAGATCTGCGGGAACCGCGCCGAGACGCGGGCGGCGTCGAGGTGGGTGACGTCGAGATATACGGCGTCGCTTCCGGTCTCCGCCATCTCGCGCACGATCGCGCGCGCGACGACGTCGCGGGGCGCCAGCTCGGCGCGGTCGTCGTAGCGGGGCATGAAGCGCTCGCCCCGCGCGTTCCGCAGCACGCCGCCTTCGCCGCGCACCGCCTCCGAGATGAGGAAGATCGGCACACCGGGCATGCGCAGCGCCGTCGGGTGGAACTGGATGAACTCCATGTCGCGGATCTCTGCGCCCGCGCGGTACCCCAGCGCCACGCCGTCGCCCGTCGCGACGTCCGGGTTCGTGCTCACCCGGTACAGCTGCCCGCAGCCGCCCGTGGCGAGCACGACCGCGCCCGCATCGAACCGGTCCGCGAGGTTCGTGCGGGTGTCAATCGCGCGCACGCCCGTCGCGCGACCCTCCTCGACGACGATGTCCTCGACCTGCACGTACTCCTTGATCGTGATGCGCGACAGCCGCGCGAGGCCCGAGAGCGACAGCTCGATGTGCGCCCCGGTCGAGTCGCCGCCCGCGTGCAGGATGCGGTTGCGGCTGTGCGCCGCTTCGCGCCCGAGCGATACCTCGCCGTCCGCGCTGTCGAACGGTACGCCGAAGTCCACGAGGTCGTGGATGCGGTCGGCCGCCGCCTCCACGAGGATGCGCGCCGCCTCCTCGTCCACCAGCCCTGCCCCGGCCTCGATCGTGTCCTTCAGGTGCAGGTCCGGGCCGTCGTCGCGACCCACCGCCGCCGCGATGCCGCCCTGGGCGTATTTGGTGTTGCACTCGTCGATGCTGCCCTTCGTCAGGACGCACACGCTGCCGTGCGCGCGCGCGAGCAGGGCGGCGTAGAGCCCCGCGATGCCGGACCCGATGATGAGGTAGTCGAACCGCTGGGCCATGGCGCCTCCTGACTTAGTGTCACTCTAACACTAACTGCGCCTCGCGCCTGCGTCAACGCGCCGGAGGCCGCGCCGCGAGCGCCGGACCGCGCCCTGGCGCCGCCGCGCATGCGGCACGCGTAGTTCGCCGGATCGAGACGTGGAGGTGAAGCGGGAGGCCGGTCGCCGACCGGCCTCCCGCATGTCCGCCTCGGCGCTACTCGACCGTGACGGTCTTCGCCAGGTTGCGCGGCTGGTCAACGTCGCAGCCGCGCCGCACGGCGATGTGGTACGACAGGAGCTGCATCGGGATCGCGCTGAGCAGCGGGTAAAGCAACGGCGTCGTGCGCGGCAGCTCCAGCGCATAGTCGCACTTCGACGCCAGCTCGGCGTCGCCCTCAGTGACGATCCCGACGACCGTGCCCTCGCGCGCCCGCACTTGCTCGACGTTCGACAGCATCTTGTCGCGCGTACCGTCATCGAGCGCGATCGCGACGACCGGCATCGTCCGGTCGATGAGCGCGATAGGGCCGTGTTTCATCTCGCCCGCCGGGTAGCCCTCGGCGTGGATGTAGCTCACTTCCTTGAGCTTCAGCGCCCCTTCGAGCGCCATGGCGTACTGGGCGCCGCGCGCGAGGAACAGGAAGTTGCCGGCGCCGGCCAGCGCCGTCGCGATCTCCTGGACCCGCGACTCGAGCGCCAGCACCCGGCCCATCAGGCCCGGCGCCTGCGCCAGCCCGTCGAGCTTTGCCGCCAGCGACGCCTCGTCGAGCGTGCCCCGCACGCGCCCGATCTGGCACGCCAGCATGTACAGCGCCGCGACCGACGCCGTCAGCGTCTTCGTGCTCGCCACCGCCACCTCCGGCCCGCAGCGCGTCAGCACGAACCCGTCGGCCACGCGCGTGCTCTGCGCCCCCGGCGTGTTGCAGATCGTTACCTGCGTCGCGCCGCGGCGCTTCGCCTCCGCCATCGCCTCGAGCGTGTCCACCGTCTCGCCCGACTGCGCCACCGAGACGACGAGCGTCCGCGGGCCGATCAGCGCGTCGCGGTAGCGAAACTCGGACGAGTTGTCGACCTCCGCCGGGACGCCGGCGATGCGCTCGAAGTACGCGCGGCCAACCATCGCCGCGTGCATGCTCGTCCCCATGCCAATGAGCACCACCCGGTCGACGGCCCGCAGCGTGTCGTCCGCAATCCGCAGATCCTCGAGTTCCACGCCCGGCGGCTCGAACTGCGCCCGCCCGCGGAACGTGTCCATGATGCACTCCGGCTGCTCCATGATCTCCTTGAGCATGAAGTGCTTCCACGCGCCCTTCGCCGCCGAGAGCGCGTCGAAGGGCACTACCTGCGGCTCGCGGTGCACCGGTGCGCCGTCGAAGGTAACGTAGTCGGCGCCCTTCGGCGTCACGGAGGCGATCTCGCCGTCCAGCAGGAACGCCACCCGCTGCGTCTCCGGCAGCAGCGCCGGCAGGTCGCTGGCGACGAACATCTCGCCTTCGCCGTAGCCCACGACGACGCCGCCTGCGTTCCCCGCTCGCGCGGCGAGCAGGTGCCCCGGCTCGCGGCGTGACATGACGACGATCGCATGGGCGCCGCGGATCCGGCCGAGCGTGCGCCGGAGCGCCGTCAGCAGGTCATCGCCTTCGTCGATGTAGGACTCGAGCAGGTGCGGCAGCGTCTCGGTATCCGTCTCCGACCGCAGCTCGTGTCCCCGCGCCCGCAGCTCGGCGCGCAGCTCCAGGTAGTTCTCCACGATGCCGTTGTGGATGACGACGAGGTCGCCGCTGCAGTCGCGGTGCGGGTGCGCGTTGTCCGTCGTCGGCTTCCCGTGCGTCGCCCAGCGCGTGTGGGCGATGCCCGTCGAGCCGGCCGGATACGCGCCCTCGAGCGCCGCCCGCAGCACGGACAGCTTCCCCGCGCCCTTCACCACCTCGATCCGGCCGTCGTCGAGCACGGCGATACCGGCGCTGTCATAGCCGCGGTACTCGAGCCGCTGCAGGCCATCGAGCAGCAGCGGCGCCGCCGGGCGCTCGCCCGTGTACCCCATGATGCCGCACATCAGCCCTCCTCCGTCACCGAAGCTATGCGCCTCGCCGTCAGCGCCGCATCAGCCGCCGCCTCGCCGGCATGTCGATTTCGTTTGCAGTGCATGCAGACTCCTGTGCGCCGGCGCGCCTCGCGGCACGCCCGCGCGACGGCCCCGCGTCCTTGCGGAGCGCCTTCCGATGGCTGCAGGGTCTGCGAAAGGGGGAGCGACCGGCGTGTCCGCCGGTGCACGCCGGGCGGTCTTTGTCGGGCGCTTGCGCTGCCCGGTTTGCCCCGCCCGTGACGACTGTGCGGCCGGGAGGCCATCCGCCGAGTGTTTCGATCGGCCTCCTCCTCGTCATCCGCGGCGGCGTCCGCCGCGGACCTGGCGCTTCATCTCATGCTCCCGCCCGTCGCTTCGCGGTACCTCCCGTCTCCGGCGTCCCGTACTCGACCCACGACTTCCCGTTCGTCGTGGCGCCCTTCACTCCTGCGCCGGTCACGAGCGATTCTACAGGCTCGCCGACGATCTGCAAGACCTCGCGGAGCGTCGAGGCGAACGCGACCGGCGCGCCAATCGCCACCTGCACGTCCACCGGCGAGCCCTCGTCGAGGAAGCGCATGCCGGTGTAGTCCAGCGCGTAGCGCGGCAACACCACGAGGTCCGCGCGCTCGCCGCGCAGCGCATCGGCGAAGTCCGCCGAGACGAGCAGCCCGGACACGTTCACGCGCGGCCCGAAGAAGCGGTTCTCGACCGCCCGCACGCGCACGTCGGTCCCGGTCGCATCGGCGAACTCCACGGCCAGCCGCGACAGCGTCGGCGCAATCAGCGTGCCGCACGCCAGCGTGATGCGGCGCACCGTGTCGACCCGCCGCGCCCGCCTCTTCGCGCGCCGCCAATCGTCGATCAGCGAGCGCGCCATGCCGATCCCGTTCTCGAACTGCGGGAAGCCGTCGTACCGAGCCGCCGCTGGCGGTTCGATGCCCGCGAGCAGGTAGTACTCATCGGCGAGATGCACGAGCGTGCGCCCCAGCGCGCGGCGGTACCGGTGCTGGTAGGGCGTCACCTGCGCGATGACCTGCCGCGTGTGCTCCGGCGTGCAGCCCTCGACCTCGTCCGCGTGCACGCCACGGGCGATGCGCTCCTCCGCGGTCATCGTTGCGCCCACGGGCACGATCGAGATCGTCTGCACGGTCGGGTGCAGCGCCGCCAGGTCTTCGATCGTCCGGTCGAGCGCCGCCCCGTCGTTCACGCCCGGGCAGAGCACGATCTGCGTGTTCGCCTGGATGCCGAGCGCCGCCAGCCGCCGCAGTTGCGCGACGACGTCGGGCGCGTGCGGGTTCCCCAGCAGGTAGCGCCGCAGTCCCGGCTCCGTCGCGTGTACCGAGATGTTGAGCGGCGAGAGCCGCTGCTCCTCCAGCCGGCGCCAGTCGTCGTCCGTGAGGTTCGTCAGGGTCACGAAGTTCCCGTGGAAGAAGCTCAGGCGGTAGTCGTCGTCCTTCACGTAGAGCGTCTTCCGCAGCCCGCGCGGGTTGCCCTTGAGGAAGCAGAAGAAGCAGGCGTTGTTGCACGTGCGGATGCCGTCGAACGCCGCATCCTGGAACTCCACGCCCAGGTCGGCGTCCGGGTGCTTTTCGATCGTCACCGCGCGCGCGCCGTCCTCGCCGACGACCGTCAGCTCGATGATGTCCTCGGCCGCGTGGAACTGGAAGTCGACCGCGTCGCGCAGCGTGCGGCCGTCGATCGCCGTGATGCGCTCGCCCGGCCGCATGCCGGCCGCCTCCGCGAGGCTGCCGGGCCGCACCGCTTCGATGACGCCGCCGTGGTTCGGCCGCCGCAGGCTCGGCGTGCGTCGCGCCTCGGTCACGTCGCCCGCTCCCTGCCGACGATGGTTGCGATTCCGGCGCTCACGACGCCGCGAGCGTCTCCAGCCGCCGCACGACGTCCTCGATCACGCCGTCCGGCGTGGAGGCCCCGGCCGCGACGCCGACCGCATCGTGCCCCGCGAGCCACGACGGCTCGATCTCCGCCGCCGACTCCACGTGGTGCGTCTCGACCCCGTGCTCGCGCGACACCTCGCACAGGTGTCGCGTGTTCGCGCTCTCGCGACCGCCGACGACGATCATCAGGTCGACCTTCTGCGCGAGCTCCTCAGTCGCCTCCTGCTGGCTCGTCGTCGCGTTGCACAGCGTGTTGATGACGCGCAGCTCGCTGATGCGGTCCATGTGCTCGGCCAGCAGCTTGCGCACGAAGCTCGCGAAGTGCCCCTCCGTCTCCGTCGTCTGCGAGAGCACGCCGACGCGCGACGGCATCCAGTCCGGCAGCGGGCCGTCGAGGTCGGCCTCCGTGCGCATCGTCACCGCGCGCCCGTTCGCCCAGCCCAGGATGCCACGCACCTCCTTGTGCTCCGGATCGCCGAAGACGATCAGCCCGAAGCCCTCGTCGGTCAGCCGCTTCGCCCACTGCTGCGCGCGCGTCACGATCGGGCAGGTCGTGTCCACGACGCTCGCGCCCCGCCGCTCGAGCTCGCGCAGCACGTCCGGGCCGACGCCATGCGCCGTGATGGCGACCGGCCGCCGGTCCACGCCCTCGAGCGTCGGGATGACGTCCACGCCGCGCTCGCGCAGCCGCTCGACGACCTGCGGGTTGTGGACCGTCGAGCCGAGGCTCGTGATCGGCCCGAGCTCGTTCGCCGCCGACTCCATCATTTCGACGGCGCGGCGCACGCCCATGCAGAATCCGAGTTCGCGTGCCTTGAGGATGCGCACCGGCGGGCTCTCGTTTACAAGACATAACGCGCGCAGCCGCACGCGTCCGCCGAAAGTATACCGGCTGGCCCGCCGCTGGCGGCGGGGGCTATGCGCGCCGTGCAAGGCGCGCCGTCAGGCCTGCTCGACGGCGCTGACGGCCTCCGCGCGGCCCGCTTCCATGCGGGCTGCGGCCTCGCGATACGCCCCGCGGTACCGCTCGGGCAGCAGCTCCGCGACCCGCACCATGATCTCGTCCGTCGCTTCGCGCGCCGCATCGCTGGTGATGCGCTCGACCCTCGTCGGGTAGAACGGCTTGCCGATCTTCACGTACACGCGTGGGCCGATGAACGGCCGCACGAACACCCACGGCCACGGCACGCTCTCGGTGCCCCAGATCGCGATCGGGATGATCGGCGCCCCGGTCCGGAAGGCGATCAGCGCCGTGCCGGGGAAGCCGCGGTGCAGTTGCCGGTCGCGGCTGCGCGTGCCCTCCGGGAACATCAACAGCAGGATCCCGTCGTGGATCACGCTCTGCGCCTCGCGCAGCGCCGCCAGGTCGGCGCCCTGCCGGTCCACCGGGAACGCTCCGATGAACCGGAATAGCAGGTTGACCACCGGCCAGCGGAACATCTCCTTCTTGGCCATCGTGATCACCCGCCGGTTCAGCACCGAGGGGATGACGCACGGGTCCGCGTTGTTCAGGTGGTTCGACACCAGGATCGCGCCCCCGCGCCGCGGGATGTTCTCACGTCCTTCGACATACGGGCCGCGCACGTACAGGAAGGTGCACAGGCGGATGAACCACACGACCGCCCAGTAGCTGAGCGGCACGATGCGCCAGATCATCCGTGTGCCAGAGCTACGATGCGTCGCACCACCTCCTCCAGCGTCAGTCCGTCGGTATTGATGATCACAGCGCCGGCGGCGGGCGTCAACGGCGAGAGGGCGCGCGTCGAGTCGATCCCGTCGCGCCGTGCGATCTCGGCGACGATCGCCGCGTACTCGGCGTCCGCGCCCGCCGCCCGGAGCTGTGCCTCGCGACGCCGCGCGCGCACCTCCGGCGAAGCCACGAGGTACACCTTGAGGTCCGCGTCCGGAAGCACGACGCTGCCGATGTCGCGGCCCGCCATCACGATGCGTCCCTCCCCCGCGATGCGCCGCTGGATTTGGACGAGCGCCGCCCGCACGCGCGGCGCCTGCGAGACGAGCGAAACGGTTTGCTCGACCTCCGGTTCCCGCAGGTGCGGCGTCGCGTCCTCACCATCGAGCCACACGCGCGTCGGTTCGTCCTCGGCCTCGCCCGCCGTCACGTCGACGCGTGCGGCTTCCGCCAGCGCCCCGAGCGCCGCCGGGTCCGTCGGGGGGATGCCGCGGCGCAGCGCCAGCCACGTCAGCGCCCGGTACATCGCGCCCGTGTCGAGGAACCGGTAGTCGAGCGCGCGAGCGACCGCGCTGCCGACCGCGCTCTTGCCGGACGCCGCGGGGCCGTCGATCGCGATCGTGCGCGCGGGCGTCTTCGCGTCGATGCTACGCCTCCTCGCCGCTCAGGCCGAGCGCCGCGCGCAACGATGCGATTTCGCCCGCCGTGAGCGGCCGCGTCTCCCCCCGCTCGAGCCCCGCCAGCAGGACGCCGTCTATGCGCGTGCGCACCAGCGTCCGCACGGGATGCCCGACCGCCTCGCACATGCGCCGGACCTGGCGCTTGCGCCCCTCGTGCAGCACGATGCGCAGCCAGGCGTGCCCGGGCGGCGTGTCGTGCCCGGCTGGCGCGCTCGCGCGCTCCGCGCGCGCCGGTGCCGTCATCCCCGTCTCGATCTCGACGCCCCGGCGCAGGGCCTCGAGCGCTGCCTCGTCCGGCATCCCCGCGACGAGCGCGGCGTACTCCTTTTCCACCCCGTAGCGCGGGTGCGCGAGCCGGTGCGCGAGCACGCCGTCGTTCGTGAACAGCAGCAGGCCCTCGGTATCGCGGTCGAGCCGCCCCACCGGCACCGCGTTCGGCGGTGCGTCCGGCGGGAGCAGCTCCATCACGATGCGGCGCTGCTGCGGGTCGTGCGCCGTCGTGACGAAGCCCGCCGGCTTGTGCATCGCCAGGTACGCGTGGGCATGGCCCGGCCCGACGCGCTGGCCGTCGAGCTCGATGATGTCCCGCTCGGGGTCCGCCTGTGCGCCGAGTTCGCGCACCACCTGTCCGTTGACGGTCACCCGGCCCGACGTAACCAGCGTCTCCGCCGCGCGCCGGGAACCATGGCCCGCGCGGGCGAGGATCTTCTGCAGCCGCTCCCTCATTGCGCGCGCCGGCGGCGCACGAGCATCGGCGCCGCCCGCCAGCCCAGGGCGCCGGCGCCCGAGACGATGCCGGCGGCGGCGAGCAGCCATGGCAGCCAGGTGCGTAGCCCCGTGTCGCCGCCCGCCACCACCTCGACGGTCGGTTCACCGGACGCTTGTCGCTGTGGTTGGGTATCTGGCGCAGAGTAGGGCTTGCCGGGCGACGGATGCAGGTTGTCGACGAAGTCCGCCGCTGCGTCCGAATCCGCTCCTGGCGTCCGTCGCTCGATTGAATGCCCCTCCGGCACGTCGCCAATCGGCGGGTCCAGGATGCCCTTGTCGTCGCCCCAGGAGATCGCGTCGACGACCGCACCGCTCGCGTCCGCCAGCGCGAGCAGGTCGCCCCCGTTCCCCAGGCCGTTGCCGATGCGCCCGTCGACCACCGCCAGCCCGGCGGGGAGGTCAGGATACGCATCTCTAAAGCTATCCGAAGCGGCGACGACCGCGTACCCGTGCGCCGGTACGACGAGCGAGGGCAGCGCTTCGCTGCTCACGCCGTCGCCGATGCGCCACCCGGTGACGTCGGCCGGGGTATCCCCGCCGTTGTACAGCTCCACCCACTCGCCGTCCGCGTCGCCGCCGTCGATGTCGGGGTCGTAGAGGACTTCGTTGATCCGCACGCTGCTTTGCGATGCAACGGGGAGCGCGAGAACGCCCGCGCCCGAGCGTCCGCGCGTCGTACGCGCCGCGCCGACGTCGTTGGTTCTCGCGGCGCTCGCGGCCGAAAACCCGGTCGTCCCGTCCCCGCCGCTCTCCATCGATGCAGAGCCCCACGACGCGTCATCGACGTAAATCGCCGCCCGCGCGTCTGACTGCGGCGCCAGCATCACGCGCAGGCGCGCGGAGCGCGCGTCCGCGGGCGCGGCGATCGCGCCCGTCGTCAGGAAGCGGTATCCCGCGTGCGTCGCGTCGAGGCGCTCGGGCGAGTCGGCGCTGCCGATCGCGCCCCCGCCGCCGTCCTCGCTGGCATACCACGACACGCGCAGAAACGCCGATGCCACGTTCGGGTCATCCGCGTCGACCCAGGCGTCGAACGAATAGCTTGCGCCGCCGTTGACCGCGACGGTCTGGTACAGCCACTTGGTCGAACTCGTGCTGCTCTCGAATCGCGCCGCGCGTCCGCCGGAGTGCACCGGCAGGGTTGCGGCGCTCAGCGAGCCGCCGTAGCGCTCCCACCCGGCGGGCCGGCCATCGGCATCGAGTTGTTCAAAGCCGCCGTTCGCCAACCCGCCGCCCGGCCCGGCGGCAACCGGCGTGGCCGTCGCCTCCGGCGTCGGCGTCCGCGTCGCGGACGGCGTGCGCGTCGGCGACCCCGTGCGCGTCGCGCTGGCGCTCGCCGTCGCAGCGGGCATGGTCGTCGGCGTGGCGGTCGGCGTCACGAGCGCGGGATCGACGCCGTCGAACCGCACGTCGTCGATGTACACCATCGCGCCGGCATCACCGCTGACCACGAGCGAGAGGCGCACGTCCGCGGCGCCGCCGAGCGGCAGGTCGAGCGCGATCGTGGTCCAGCCGCCGGAGGTCACCGCCGCCTCGGCGTCGACGAGCCCGGCGCCGCTGTCCGTCGTGCTCACCTGCAGGCGCACGTGCGGACCGCTCGCGTCAGCGCGCACCGCTGCCGATGCGTGGTACGTGCTCGCCGGCACGTTGGGGAACAGCGGCTGGTGCAGCGTCGCGTCAGCGCCGCTGAGCACCACCCGTCCGCCTGCGCTTCCGCCGATGCCTGCGCCTGCCACGGCGTCGAATGCCGCTGCCCCGACCGTCGCCCACCCGCTCGTGCCCTGCTCGAAGCCGCCGTTCTGCACGTAATCGAAGGCCTGCGCCTCGCGCGGCCCGCGATGAACGGAGGCGCCGAGGACGGCGCAAGCGGCGAGCGTCGCGAGGGTGATCCGCAGCGAGCGCGGCACGGAGCGGCGTCCCTACCTGCTTCCCCGCCGGGGGAGTCATGGGTCGTCGGTCGTCGGGCGCGCGAAAGGGTCAGGCTTGCCGCCGGATGCGCACCCGGCGCACCATCACCGTCTCGGTGATGATCTGCGCCTCATCGGTCAGCCCGTCGGGCTCGCGCCGCCGCAGCGCGCGCGGGCGCCGCGCGCCGTCGCCGCCGGTGATCAGGCCGTGCACGACGCGCCGCAGCACGAACTGGCCGATGGTGCCGGCCGCCATCACTGCCGCGCCTTTCACGACCGGCGGCACGCGGGGCTGCCACGTCGCGGGCATCAGCGACGGCCGCACCGCGGGCAGCGGTGCGTCGCCGGCCGGTGCGCCGCAGCGCCGGCAGAAGTTATCCTCGCCGTCGAGTCGCGCATCGCAGTGGTAACAGGCGGACTGTGGCATGGCCGCGCTATCGTAGCGCCCAACCATAACGCGGTCAATTGACGTCCCGGGCGTCAGGCGACGGGGGTCTTCGCGAGTTCCGCCTCGATCTCCGGCGTCAGGTCGAAGCCGCCGACGACTTTCGTCTCGCCCGTATAGATCGCCCCGTCCTCCAGCCGCAGCCGCGCGTCGGCAAGCGCCCGCAGCGTCTCGACGACGAGCGGCAGCTCGCGCGCCGCGCCGCGCCGCCGGATCTCCTGGAACAGCGCGTTCGACTCACCCTCCTCTTCGCGGATCTCGGCGATTCGCCGTCCCTCGAGCTGGCGCCATAGCAGGTCGATGGTCGGGCCGCGAAGGGGGTAGGTGCAGTACGTGACGATCGGGCCCTCGTCGAGCTCGCCCGTCGCCAGGTGGATGCGCACGCCGCCGTGGTCCACCCGCTGTGCGATCAGTTGCCAGGTGACGTCCTGCCAGGTCCCGGCGGGCTGTCCCGGCCCGCTCGGGTGGAGGTTCAACAGCGGGCGCCACGCGTACAGCGGCTCCGTCGTGATCAGCATGTAGCCCGCGAGCATCGCCAGGTCGCAATCGTACGGCTCGACCAGTTCCACGACGGCCCGGTCGTACTCCGCGCGCCAGGCCGGCAGCGGCGCGCCCGCCCTCGCGACTTCGCCGCCGTGCTCGCGCCGGAAACGCCGGTCGGACAGCGTGATGACGGGGATGCCGTAGCTCTCCGCCTGGTCCAGAAAGATGTCCGTGATCGGCGACTGGCCCCGCTCGCGGTTGCAGAACACGAACGAGATCTGCGCGTCGAGCCGCCGCTCGCGGATCGCGTCGACGGCCGCGCGCAGCAGCTTCTGCGACCCTTCGCCCCGCCCCGTCGCGAACCAGCCGATGCGCAGCACCCGCGTCCTCCTCCGTCCGTCGCAGCCTAGCCCCGATGGCGCTTCGACGGCAACCGTGACGCGCGTTCGATTTTGCGAGAAACGCGGCGAATCAGCGCGCGGGCGGCGCTAATCCTCCGGCGGGACGTACTCGTAGTCGTCGATCGGCGGCTCGTCCTCCTCCGCCATCGCCGCCGGCGCGTTCTCTACGCGTGGCAGCGCCGCGAACGACTCCCGCAACTTCGTGATCTTCAGCTCCGCGTCGTCGAGCCGCTCCTGGCATCGCCGCGCGAGCGTCATGCCTTCCTCGTACAGCGCGATCGACTCCTCGAGCGACAGCCCGCCGTGCTCCAGCTTCGCCACGGTCTCTTCGAGCCGCTGGTAGATCTGTTCGAACGTCTCGCTCTTCTCTCGTGGCATCGTGCGCCTCGCTACGCCCGCTCTTCCGGCATCGTGAACAGCGGCGCCTGCGCGTCCGGCACCCGCCGCTTCGGCGCCGGCCGCCGTCCCTGCGCGCCGCCGTCGACGTGCGCGCCGAACGATCCGTCTCGCAGCCGCACGCTGATCGCCTCGCCCGCGCGCGCTTCCTGCACGCTCGCCAGCACGCGCGCGCCGCGCTGCACGATCGCATATCCCCGCTCGAGCGTGGCGAACGGGTCGAGCGCGCGCAGCCGCCACACGCACGATCCCACCGCCTGCACCGCCCCGCGCTGCCGCTGCGCCATCGCTTCCTGCGCCCGTCGCGCGATCTCATCGATGCGCTGCCGTTCGCGGTCGATCGCCGGCGCGCGCCGCTCGAGATGTTGCATCGACGATCGCACGTGATCATGCTCGGTCCGCAGCCGCCCGCGCACCACGGACTCCATCGTCCCGACCGCGATCCCGAGCCGCATCGAGACGTCGAGCCGGTCCGGCGCGACGATCTCCGCCGCCGCCGAGGGCGTCGGCGCGCGCCGGTCGGCGACGTAGTCCGCGATCGTCCAGTCCGTCTCGTGCCCCACGGCCGAGACGGTCGGCGCCCCGCTCGCGAAGATCGCGCGCGCCACCCGCTCGTCGTTGAACGCCCACAGTTCTTCGATCGAACCGCCGCCACGCGCCACGATCGTCACATCGATCTCCGGATGCCGCGAGAGCTGCTCGAACGCGCCGACGATGCCCGGCACCGCGTCGGGGCCCTGCACGGGCGTCGGCGCGAGCAGCACCTGCGCCAGCGGCCAGCGCCGCTCGAGCACGTGGCAGATGTCGTGGAACACCGCGCCGCTCGCCGATGTCACCACTGCGATCGTGCGCGGGAAGCGCGGCAGCGGCCGCTTGCGCGAGACCTCGAACAGCCCCTCCTGCTCGAGCTTCGCCTTCAGCCGCTCGAATTCCATCTGCAGCAGGCCGAGCCCCTCGGGCTGCACGAAGTCGGTGATCAGTTGCAGCTCACCGCGCTGCTCGTACAGCGAGATCCTGCCGTGTGCGACGACCGCCCGCCCATTCTCCAGGTCGCGCGACGACGCGCCGCCGGGCCGGTAGCGGTTGCTGAAGAACACCCCGCGGATCTGCCCGCTCACGTCCTTCAGCGTGAAGTACACATGCCCGGACGCCGGCCGGCTGACGTTCGAGACCTCGCCCGCCACCCAGACGTCGTCGAGCATCGGGTCGGTCTCGAGCAGCTCGCGCAGGTAGGTGGTCAGCTCGTGGACGGCGTAGACGTGCTGCACGCCGCCATTTTCGAACAAATGCGGAAACGGGGATAGGAGCCCGGCGCTAGGTGCCCCTCTGGACAGCGAGAAGCCCGAGGTGAGGGCCTCGGGCGGAGCGACCAGAAAGGAAGGGTTTCATGGCCGCAGGCAACAGCGTACCGCAGGGATACCCATACGCACAGCGAGAGCGCGAGATCAACGGCACCCTCGACGCGATGCTCGACCGGGCGCTCAACGGGGCGGCGGTCTGCGACGCGACACGGGCGCGGCTCCGCTACGTCCTCAGCGACAACCTCCGGAACCAGATCCCCGCGCGTGAGCTCGACAAGCTGATCGCCGCCTACCAGAAGCCTTCCGGCCTCTGGCACGAGGCGGTGCTGCTCGTGCGGCTGCGCGCGATGGAGGTGCAGTCGTGACGCCAACGGAGACGCGCAAGCCGACCGTGTTCCGCGAGGGCACGTGGTCCGAGGTGCGCCCCGGCACCCGCGTCCTGCTGGGGGAGGTGCAGTGGGATGACGGCGAGCCGTCGTATGACCCCGCCGACATGGTGGAGGTCACGGCGGTCCGTCCGTTCTACTCGCCGGCCTTCGTCTATGAGGGCGAGGTGTATCCGGACCGGCACTACGTCGACGTGACGTTCGTGCCGCCGCACGGGTCCGCGGCGCCGGACGCCTATGCGCCGGTGTACGGCGAGTTCCCCGACGACGACGAGGAGTGCATGGGCTGTAGCGCGACGATCCGCC
>DASRHM010000105.1:0-26356 GCA_035650575.1 Dehalococcoidia bacterium | reverse complement strand
GCCATGTCCAGCGCCTGCTGGATCGGGATGACGCCGAGTTTCTTGCC
Source organism: Dehalococcoidia bacterium (assembly GCA_035650575.1). Classification (GTDB taxonomy): domain Bacteria; phylum Chloroflexota; class Dehalococcoidia; order DSTF01; family JACRBR01; genus DASRHM01. Next base: position 26,309 of record DASRHM010000105.1, on the reverse strand, counting down.
CTCGTCGTCGATGACGAGGACTTCGCGGACGCGGATGCGCTCGTTGATGCGAAGGTCGCGGGCTATGGCAGGCGCCTCGTGGGGGTGTGGCGGTAGGAGAGCCGCGAAAGGACCATCAGGCGTTGACTATAACCGCGGGCCGGGGAGGGCTGCAATCCACCCGCATGGCCGGGTCGCAGCGCCGCGGCGTGTGCGCCCCGTAGCTCGAAGCTGGAGGCGGGAGCGATGCGGGTGCCGGCGCGCGCGTCAGCCAGCGGCGGGCGCCGCGATCTGCGCCGCCTCAGCGAAGAGCGCGAGCGAGCGGAGGAGCTTCTCGTGCGGCACCAGGCCGTTGTACTGCCAGGCGAACAGCCAGCGCACAGGCGTGTCGGCGCGGAGACGGTCGAGCTGGCGACGGACAGTGTCCGGCGACCCGACGAGCAGCATGCCGTTCTCGAGCATCTCGTCGAGCGACGGCGAGGGGGCGCCGGGCTCGGCGAGGGCGCTGCTGAAGCCGAAGGGCGCGAACCAGGCGGCGCCGCAGAACGCCGCGCCGTGCGACCAGAGTTCGACCGCTTCGGCGTCGGTATCCGCGACGACGACGTCGCGCAGCACGCCCAGGCCCTCGCCGGGCGCGAGCGACCGCCCGCACGCGGCGGCCTCCTCGCGGTAGACCTCGAACAGGCGGGCCTGCAGCGAGAGGCGCATGGGCGGCAGGATCGCCGTGACGCCTTCGCGCGCGCACCAGCGGATCGTGTTCTCGCTCGATGCGAATGGCTGGAAGATCGGCGGATGCGGCCGCTGCAGCGGCTTCGGCACGACGCCGATCTGGCGCACGATGCCGTCGCTGACGCCCGCGCCCCACTGGCGGGTCGCGTCGAGCGCCCACGGCGTGCCGTCGACGGGGATCTGCCAGTACGCGCCGTGGAACTCCATCATGCCTTCGGACCAGGCCTGCTTGATGATGCGGAAGTGCTCCTCGAACGCGGCGCGGTTGGCGGCGTCGGATCGCGTCGTGCTGGTTGGGCGTGGCGCCGTGGATGCCGTGCATCTGCTGCGCCATGACATCGACCCAGCGCCGCTGGTAGCCGCGCGCGAAGCCGGCATTCGCGCGGCCGCCGCTCATGTGGTCGAGCATGGCGATGTCCTCGGCGACGCGCAGCGGGTTCTGCGCCGGCAGCACGATGCCCAGTTGCCCCACGCGGATGCGCTGCGTGTGCATCGCGACGTAGAGGTCGAGCAGCACCGGGTTGTTCGAGATCTCGAAGCCCTCGACGTGGAAGTGGTGCTCGGTGAAGGAGATGGAGTCATAGCCGAGGCGGTCGGCGAGCTGCGCCTGCTCCTTCAGCTCGACGAGCATGCGCTGGTACAGGTCGCCGCGCATGCCCGCCATGCCACGCTCGATCTCTGCGCGCGAGCCGATCGACGGGAGGTAGAAGAGGGAAACCTGCATGGCGCGGGCGATTGTAGCACCGCGGCGTCTGGAAGATGGAAGCCGGAGGATGGAGGACGGAGGACGGCCTCGCGCCGCAGGACGGGCGAACCCGATCCGCGCAATCCGCGCCATCCAGGGATTCGCCGGCTACTCGAAATCCCAGAAGGCGTCGATGAGGGCGTCGTCGACGTCGAAGACCTGGTCTCCCTCGGACGTGTGCAGCGGCTCCGTGCGCAGGAACTCCGGGATGGCGGCGGAGTCCGGACCGAAGCCGGCCGCGCGGTTGTAGTCGCGCTCCTCGACGAGGACGCGCCGGCCGAGCGCGAGCACGTCGTCCTTCGTCCATTCGACGCCGTACAGCGCGCTCACGAAGCGTGCGATGTCGTCCTCGACCGGGTTCGAGAACTGGCACAGTCCGGCGGAGTCCACCGCGGCCATCAGCAACTGCTCATGGCGGGACTGCCGCAGCAGCGTCTCGTGCGTGACGCCTCGCGCCGTCACCAGGCCCGCCGTATGGTCGGCGCCCTGCGGGCTCGTCGCGTAGGTGATGCCCATGGCCTTGAGGGTGCGCGGCTCCCACGCGGGCAGCCCCTGGCCCTTCACCGCCGGCACGCGCGCGATGCCGAACGAGCGGGCGACGTGCTCGGTGCCGCCGCCGAGGATGCGGCCCAGCGGCGTGCCCTGCCGCACGTCCTGCTCGAACGCGCGGATGACGCCCTGCCAGTCGCCCCACGGCAGCACGCCTGCCTCCATGGCGAGGCCGAACGCGTTCCCCATCTCGATCGTGTCGAGGCCGAGGTCGTCGCACAGGCGGTCCATGCGCGCGACGGCGTCGACGTCATCGACCTCGAGGTTCGAGCCGAGCAGCGCGATCGTCTCGAACTCGAGCGCGCTGGTGACGTGCGCGCCGCCGGCGTCGTTGAACAGGATCGCGCACTTGATGATGCAGCCGGCCATGCACGGCAGCATCTTGCCGCCGCGCTGCTCGCCGACCTCGGCGATGCGCTGGCCGCCGATGGCGTCGGCGTCCGGCATGGTGCCGAGGCGGTGGTTGCGCGTCGGCAGGGAGTGCACGTTGTCGCGGTTGACGAACTTGATCACGCCGGCGGTGCCGTAGCGCGAGAGGTTCTGCGTGCGCGGGTCATCGCGGACGATGCGCGAGAAGGCGAGCATCGCCTCGCGGTATGCGGCGGGGTCGGCGGGCTCGACGTTCTTCGTCCCGGCGTCGTCCACGACGATCGCCTTGAGCCCCTTCGCGCCCATCAGCGCGCCGAGCCCGCCGCGGGCGGCGTGACGCGTCGGCCGGCCCTCCGGGTCGTTGACGGCGATCGAGGCGGCGGCCATGCGCATCTCGCCGGCGGGGCCGATGCTGACGACGGCGCGCGTTTTCCCGCCGGTCCCGTCGAGCAGGCGCGTCGCGGTGTCGTAGTTGCCGAGACCGCGGAGCTCGCCGGCCGGCGCGAAGCGCCACGACAGGTCGGGCGCGATGTGCAGGACGCGCAGCTCGCCGTCGTCCGGCGCGTTCTCGACGATCACCGCCTTGATGCCCAGGCGCGCAAGCTTCTGCCCGAGCACGCCGCCGACGTTCGACTCCTTGAGCCCACCCATGAGCGGGCTGCGCGCGCCGAACGAGGCTCGGCCGGACGTCGTGACGGCAGTGCCGCCGAGCAGGCCGGGCGCGAAGACGAGCTTCGCTTCCGGCGCGAGCGGATGCGTGCGCGGGTCGACCTCGGACGAGACGATATGCGACGTCAGCGCGCGGCCGCCGAGCAGGCGCCAGTCTTCGGGCGCGGGCTCGACGTGCACGCGCAGCCGGGACATATCGACGCGAAGGACGCTCGGCATGGGTCGCTGCTCCGGCAGGGCTGGCGGCGGGACGTGGTACGCGGGTGCGGGCGGGTCGCGCCATTATGGCAATGCGCGCCGCCCGCGGCCAACCGCCGGGTCGGGGGCCGTCAACCCACGTATACTGAATGCGCTGCGGGCGAACCATGATGCGAATCAAGCTGAGCCGTCTGTTCCGCTTTCCGTCCGCGTCCGTCATCGGGCGGGAGGGCGACGTCACGCGCGTGCGCGTCGAGGGGCTGGTCTGCGACCGGGTCTGCGCGATGCGCGCGCAGCGGGCGCTCGCGTCGCTGGATGGCGTGCGCGAGGTGCATGTGGACTTCGCGCGCGGGGAGGCGAGGGTGCGCGGGGCGCCACACGAGGCGGGCGCGTACGAGGCGGCCGTGCGGCGCGTCGTGCTGGGGAAGCCCCTGCGTCGGGCGCTGGAGCGCGTAGCGCATGTCGGGCGGCGGGAGGCGGCATGAAGATCGGCGCCCACGTCTCGACTGCGGGCGGGCCGGCGACCGGCTTCGAGCGCGCGCTCGCGATGGGCGCGGAGTGCATGCAGATTTTCGAGTCGCCGCCGCAGCAGTGGGGCACGGCGAAGCTGACGGACGAGCAGGTCGAGGCGTTCCAGGCGGCGCGGGCCGAGAGCGGTCTCGACCCCGTGTTCATCCACGGCAAGTACCTGATGAACCTGGCGAGCGCCGATGACAAGATCTTCCGGACGTCGGCGAGCACGCTGCGCAGCAGCCTGAACATCGCCGGGCGCCTCGGCGCGCGGGGGGTGATCTTCCATACCGGCAGCCACAAGGGCCTGGGTCTGGAGGCCGTCTTCGAGCAGATCTGCGAGGCGTGCGAACGGGTGCTGTCGGAGACGCCCGAGGAGACGCTGCTGATCTTCGAGAACTCGGCGGGACAGGGCGGGACGATCGGCTCGAAGTTCAGCGACCTCGGGGAGATCATCAAGCGCGTCGACAACCCGCGGGTGCGCGTCTGCATCGACACCTGCCACGCCTTCGCGGCGGGCTACGACTTGAGCAGCGCGGACGGCGTGGCGGCGGCGATGGCCGAACTGGACCGCGAGATCGGCTTTGCGCGAGTCGCGGCGATCCATTGCAACGACTCGAAGGCGCCGCTGGGTGCGGGGCGCGATCTGCACGAGAACATCGGCGAGGGTCAGATCGGAGAGGCGGGGTTCGAGGCGCTGATGAGGCACCCGGCGCTCGCGGACGTGCCGTTCATCCTGGAGGTGCCGGGCTACAAGATCGACGGCGCGGGCAAGGGGCCGGACAGGCCGAACGTCGAGCGGCTGAAGGCGATCCGCGAGCGGGCCGCCGCCGCGGCGCCAGCCGGGAAGCCCAGGCGCGCGCGGACGAAGTAGCTCAGGCGACGCCCGCGGAGAGCGCCGCATCGGGCAGGCGCACCCCGTAGAGATCGGCGAGCAGCGTGAAGAACGCCTGCACCGAGCGCAGGTGCTTGCGGTTCTTGCGGTAGATCAGCGAGATCTGCCGTCGCGGCATGCTCGCGTTGGCGACCTCGACGGACGCGAGCGTACCCATCTCCAGCTCGCGCTCGACCGAGACCTTCGGCAACAGGGCGATGCCGAGCCCCTCTTCGACCATCTTCTTCGTCGCCTCGATCGTGTCCAGCTCCATGAGCATGTGGGGGACGATGCCGTGCTGGCGGAAGACGCCCTGGATCAGCGCGTTGTAGCTCGACCCCTTGTCGAACAGGATCAACGGCTCACGGCCGACGTCCTCGATCGCCGCCGAGCCGGTGCGGGCGAAGCGGTGCTGCGGTGCCGCGACGAGCAAAAGGTCGTCCTCGTACAGCGGGACGGTGACGATCTCCGGGTGGTGCACCGTGCGCTCGAGCGCGCAGTGCACATCGTCGTTGAGCACCATCTGCAGCACCTGCTCGGAACGGCCGGTGTGCACGCTGACCTCGACGCCGGGATACGTCGAGCAGTAGCGCTTGAGGATCTTCGGGAGGACGTAGGTGCTGACGGTGAGGGCGGAGCCGAGCTTCAGCGTGCCGATCTCGAGGTTGCGCATGCCCTCGATCGCGTCGCGTCCGTCCTGCAGCGCCTTCAGCGCGCGGCGGGCGTAGGGCAGGAAGGAGGCGCCCATCTCCGTGAGGCGCACGCCGCGGCCGTTGCGCTCGAACAGCGCTTCGCCGAGGTCGCGCTCGAGCGACTGGATGCGCGCGGTGACGGAGGGCTGCGTGAGGAAGAGCGACTCCGCGGCCTTGCTGAAGGAGCGATGTTGCGCGACCTGTACGAACGCCTCGATCTGGCCAAGGTCCATGGGAATCCCCGCGATGCTGCGATCGTTGGCGGGCCCGAGAGCGGATCAAGTTATCGGTTCGGTCTATAGAGGTGCCAGTGTGCCACCGATTATCGTCAATTTCAAGACGGCGCCCCGGAGGGCACCGGCGCTCCGCGCCCGCGCGCGGGCGCTCCTTGGCGAACGTGAGGCTGGACGGCGTGTGGACCTGCCGCGGCGCTACCGGATGCCGGTATCCGCCGTGAGGGTCACTTCGGTGTAGCCGCCGGGCCGGACGTCGACAGGGGGCGAGGCGCCGAGCCGCGGGAGCGGCGCGCAGCCGGCGCCCGGCGCACACGGCGCGCCCGCGAGGACGTAGCGGCCGGGCGGCAGGGCGACGCGGAAACGGCCGGCGTCGTCGCTGACGACGACGGCGAGCGGAGACGCCTGGGCCGCCCGGAAGTAATACACGGCGATGGGGATGGAGACCGGGCGGTCGGGGCACGGGCTGTCGATGCGCTCGACCGGGCAGGTCGGGCCGGCGAGCACGACGCCTTCGATGCCGCTGTCGCCGGTAGCGCCGACGGCGGTCGGCGTGGGCGTAGCGCCGGAAGGCGTGGCACTCCGGCCGGGCGTCGGGGACGAGGGCGCGGTCCCGGCCGTCGAGGTCATCCAGGGCGCGGGCGTGCGCGTCGGCGCGGGCGCTCCGCCGCTGGAGCAGGCGGCGGCGAGCAGCGCGCAGACGGCAATCAAGGCGCAGATCGGCATGCGCATCATCTTCATGACGCCGCGGCGGCGCGAGAAGTTCCATCGCCCGCTGAAGGCGGCTGTCCCCTGCGCCGCACGCCGGGAGGGCGGAGCGACGCGCGCCGTCGCGCAGCCGGCGGGGTCGCGCCGGTGAAGCGACGGCCTGCCGGCGCGCGGGAGGCAGTACCATCAGCCCATGAACCGACGGACCGCGCACGCACTCCTGGCCACGGCCCTCGTCGCGCTGCTGGCCGTCGCCTGCGGCGGCGACGCGAACAAGGACGCCAGCGCGACCAAGGCCGGGTCGCCAACCGCCCGCTCGACCGCCGCGCCGGGCGAGACGCCCGCGCCGGAGCACCTCAGATTCGCGCGCGGCGACACGATCGCCGCCGACCGCAAGGCCGGGATCTTCTTCCTCGACCCAGAGACGGGCGCCGCCGACGCCTGGGTCGTGCCGGCGACGGAATATCCCGACGCCGGCATCGGCCCCCTCCCGTTCACGTTCACCATCGGCGGCGCGAGCGGCGACGGCTCGAAGGTCGTGTACGAGTGCCTGGAGGCGCGCGCCTCCGGCAGCCCGGGCCCGTGCGGCGGCGGCGAGGCGCACGTCTGGTACCTGCTCGACACGACGTCCGGCGAGCGGACGCGGCTGTCGCTGTTCACCGGCGTCTTCGCGAGCATCTCGCCCGACGGCAAGACGCTGCTCGGCCTGGCGGGTGACGCACTCGCGACCGCCGACGCCGACGCCCCGCAGTCCGTCGACGCGCGGATCAGCCTGCCGGGCGCGACGGCGCCGGCGGCATACGCGGACTGGAGCCCGGACAGCGAGCGCGTGGTGGTCCAGGCCGCGGTGCCGGGCGCCCCCGTGCAGCAGACGTACCTTGTGAACGTTTCCGCCGCCTCGGCGAGGCTACTCCAGGCGGGGCAGACGGGTGTCAGCTGGTCACCGGACGGCTCGAAGCTGGCGATCACGTTCGGCAGCGCAGACAAGGACACTGGCGCCGGCACGCTCAATGTGCTCGGTCGCGACGGGAAGCAGATCTGGTCGCGCGCGCTGCGGACCTTCAGCGCCAACCCGCAGTGGTCCGCCGATGGCGACCTGCTCTCGGTGCAGGTGCAGGAGCCGTCGCCGCCGGGCACGGTGGCCGCGTACCGGCTCGACATCTACGATGGTGCGACCGGCAAGACGCGGTACCGCGTCGCGGGGGCGATCGCGTGCCAGGGGCCGGTCTGGGACGGCGATACCCATCGCGTCGTCGTCGGGCAGTACTTCAGCGGGCCGGCGGGCTCCGCGCTCGTCGACCTTCCCGGCGGCGAGATCACGCAACTCGGCACGTACGTGACGCCGTCGCCGGACGCCGGCAGGTTCATCGAGTTCGATGGCCACGACTTCTCCGTGGTGACATCCGCCGGCGACCGGCAACTCATTGCGCACACGACGGTCACGCCGTCGTGGGACGCGCTGCACCGCCTGCCGCAGTTCATCGGCGGGAAGATCGCGTTCACGTCGCTGCACGGCGGACACGGCGGCTGCGCCGAGGGCGCATCGCCCGAGACGCCGCCGAAGCTCGAGGTGGTCTACCCGCCGTTCGCGGACGAACCGCGGTAGCGCGCTAGGCGGGCCGCGCGGCCCAGAGGTCGAGGCGCACGTAGTCGGCGACATACGGCGCGCCGTGCCGGCGGATCGTCTCATCGACCACCGCCCGGGCGTAGGCGTCGCACAGCTCGTCCGGCAGCCGCGCGACGTGGTCGCGCAGCAGGATCGTGCGCACGTAGAGCGCCGCGTGCGCCGCGTCCTCGAACGGGATCGGCGCCTCGAACAGCGCGGCGCGCACGTCGTGCCAGCCCGCGCGCTCGAGCGACGCCTTCGCTTCGTCCGGCGTGCGGTACTTCTTCGAATCGCGGAAGTCGCCGAGGTGCCGGGCAAAGCGCTGCTCCTGCCGCACGGCCCCGACGGCCTCGAGCACGTGCCTGTTGTTGCCGTGGCCGCCGCACTGCGCGCGCAGCCGCCCGCCCGGCTTCGTCGCGCGGAACAGCGCCGAGAACAGCGCGTCGTCGTCCGGGATCCAGTGGAACACGGCGTTCGAAAACACCACGTCCACGCGCTCCGGCAGCGTGAAGTCGGTGAGGCTCGCCTGCACCGGGATGACGTCGGTGATGCCGCGCTCATCGAGCGTCCGGCGCAGGTTCTCGATCATCTCGGAGGACGCGTCGACGGCGTAGATGCGGCCGCGTGGCAGTCGCGTCCGAAGATCGAGGGTTACGGAGCCGCTGCCGCAACCCGCATCGAGCACCGTCTCGTCGCCGCGCAGCGCCAGGTCGTCGATGACCTGCTGCGCCCAGCCACGCATCGGCGTGCCGATGCGGTCGTACGTCGCCGCGTCCCAGTACGTGTTCGTCACGCCCCCTCCTCGATGTCAGCCAGCGGCACCAGCGTGTCCCGCAGCTCCCGCTCGTACGCCGCCACCTCCGCAGTGATGGCGGCTTCGTCCCAGCCGAACGTGCGCGCCATCACCTCCGCCGCGCGCGCCGCGCCGTCGAGCGCGTGGCAGGCGCTCCAGCCGCAGGGCAGGCGCCGCAGCAGCACGTCGGCGAGCGTGCGCGCGCCCTCGCGCTCGACCGCGTACGCGACCTGCGCGAGCAGCCCCGGGTTGTGCTCGCAGATCGGCTGCGAAAGCGACGCGTCAGCATCGGCGAGCGCGCGCACTTCGCCTGCGCGCGCGCCGTACAGCGCCAGCGGCCCGGCGCCGTCCGGCGCGTGGGGCGCGGGCTGCGGGCGTGCAGGCTGCGACGGCGGGGCGTGCTTCGCGATCGCCTTCAGCGCGACGCGCGCGAGGCTGCGGTACGTCGTGAGCTTGCCGCCGACGACGGTCAGCAGCCCGTCGGGCCCGCCGCGCTGCCGCTGATCGACCACGATGTGCCGGCGCGTGATCGAGGCCTCCGCGCCGGATGGTGTCCAGGGCAGCGGCCGCACGCCGCAGTACGTGTACAGCACGTCCTCGCGACGCAGCGGCGCCGCGGGGAACAGCCGGTTCGCCTCGTCGAGCAGGTAGCGCACCTCCGCCGCGGTCGCGCGCGCCGCCGAAGGGTCGCCGTCGTAGCGCAGGTCCGTCGTGCCGATGAGCGTGTAGCGGTACCAGGGCAGGATGAAGAACGGCCGCCCGTCGCTCTTCGCCGACGCGAAGACCGCGTGCTCGGGCCCTTGCGGCCAGTTCGCGACGAGGTGGCTACCCTTCGTGCCGCCGATCAGCGGGTCGTGGCGCTCCGCGTCGCTCCCGCGCAGCACCGCATCGACCCACGGCCCCGCCGCGTTGACGGCGACGCGCGCGCGCACCTCCGCGCCCTCGCCGGCGCACGTGCGCAGATCGAGCCCGCGCAGGATCCCGCCGGGCGAGATGATCCGCGCCGCCTCCGTGTGGTTCAGCGCCACGCCGCCGGCGTCCGTGAAGTCGCGGACGGCGTCGACCGTCAGGCGCTCGGGGAACTCGACCTGCGCGTCCGAGAACACGAACGCGGCGCGAAGCCCGTCGCGCGCGATGCCCGGCTCGTACGCGTCGAGCGCGGCGAGCGGCACCGCGCGATGCCGCGGCAGCGACTTGCGGAACGACAGCGCGTCGTACAGCGCGAGGCCGGCGCGCACCTTCCACGGCGGCCGCGCGTCGCCCGCGTACACCGGCACCAGCAGCCGCAGCGGCCGCACGAGGTGCGCCGCATCGCGCACGAGCGCCTCGCGCTCGGCCAGCGACTCGTACACGAGCCCCAGCTCGCCGTGCTCCAGGTAGCGCAGCCCACCGTGGATCAGGCGCGTCGAGCGGGACGTGGTGCCCGACGCGAAGTCGTGGCGCTCGACCAGCAGCGTGCGGTAGCCGGCGAGCTGCGCCTCGCGCGCGATGCCGGCGCCGTTGATCCCGCCGCCGATGACGACCACATCGAACTCGCGTCCCGCGACGTCGGCGAGCGCGGTCATCGCGCCCAGCCCTTCGCCCGCTCGACGGCCCGGCGCCAGCCTTCGACGAGCGCGTCGCGCTCACCGGGCGCCATCCGCGGCTCGAAGCGCCCGCCGTCGCGCGCGAGCGCCGCCAGGTCGCGCTGGTGTTTCCAGAATCCGACGGCGAGGCCGGCGAGAAACGCCGCACCGAGCGCCGTCGTCTCCGCCGTCGCCGCGCGCACGACCGGGCGCTGCAGCACGTCGGCCTGGATCTGCATCAGCAGGTCGTTCTGCACGGCGCCCCCGTCGATCCGCAATTCGGGCATCACCACGCCGGTCTCGCGCTCCATCACCTCGACGACGTCCAGCGTCTGCAGGGCGATGGATTCGAGCGTCGCACGGGCGATGTGCGCCTTCGTCGTCCCGCGCGTGATGCCGGCGATCGTGCCGCGCGCGTACATGTCCCAGTGCGGCGCGCCGAGCCCCGTGAACGCTGGCACGACGTAGACGCCGTCGCTCGAGGGCACCGAGGCGGCGAGCGCTTCGCTGTCCGCGGCGCTCTCGATGATCCCCAGCCCGTCGCGCAGCCACTGCACCGCCGCGCCCGCGACGAACACGGCGCCCTCGAGCGCGTAGCTGCGGCGCCCGTCGATCTGCGCCGCGACCGTCGTCAGCAGCCCGCTGTCCGAGGCGACAACACGCTCGCCGGTGTGCTGGAGGATGAAACAGCCGGTACCGTAGGTGTTCTTCGCGCTCCCCGGCGCGAAGCAGGCCTGCCCGAAGAGCGCCGCCTGCTGGTCGCCGGCGATCCCGGCGATGGGCACCGGCGCGCCGAAGAGCGCCCCGTCCGTCTCCGCCGCCATGCCGCTGCTATCGACGACCGACGGGAGGACGGCGCGCGGGATGCGCAACGCGTCGAGCATCACCGGGTCCCAGGTCCCCTCGCGCAGGTTGTACAGCATGGTGCGCGAGGCGTTCGTCGCGTCGATGACGTGCGCGCGCCCGCCGGTCAGCCGGTGCACCAGCCAGGAGTCGACGGTGCCGAACGCCAGCTCGCCGCGCTCCGCCCGCTCCTGCGCTCGCGCGTCGTCGAGCAGCCAGCGCACCTTCGTGCCCGAGAAGTACGCATCGATCAGCAGGCCCGTGCGCGCGCGCACCTCCGCATCGAGGCCACGCGCCCGCAATTCCTCGCAGATCCCGGCGGTGCGGCGGCACTGCCAGACGATGGCGTCGCCGATCGCCCGACCGGACGCGCGCTCCCACACGACGGTCGTCTCGCGCTGGTTGGTGATGCCGATCGCCGCGATCTCCCGAGCGCCGATGCGCGCCTGCGCGATCGCCTCGCGCGCGGCATCGAGCTGCGTGCTCCAGATCGCTTCCGGGTCCTGCGACACCCATCCCGGCTGCGGGTAGATCTGCGGCAGCTCGCGCGATGCCTGGGCGACGATGCGCGCCTCGCGGTCGAACACGATCGCGCGCGAGCTCGACGTGCCCTGGTCGAGCGCAAGGACGTACTGGGGCATGGCGGAAGTGTACGGGCGCCTCGCGCGGGCCGCGAGGCGTCAGGACGTCACGGCGAGCGTGCTCCCGGAGGGCGACTTCATGACCTCGATGCGGCTTTCGATGCGCTGCGCGAGCTCCGGCACGTGCGTCACGATGCCCACCATGCGCTCCTGCGACCGCAGTCCCTCGAGCGCTTCGACGACGTCGCCGAGCGTCGCCTCATCGAGCGTCCCGAACCCCTCGTCGAGGAAGAGGCTCTCGAGCTTGGTCTGCGCGGCGCTGCGCAGCTCGGGCAGCCGCTCGGAGAGCGCCAGCGCCAGCGCGAGCGACGCGACGAACGTCTCGCCGCCGCTCAGCGTGCGCGCCGGCCGGCGCTGGTCCGCGTGCCAGTGGTCGATGACGTAGAACTCGTCGCCTTCCGCCTGGATCGCCAGCCGGTCGTACAGCCGCGCGAGGTGCGCCGTCGCCGTCTCGGCCAGCACCTGCATCGCCTCCTCGAGCACGAAGCGCGTGAAGGCGTCGGCGCGCAGCAACCGCCCCAGCGTCTCGCAGAGCTCCCGTTCTCCGGCGAGCGCCTGCAGCTCCGCGCGCAGCTCGGCCGCGCGCTCGATCCCCGCGGCGATGCGCTGCTCGTCCTGCTCCAGGCGGGCGATCTCGGCGGTCAGGCGCTCGGTCTCGCGCTGCGCGGCATCGAGCAGCGCCGCGAGCTGGTCGACGGGCGACTTGTTCGCTTCGATCCGCGCGACGACCTCCGGCCACTGCCACTCGCCGGCAAGACGCTTGAGCTTCGCGCTCGCGTCCTTGCGCCGCGCCTGGCTCTCCGCCGCGCTCGACTCGAGCTGCGCGATGCGCCCGCGCAGCGCCGCGATCTCGGCCTCGCTCCCGGCCATCGATTCGCGCTGCGCCTGCAAGTCGGTGCGCGCGCGCTCGAGCGCATCGCCGAGCGCCTGGTGCGCCGCTGCCGCCTGCTGCTGCTCTTCGAGCAACCGGGCGATGGCCGCGGACTCCGCCGGCACGCCCTCGGGCAGCGCCTCGCGGAGGTCGCCCTCGGCGCGCGCCAGCGCTTCCGCGGCCGCCCGCGCCTGCTGCTCCGCCGACTCGACCGCCTGCTGCGCGCGCGCCCGCGCCTGCGCCGCCCGCGTTGCGGCGTCCGAGGCTTTCGCCTCAGCGCTCACTGCGTCGTCGAGCGCGCGCTTCGCCGTCGCAACCTGCGACTTCTGCGCCTTGGGCAGCGTGCCGACGACGCCGCCGCACACGGGGCACTGGTCGCCGGGCTTGAGTCCCGAGCGCACGTGCGCGGCCGCGTCCTCGCGGTTCGCCGCGTCGAGGGCAGCATGCGCATCGGCGGTGCGCTGCTTCGCCTCGGCGAGCGCCGCTTCGGCATGCGCGGCCGCGCGCTCCGCCTGCTCGACGGCGCTGCGGTCGGCGGCGGCCCGTGCGGCGTCCTCGGCCCGCGCCCGCGCCTCGTCGGCGACCTTCGCGCGCGCGCGCGCGGCGACGAGCGCTTCGCCGCGCCGCGCGTCGTACGTCGACGCCGCGAGCGCGGCCTGCGCCTGCTGCTCGGCCGCGATGAGCGCTTCGAGCCGCTTCGTCGCGCCCTCCGCCGCTTTCTCCGCCGCCTGCAGCTCCGCGCGTCGCTCCGCGAGCTGGGCTTCGGCCTGCTTCTCCGCCTGGTAGGCCTCCGCCGCGGCCTTCGCATCGGCGTGCGCCGCCTGCAATGCCTCGCGCTGGCCGCGCGCGTCGACGAGCGCCGGCTCCGCCGCGGCGCGGCGCGCGCGCACGGCCGCCAGCGCTTCCTCGGTGGCCTCCGCGTAGTCCTCGCCGAGCTGGCGCTCGATGCCGTCGGCCTGCGTCTTGAGTCGCGCCCCGCGCGCGTTCGCGAGGCCCTTCACCCGATCGTAGATGCCGAGCTCGAGCAGATCGATGAGGATCTTGCGCCGCTCCTCCTTGTCGCCGGCGAGGAACTCCTGGAAGCGGCCCTGCGGCAGCAGCACGCACTTCGTGAAACCGTCGAAGTCGAGCCCGACGCGCGCTTCGATCGCGGCGTTGACGTCGCGCACGCGCCCTTCGACGGGCACCCAGTCTGCACCCAGGAGCTCCTCGAACTGCACGGGCGAGATGTCGCGCGTCTCGCGGCTCTCGCCCGTCTTGCGGCTCCTGGTCAGCCTGCGGTTGATCCCGCGATGGACGCGGTACGTGCGTCCGGACGCCTCGAACTCGAGCTGCACCTTCATCGCGTCCGACTCGTGGGAGATGAGGTCGCTGGTGTTCGTGCCGCGGGGCACCTTCCCGTAGAGCGCGTAGCAGATGGCGTCGATCAGGGTGGTCTTCCCGGCGCCGGTCTGGCCGCAGACGACGAACACCTCGAGCCCGGTGAAATCGACCTCCACCGGCTCGCGGAAGCAGGTGAAGCCCTCGATGCGCAGGTTACGCGGACGCGTGGGACGCCTCCTCGTACAGCTCGTTGAACAGCTTGAGCAGCGGCTCCGGCATCGCCGCGCCCTCGCGCACTTCGTAGTAACGCGCCAGAAGCTCGTGGGGCGCCAGCCCGCGCAGCGCTGCGCGCTCGACCGCGGGCGCGGCGTCGGTGCGCTCGATGCTGACGTCGACGGCGTTCGGCAGCACCTCCTGCACGCGCTCGAACAGCTGCGGCACCGGGCGGTCCGCCCGCACGACGACGCGCAGGTAGTCATCGCCGTGGTGGCCGCGCTGCGCCTCCAGCTCGTCGAGCGCGAACGTTACGGTGCGCAGGGCGCGGCCGCCGCGGATCTCGACCGCGCGGATGTCCGCCGGCTGGCGCGGGTGCGCGTCGACGACGTTCACGTACTTCCTCTGCCCGCCCTCGCCGAAGTCGAGCTGGAGCAGCGAGCCACAGTAGAACGTCGGCGCTGCGGCGGCGATCGCCTGCCGCTTGTGCACGTGCCCGAGCGCGACGTACTGCGCGGACGTCGGGAAGCACTGCGCGTTGACCGCGAAGTTCATGCCGATGTGCAGCTTGCGCTCGCCCCCGCCCTCGCCGATCTCGCTGCCGTCGATCAGCACGTGGCCGGCGAAGATGTTCACGGTGTCGGCGCCGAACCCGGCGCACGCCGAGCCGATGTACATCTCGATCGCCTCGCGGTAGGCAATGCGCGACGCGTCGATGCCCTCGTAGAGCGTCTCGAACTGGAGGGCCATGCGCTCGGGGATCCAGGGCACGGCCGCGACCGCCGCGACCTCGCTGCCGTCGCGCGAGGCGATGCGCAGCGGCGCGGCGGCCTGCAGCGGGGCCGTCCCGACCGAATACACGCCCGCCCGGTGCAGCACCGATGCCTGCGCGTCCATGTGCTGGGCCGCGTCGTGGTTGCCGGCGAGCAGGAGCACCTTCGCGCCGGAACCGAGCATCTCGTCGATCGTGGCCCAGAGCAGCTTCGTGGCGTCGGGCGGCGGCGAGAACGAGTCGAACACGTCGCCCGCGATCAGCACCAGGTCCACGCGCTCGTCGCGGGCGACCGCGGCGACCTCCGCGAGCACGCGCTCGAACTCGGGCTGGCGCGAGCGGCCGCGGACCGTGCGCCCGAGGTGCCAGTCGCCCGTGTGCAGGATGCGCATCAGTCGCGCTTTCCGCGCAGCGTCGCGCCCGCGCGCTCGGCGGCGTCGTCGACCTCGTCGCGGCGCGTCGCCCAGGCCGGGAAGGGGAACTGCGTCAGCAGCGGCACCGGGATCTCGGGCTGGTGCAGGAACATCGTCCCGGGCTTGAGGATCGAGGCGCGCGCCTTCGCCGCGTCCGTCAGGAAGCCGTACTCCCCGCGTGACGCCTCAGCGGCGTCGAGCCGGCCCGCGACGCGGAACGACGCGTTCGCCGTCACCCGGCGCTCCACCTCGCTCGCGGTCTGCTGCGCGCCGATCAGGATCACGCCGAGGCTGCGCCCGCGCTCGGCGATATCGAGGATCACTTCCTTGATCGGGCTCCAGCCCTCGCGCGGCGCGTATTTGTTCAGCTCGTCGAGCACGAGGAACACGAGCGGCTGCGCGCGGCCCTCCTTCTGCTCGACGAGCTTGCGCACGACCGCGCCGACGACGAACCGCTTCGCCCGGTCGTGCAGGTCGTTGATGTCGATGACCGAGACCTGGCGGTTCTCGCCCGCGTCCTGCCCGTCGAGGATGCGCACGGTGTGCCTCTGCTGCTCCTCGGCGGTCATCGCCCGCACGAGGTGCCCGGCGGTGTACTGCGCGTCCTGCAGGCGGCGGACCAGCGCCGCGCGCGTGCCCTCGGTCTCGGCCGGCATCGCCTGATCGCGCTGGGTGTCGATGAGCAGCGCCAGGTCGTTGAAGTCGCGGACGGACGAGCCGTCGGGCTCGAACGTCAGGTGGCCGCGCGCATCGGGGCCGCCGATCACGCGCGGGTCGTCGAGCCAGCGCTCGACGGCGCGCACGGCGGACGCCAGGCGGCTCGTCTCATTGTCGCCCTGAGCGAACAGGAAGCCGAACATGCGCTGGCGGCAGAAGTCGGCGAGCGACCACGCGTACGCCGTGACCCCGGCCGCCCGCGTCGAGGCGGAGTGCACGAGCCCGCTCCCCGGCTCCCTCCGCACGGGCGACCAGATGCCGACGCTCTGGAACGGCCCGACGGGCAATTCGAGCGCCGCGTACTTCGCGCGCGCGTCGTCATCGAGCTTCTTGTTCGGCTTGTCGAGCCAGAGCAGGTCCTCGCCCTTCACGTTGAAGACGATCGCCTTCGTGTTCGCGGCCTGCGCGCCGAGCACGTCGGAGTGGAAGAGCGAGTACAGCAGGAACAGCGCGTACGATGTCTTCGTCGCGACGCCGCTGACGCCGCTGATGTTCATGTGCGCGCCGCGCACGCCGTTGAGGAACTCCAGGTTGCCGTACACCGGTTGGCCGTCGCGCGAGCAGCCGGCGACGAACGCCGTCCCGTCCGCGCGCATCCGGTCGAAGTAGAGCGCCTCGTCCCGCTGCGCGCCCTGACTGCGGTGGACCGGCGCGCCCGGCTCCGGCGCGACGAAGATCTCCGGCTCGACGCGCGTTACCGTCACGTGCGCCGCGTGCGCGATGTTCACGGGCAGCCGCTGCTCGCTCGCCGCCTCGGCGTCGGAGTCGAAGCGGGCGCCCTCGTACCGCGCGCGCACGGTGTCGACGACGCCGTGCAGCCGCACCGCGCGCCCGTCCGGCAGCGTCAGGGGGACGGTGACGACGTCGTCGAGCTGGAGGTAGTCGTCGGGCCGCACCCAGACCCAGAAGTCGAGCGCGAAGGCGTCTTCGGTGCCGATCACCCGCCCGACGGGCTCGTCTACGGCTCCCACGTGCGCTCCTCCTTCGCAAACCAGGCGACCATCAGCCGCGCGAGCAGGTCGCTGTCGCCCAGCCGGTGCCGAAGCTCGCGCTCGAGCTGGCCGACGGGGAGCAGGTTCTGCGGCGCCCGCGCGTCACGGTACGGGGTCGAAGCATACGATGGCAGCAGCGCCGCGGTCACGTCTGCGGTCGCGATCGCCTGCGACAGCGGCGCCTGGTCGTCCATCTCGAGCAGCGCCAGGTTCGAGAGCGCGAGGTCGAACGGCCGCCGCTCGGCGAGGCAGACGAACCACGAGTAGTACGCGCGGTCCGACCGCCGCCGTACGAAGACGGGCGACCGCTGCCCGGCGCGGAGCGCGCACAGCAGCTCGACGCGCGTCGCGTCGGCGATGGGGAGACGGTGCGGCGTCTTGATGAAGCCGACGGCATTCGCCGGCGTCGACTTGCGCCGCTCGGCGTCGAGTCCCGGCGGCAGGCGCCCATCGACGATGATCAGCGGCACGCCATCGACGATCAGGCTCCGCACGACCGATGCTTCGAGATCCGCGCGCAGCTGCTTCAGCGTGCGGTCCAGGCTCTCCGGGTCGTCCTCGGCGTTGTGTGCCGGGAGGTACTCGACCTCCGCGTTGCCGGCTGCGAGCGCGACGCGAGACGGCCGCGCGCCGCGCGTGAGCACGATCCGCCGCTCGACGCTGACGTGCCGCAGCGGCGGCGCCTTGCCCGGACACATGGCGCCGGCCGCGTACGAGGCGAGCATGCCGGCGAACGGCATCCCGTCGCCTTCGGCGCTGACGCGCGCCTCCCGCCGCTCGACGCCGTCCACGAACGCGACGTCCGGCGTGGCGGCGAGCGCCGGCGGGTCCACGGCGCGCCATTCGCGGTGCTCGACGTCGTCGACGATCGACCCTTCGTCGCTCGGCGCGAGCGCGATCGCCTCCGCGACGGAGTCGTACGAGGGCGGCCGGGGATCGATACGGAGGACGCGCGCCATGGCAGTTCCGATGCGAGCCGTATGCTGGCCCGCATCCTACCGCCGCGGCGAGACGCGACGAAAGACGACGTAACGGGGCGGGAGAGGCAGGGGGAGTGCCGGGGTGCTGTCGGCGAGCGCGGTGCGCCTACGTTCGCTTCTCGATCGACGTGATCTTCCACGTACCGCGGACTTCGCGCACCGTCTCGCGCAAGACCAGGCGCCGGCCGCGGCACTCGTACGTTACCTCGAAGCACTGCGCTTCGCCGTCGGCATCCGGTTGGACGCGCACGTTCCCGGTATACGGCAGTCCCGCCCGGCCGAGCGCAAGCGCCTGATCCACCGCGTCGCCATCGAGGTCGACGACCGTCGACGCGACGGCGCCGATCATCGCCTTCGTGGCGTGGAGGCGGATGAACTGCTCCGCCGTCATGCGGCCGGCGGGCGGCAGCGGCGCCAGGGCTTCGCGGCGGCGCGAGCGCGCGCTCATGCCGACTTCCGGGCCCTGCGGCCGATGAGCAGCAGCGCGGGCACGAGCAGCGCCCCGATGGCGATGCCGGCGTACATCCGGCGCCCGCGCGGCCTCGACGACTGCGGCTCTCCGGGACGCGGCCGGCCGGACGGCAACGCCACGGCATCGGTGCCTGAGACGAGCTCGGGCGTGCGCAGGCGCTCGCGCAGCTCCGAGATCGTCGCCCGGTGCTGGCCGGGGGATTCGGGCGCCGGTTGCGCGGCCGGCACGGGTTTCTCGCCGGCCGTCGGCCGCACCGGCGACGAGGCGGCGTCCTGCACGCCTCCGGACTTCTGCTCCGCCGTGAGCTCGTCCGGCCAGGCATCGAGTGATGGCACGCCTGCACGGCCGGCTGCCTCCTCCATCGCGCGGCCCGGCCACTGCCAGAGCGCCAGGGTGTGCTCGCGGATCGTGCCGCCGCCGGGGGTCATCTCCTCCGCCGCCGCGCCCGGGCCAGGGACATCACGCCCGGGAGCAGATTCGGGGAACCCGGTCGGCGACAGTTCATACGAGTAGCGGAGGCCGTAGTGCGCGCAAAGCGAGCGCTCCGTCTCCTCGCTCACGGCGAGCGCGGCGACCTCCGGCGAGTCCTTCACGAGGTCGCGCGGATACGGCACGCGCAGTCCGCCACCCTCCGGTTCGGCGCCCTGCGCCGGGACGAGCACGCGCTTCATGCCCAGGAATCCCGTGCCGATGCCGATCCACTCCGGCGCGCGGGTCGCCATGTCGTAGTACACCTCCTCGACGCGGCCGATGCGCTCGCCCGCGACATCGAGGACCGGCGCTCCCTGCATCTCCATGAGCTGGTCGAGCGTGAACGTCGCCATCGCGCCTCCGCACCCGCGCCTCCCTGCACGATAGGCGCGCGGGCATGGCCGCGGGGTAACCGCACCGCACGGCGGGTTGCAGGATCGTCGCAAGCGCCCTCCGCCGCGTGACGCGCGGCTGCGTCAGCCCGCGCGCCGGTGCGCGGCGGCGACCTCGAAGGCGCGCTGGCGCACCCTGCGCATCGCCTCGGCGCGGGTATGCAGCGCCTCGCTGACCGAGACGGCGGGCAGCGCGAAGAGCGCGATCGACCAGGCGCCGAAGTGGGAGACCGCGAGCGCGACGGCGAGACCGGCGACGGCGATGACCGCGTACTGGGGCACGAGCCAGAGGTAGTTGCTCATCCAGACGGTGCGCACGGCGCGGCTGCGGTCGATACCGACCGCGATGGCGACGAGGGCCGAGTTCACCGCCATGTTCGCCAGCCCGGCGATGAGGCCCGGGACCAGCGCCCGGCCGACGCTCGCCGAGGCGACGCTCCCGTCGAGCGCGTCGAACACGCCGACGAACGCGGCGCCGGCCAGCGCGAGGGCGCCGAAGTTGAACAGCGCCTTCGCCGCGTCCCGGTCGCCGCGCGCCGCGCCGGCGACGGTAACCGCGGCGGCGCATGCCGTCGTGCCACCGACGCCGAAGACGGCGCCCGAGGCCATCAGCGCCGCGGCGCTCACGGAGACGTGGCTGTCGATGAAGAGACTCACGGCGAACAACTCCGCGCCGAAGGCGGCGCAGACGAGCACGGCGAAGACGCGCCAGTCATCGGGCGCGCCGCCGGCGATGGCGGCGGCGCCGACGACCGCTCCCCCTGCGGCGACGAGCGCGATGCAGGCGCGCAGCAAGGGAGGCTTCGCGGCGCCTGCCTCCGGAGCGACGCGCTCACGCGAGCGCCCGACGATGCGGATCGGCCGTCGCCCGATCATGCGAGCGGGCACCCCCAGCGAATGCTGCGCCAGCGCGCGCGGCTCGTCTCGCGCCCGCTGCCACCCCCACGCGGCCGGACGGCGCCGGGTGGACGCGGCGCCGCGCCGCGCGACGAGCGCGCAGGGCCCGCGGGCATCACGCGCGGACGGGCGGTCATTGCGAACGAGGCCAACGCAGCCTCCGCGGTCTGAGCGTGCCGGCCGTTCCGTCCGGCTCCCGATCCTATGAATCGGCGCACCGCGCGATGGCTGCACGCCGCGCGCGCCCGGCGGGGGCTGGACAAGGCGCTGGCAAGGGCGCGGCGCGGTCTGTTACGATGGCCGCCAGAATGAGGAATCGGCATAGGCATTCAAGCAAAATCGAGAGAGGGCTCGCCCGATGATCCTCCTCGCTATCTTCCTCGGTCTCGTGCTGGGCGCGCTCGCCGGGGCCTGGGGCGCGACGACCGTCGTGCGGGCGAGGGGAGAGCGGGAGCGCGCGGACCTCGCTTCGCGCTCGGCGGCGGACATCGCCGCGACCGGCGCCCGAATCGAAGAGTGTGCCAAGCGCGTCGGACAGCTCGAGGGGGAGATCGCGCTGCTGCGCGACGAGCTGGCGCGCACACGGGCGGAGGCCGCCAGCGCACAGGCGGCAGAGGCGCGCCTGACGGCCGAGCTCGAGGCCGAGCGCCGCGCGGCGGCGGCGAGCCTGGAGGTCCTGCGCACCGCCGAGGCGAAGTTCCGCGAGACCTTCGAGGCGCTGTCCGCCGATGCGCTGCGCCGCAACAACACGTCGTTCCTCGAGCTCGCGAAGGAGGCGCTCGGACAATACCAGCAGGCGGCGAGCGGCGAGCTGCAGCAGCGCCAGGCGGCGATCGACGACCTCGTGCGCCCGATCCGCGAGTCGCTCGAGAAG
The DNA here is from genome assembly GCA_035650575.1 of Dehalococcoidia bacterium. Lineage (GTDB taxonomy): Bacteria > Chloroflexota > Dehalococcoidia > DSTF01 > JACRBR01 > DASRHM01. The sequence continues at coordinate 5,219 of DASRHM010000105.1, read as the reverse complement.
GTCGATACGAAGCTGCAGGACGTCGAGAAGTCGCGCGTCGAGGCGTACGCCGCGCTCAGGGAGCAGGTGCGCTCGCTGAACAGCGCGCAGCAGCAGCTCCAGTCGGAGACCGCGAACCTCGTCAAAGCGCTGCGCATGCCGGCAGTGCGCGGCCGCTGGGGTGAGATCCAGCTCCGCCGGGTGGTGGAGATGGCAGGCATGGTCGAGCACTGCGACTTCGAGGAGCAGCGCACGGCGGAAACCGAGGACGGGCGCGTGCGCCCGGACGTCGTGGTCCGGTTGCCCGGCGGCAAGCACGTCGTCGTCGACGCGAAGGCGCCGCTCATGTCGTACCTGCAGGCCGTCGAGGCGAGCGACGACGGCGAGCGGGATGCGATGCTGCGCGACCACGTGCGCCAGGTGCGCGAGCACGTGACGCGGCTCGGCAGCAAGGCGTACTGGTCGCAGTTCCAGCCGGCGCCGGAGTTCGTCGTGATGTTCCTGCCCGGCGAGTCGCTCTTCTCGGCGGCGCTGCAGCACGACCCCGTGTTGATCGAAGACGCCATCGCGCAGGGCGTGCTCATCGCCGGCCCGACGACGCTGATCTCGCTGCTGCGGTCCGCGGCCTACGGCTGGCGCCAGGAGCAGATCGCCGAGAACGCGCAGCAGATCAGCGGCCTTGGCCGCGAGCTGTACGACCGCCTGCAGACGATGGCCGGCCACTTCGAGGACATGCGCCGCGCGCTCGACCGCACCGTCGACGCCTACAACCGCGCCGTCGGCTCGTTCGAGTCGCGCGTGCTCGTCGCGGGCCGCCGCTTCCGCGAGCTCGGCGCGACGAACCAGCCGGAGCTCGCGCAGCTTGCCGGCGTCGAGCGCGCCCCGCGCGCCCTCCACGCCCCCGTGGACATCGACTCCCCGCCCGCGTTCCTCACCGAGCCCGAGACCGCCGCGGCCGAGTAGCCCGTTCCGCACGCCCGGGCCGAACCCGCGCTACGCCGTGCCCTTCAACCCGAGCCGCTCGGCGTCGGCGCGCATCGCCGCGATCACTTCCGCGATCAGCGCGTCGAGTTCGACGCCGAGCTGTGCGGCGCCGTTGACGATGTCGTCGCGGTTGACCTGGCGCGCGAAGGCCTTGTCCTTCATCTTCTTCCGCACGGACGCCGGCTCGACCTCGAAGATGCTCTTGTTGGGGCGCACGAGCGCGACGGCGGTGACGAACCCGGTCAGCTCGTCGACCGCGAAGAGCGTCTTCGCCATCAGCGTCTCGCGCGGCACGCCGCTGTAATCCGCGTGGCCCATAATCGCCGTCGTGACCGGCTCCGGGTAGCCGCGCTCCTTCAGGATCTTGTTGCCCTCGAACGGGTGGCCCTCGGCGGTGGGCCAGCGCTCGTAGTCGAAGTCGTGCAGCAGGCCGGTGATGCCCCACGTCTCCTCGTCCTCGCCGTGCTTGCGGGCGAAGTGCCGCATCACCGTCTCGACGGCGAGCCCGTGCTTCCGCAGCCCCTCGCCCTGCGTGTACTCACAGAGCAGCGCCCATGCCGATTCGCGGTCCATCTGCGGCTCCCTTCGCGTGCTACGCTCGATTGCGCCATACGCCGCGCGCATGCGCAAGCCGGCGCCGGGAGGGCGGATGGGCTACTACTATGAGCAGCGCGGTCCCGAGCGCGATGGCGGCGACCGGCGGCCAGGCTGCCTCGAGACGCTGCTCATCATCCGGGTCGTGTTCGAGATCCTGGCCATCCCCATCGCCGTGCTCGTGCTCGTCTTCATCGATATCGGCGTGACGTTCTGGCTGTTCACGCTGCACCCCGCGCTCGCGTTGCTGACCGTCGTGCCGTCGATCGGCGCGCTGGTCTGGTTCTCGCAGTGGGAGCGCTCGCGGTTTCGCCCGCCCGGCGCCTAGGCGATCAGCCCCAGCCCCCGGAGCGCGCCCGTCAGCTCGGAGAGGTGCGCAATGCGCGCGTGCGGCGCGATGCCGTCGCCCTCGAGATCGCCGAGCTGCACGCTCCAGAGCCCCGCCTGCCGCGGCCCGAGCACATCGAGCACCGGCTGGTCGCCGACGAACGCCGCCTCCGCCGGCTCGACGCCGAGCTCGCCCGTCGCCATGGCGAAAAACGCGGGCGCCGGCTTCGCCAGCTCGACCTCGTCCGAGAAGAACGTCAGGTCCAGGTACGGCAGCAGCCCGGCGCGCTCGAGCAGCTCGCGCAGCACGAAGCCCGGCGTCAACCCGGCGTTCGAGACCAGCGCCGTCGGCAGGCCGAGCGCCTTCACCTCGGCGAGCGCGTCGAGCGAGCCGGGGATCACGTCCGGCGGCACTTCGAGCGCCGTCGTCAGCAGCGCCTCGTCGAGCGCGCGCCAGGCCGCGCCGTCGAGCCGATCCGGCAGCGTCTCATCGAGGTGCCGGAGGTAGAGCACCGTCCGCCCGCGCGCGGAGATGTCGAGGGACTGCGCGTGGATCCGCTCGTGCTCCCGGGCGGCGGCGTCGAACGCGGTACGGATCTCGTCCAGCGCGTAGCGCTCGCCGAGCGCGTCGAGCGCGGCCTGCACGCGCGCGAAGCGAAGCGCGGCCCGGGCGTCACCTTCACCGGGAGCGTGGACGAACAGTGTGCCCCAGAGGTCGAAGAGCATCGCGCGGAGCGGCATGATCCCCCCAAAACGAAAGCCGCCGGCTGGTGCCGGCGGCGCATGACGGTCGATGTCCGTGACGGCGGGTTAGCTTACGGGCGCGCCGATCGCATGCCCGCACTGCGCGCAGAACTTCGCCGAGCGCGGGTTCTTCGTGCCGCACTCGCCGCAGTAGATCACGTCGGGCGCGTCGATGGCTGCCGTGCCGGGTTCGCTTTCGGTGCGGCCGTTCGCCGAAGCCTGGGCGTTCTTCTGCTCCTCTTCCTCGTCGCGCGTCGCCTTGCGGAACTCGCGCACGCTCTTGCCGATCGCGCCACCGACCTCGGGCAGCTTCCCGACGCCGAAGATCAGCACGACGATGAAGAGGATGACGACGAGCTCGAGCGGGCCGAACGGGCCGATTCCAGCGAGGAGTGGCATCAATGCGGGCCCTCCACGGATCCCGGGTTCAGCCTATCACCGGCCGATTCGGCCCTGCAAGCGAGCGGGTCACCCGCCGGAGGCGTGCGCCGGCTCCCCGTGGAGCGCGGCCACGGCTTCGCGCAGGAAGTCCGCGATCGCGCGGTTCGTCTCCTCGGGCCGCTCTTCGAGCACCATGTGGCCCGCCCCGCCGATGACGGTGAGCTGCGCCTGCGGGAGCCGCGCCCGGATCTCGCGCGCGTTCTTCAAGGGTGTCACGCGGTCCTCGGCGCCCCAGAGTAGCAGCACCGGGCAGCGCACGCCGGAGAGGGCCGGCATCGGTGCGCGCGGTGCCGTGAGCATGGCCAGCAGCCCGTCCATCGACCCGCGGATGCGCGTCGGCTCGAGCAGCGCTTCGACCGCCTCCGGCGTGAGCTTCGAGCGGTCGTGGTAGCTGGCGCGGAGGAGCATGTGCGCGGTGACCCGGCTGAGCACGGGCATCAGCGGCCGCAGCAGCGCCTTCGGGAGCCGGACGCGCTGCATCCGCTCCTGGCCGGTGACGGAGGCGACGAGCACGAGCGCTTCCGTCATCTCGGGGTGCGTCGCGGCGAAGCGCATCGCGATCCCGCCGCCCATCGAGTGCCCGACGACGGTCGCGCGCTCGACGCCGAGCGTGCGCAGCAGGCCGTGGAGCATGCGCACCTGGTCGTCTCCGGAGAGCCCCGCGCGCACGCGCTCGCTGTACCCGAAGCCCTTGAGGTCCGGCGCGATCACCCGGTGCGTCGCGGAGAACGCGGCGACCTGGTGGCGCAGCACCCACGTGTGCGCGCCGAAGCCGTGGAGCATGAGCATCGCCGGGCCGCTGCCCCGCTCGACGACGTGCACCCGGTAGCCCTCGACCTCGACGAGCCTGCCCGGCCGCTGCGCCGTCTCCCAGTCGAGATCTTCGCGCAGCCCGAAGCGGCGGAGGAGGAGCGCCGCACCGGCGGCGCCGGCGGCGACGAGGAGCGCGCGCGCGAGGTTGCGCATGAGACCCCCGGGCTACGGGTTCGGCCGCGAGGCGAGCGTGACCTGCACGGACTGTCGCTGGTTGCCGCGATAGAAGTCTACCGTCACGATATCGCCGGCCTTGTGCTTCGCGAGGACCGCGAGCAGTTCGCCACTGTTCGTGATGTCCTGGCCGTCGATGGCCACGATCACGTCGTTCTCCTGGATCCCGGCGTCGTCGGCCGGCGTCCCCTGTCCGACCGCCGTCACCGCCACGCCCTTGTCCACCGGCAGGTCGAAGTTCTGCGCGATGGCGTCGGTGACGTCGACCGTGCCGATCCCCAGGTACGCGCGGTCGATGCGTCCGTTCTCGATCAGCGACTGCACCGTCGGCTGCACGAGCGCGGAGGAGATCGAGAAGCCGATGTTCTGGGCGCCCTGGATGATCGCGGTGTTGATCCCGACCACCTCGCCGCTCGCGTTCACGAGCGGGCCTCCCGAGTTGCCGGGGTTGATGCCCGCGTCGGTCTGGATCGCGTCGTTGATCGTGTAGGGCTGCTCATCGATCGTGCGCCCGGTGGCGCTGACCACGCCGCGCGTGACCGTGGGCCCGCCCTTCAGGTCGAGCGCGAAGCCGATCGCGACGACGTCCTGCCCGACCTGCAGCGCGCCGGAATCGCCGAACGTGGCCGGCGTGAGGTTTGCCTCGTCGATCTTCAGCACCGCGAGGTCCGTCGGCGCGTCCCGTCCGACGAGCGTGGCGCGCGCGGTGCGCTGGTCGTTCAGCGTGACCGTGATGCGGTCCGCGACCCGGTTCCCGACCATCACCACGTGGTTGTTGGTGACGATGTGCCCATCGCTGTCGATGATGACGCCGGTGCCGACGCCGGTCTGCGGCGTCGAGCGGCCGAAGATGTCGAGCGTCGCGCCCTCCGTCTGCACGCGCACGATCGACGGCGCGAGCTTCCGCACGATCTCGACGGTCGTCATGCCGCCCTGGCTCGCCAGCCGCGGCGCGGGCGCGGAGGACGCGCTCGCCGGCGGCGCATCCTGCGTGGCGGCCGAGGCGGGCGACCGTGTGGGCGTCGCCGTCCTGTCGCCCGAGCCTCCGCCGGAGCACGCGGCACCTGCGAGCGCGAGCAGGAGCGCCGCGAGTACGCCCGCCGGGAACCGAAGCCGCCTCATATATCGATCGTAGGCACGCGCGATCGGTCTCGCCAGACGCA
>DASRHM010000104.1:0-6340 GCA_035650575.1 Dehalococcoidia bacterium | reverse complement strand
ATGACGGAGCTGTTCGGCACGCTGTACACCACCCCGTCGACGTCGCGCACGACCGTGCGCCGCAGCGTCACATCCTCGACGGTCCCCGTGACGCCGGCGATCGTCACGACATCGCCCTTCGCGTACTGGTTCTCGCCGAGGATGAACATGCCGTTCAGCGTGTCCCGCACGAGCGTCTGCGCGCCCAGGCCCAGTGCGATGCCGGTGATGCCGACGCCGGCGATCACCGGCGCGATGTTGACGCCGAACTCCGGGAGGATCGTGAAGAGCGCCAGCAGGATGAAGACGACCTGCGCCGTGCGGACGATGACGCCGGCGAGCGTATCGACACGCCGTTGCACCTCGACCGGCGGGCGGCCGGCCATCTGCCGCGTGACCGCCGGCCGCAGCGCCAGGCGGACGACGCGGGCCACGATCGCCGTGCCGATGAGGGCGAGGAGGATGCTGCCGAAGACGGCGACGCCATGGTCCTCGAACCACCGCCCGATGCGGTCCCCGTCGACGGCGAGGATCAGCGTCACCATGCGTCAGGCGGAGTATAGGCGGCGCGGCATCAGCGCCGGTAGCGCGCGCCGGTTCCTCGATGCGCCTTGACGCGTTATCGGTTTGCTCCGCGCTCGCGCGCCTGCCATCATGCCGCGCATGGACGGCACGGTCGTCAGCGTCAACAGCAAGGAGACGCCGGGCGTCTTCAAGGTCCCGCGCGCCGAGGTGACGCTCGTCGCCGGGCACGGCGTCGAGGGCGACTACCACGCCGGCGCGTTCGTGCGGCACCGCTCGCGCGCCGCGAAGGACCCGGCGGAGCCCAACCGCCGCCAGGTGCACCTGGTCCAGAGCGAGCTGTTCGATGAGGTCGCCGCCCTCGGCATCAAGGTCGAGCCGGGGCAGATGGGCGAGAACATCACCACGCGCGGCCTCCCCCTGCTCGACCTCGTCCCCGGCGCGCGCCTCCACGTCGGCGCGACGGCGGTCGTCGAGATCACCGGCCTGCGCAACCCCTGCAACCAGCTCGACGCCGTCGACGAGCGCCTCCTCGCGCAGGTCGCGCGGAAGGCGGAGGACGGCGAGATCATCCGCAAGGCCGGCATCATGGGCATCGTGCTGGAGGGCGGCGTCGTCCGCCCGGGCGATGCGATCCGCGTCGAGCTCCCCGCCGGCGTCAGCGGCTCCCTCGAACCGATCTAAGCCGTCGGGTCACTCCGCTCGCTCGATGTCGCATCCTTCGGCGCCTCGTTGTCGTCGACGATCGAGAAGCGCAGGAAGTCGCTGACAGCGAGCAGCGCGAGCGCCGGCCGCACGAACGCCGGCACTACCTGCCGCCGCGCGTCGTGCACGAGCTGCGGCTCGGCAAGTGTGAGCGTGCGGCCGCGGAGACGCGCGCCGCAGCGGCCGGCCGCGAGCACGTTCTTCACCCAGTCGCTGTCCGCGCCGTACGTCAGCGCGACGGTCAGCGTGCTCCCGCTGCGGAACGCGCTCACCGGCGTCCGGTACCGGCGCCCGGAACGCCGCCCGACGTGCTCGATGATCGCCCATCCGGGCACCCGCCCCGCGACCGGGAGCGCGACGCGGTTCGTGGCGATGCGGTTGAACCGCGCGATGCGCTTTGGGATCGGCATGCGTCGCCTACGCGAACTCCCAGCCGGCGCCGTCCTTGAACGACTGCAGGATGCGCCGCGCGACGACCATCCGGTGCACCTCGTCCGGCCCGTCGTAGATGCGCGCCGCCCGCGCGTTCCGGTACATCCCCTCGAGCGGCGTGTCGCCGGAGACCCCGCGGGCCCCGTGCGTCTGGATCGCCCGGTCGATGACGTCGTGCAGCACCTTCGCGCCCCAGAACTTGATGATCGAGATCTCGACCCGCGCCTCGTCGCCCTCGTCGATCTTGTGCGCGGCGTGCAGCGTCAGCAGCCGCGACGCCTGGATCTCCGCCGCCGAGTCCGCGATCCAGTTCTGCACCGTCTGCTTCTCGGCCAGCGGGCTCCCGAACGCCGAGCGCTTGAGCGCGTACTCGCACATCAGCTCGAAGGCGCGCTGCATCTGCCCCAGCCAGCGCATGCAGTGGTGGATGCGGCCCGGCCCCAGCCGCTTCTGCGCGATGCGGAAGCCGTCGCCCGGCTCGCCGAGCGTGTTCGTCACCGGCACGCGGCAGTCCTCGTAGCGGATCTCGCAGTGCGCGCCCGCGGTCTCGCCCATCACCGGCACCGGCCGGATGATGTTGAAGCCGGGCGTGTCCGTCGGCACGATGATCTGGCTCATGCGCCGGTGCGGCTCCGCGTCCGGGTCCGTCACCGCCATGACAATCGCGAACCGCGCGCCGATGGCCCCGCTCGTGAACCACTTGTGGCCGTTGATCACCCACTCGTCGCCGTCGCGCACGGCGCGCGTCCGCAGCCCAGTCGGGTCGGCGCCTGACACCTCCGGCTCCGTCATCGAGAAGCACGAGCGGATCTCGCCGGCGACGAGCGGCTTCATCCAGCGCTCCTTCTGCTCCGGCGTGCCGAACTGGTGCAGGATCTCCGCGTTGCCCGTGTCGGGCGCGGCGCAGCCGAACGCGCGCGGCGCGAACGGGCTGCGGCCGAGGATTTCGTTGACGTACGCGTACGGCAGGAAGCCGGTGCCGCTGCCGCCTGCCTCCGGGCCGATGAACATCGCCCAGAGGCCCATCGCCTTGACCTGCGCCTGCAGGTCCTTCATCAGCGCCTCGGCCTCGGCGCCGCCGCCCTCGAGCACGTGCTCGTTCGGGATGATCTTCTCGTCGAGGAACTGCTTGACCCTGCGGCGCGTCTCGCGCACGTCGGCCGGGATCGTGAAGTCGGTCATCTGCGTCTCTCCGTCGCTCAGGTGGGACTCGACGGAGAGTCTACGCCGGGCGGCGCTTACAGTCCCGCGGCCGGGGCGCGCGGTCAGACCGCCTGCGCGACGACCTGCACCTGCAGCGTCACGTCGTCCTGCACGCTCACGAAGCCGGCGATGTTCAGCACCGGGATGTTGAAGTCCGCGAACTTGAAGGTCGTCGTGGCCAGCGCCGTGATCACGTCGCCGCTGCGCCGCGCCTTCACGTCCCACGTCACCTCGCGCTGCACGCCGTGCAGGTCGAGGGTCCCCGTGAGCTGCAGCGACTGTTCCTCGCCTTCGGGCGCCTCCGGGTCGAACGGGGTCACGCCGGTCGCCGTGAAGGTCGCCGTAGGGTACGTTGCCGTTTCGAGCCCCTGGTTCTGCACGCGACGGTCGCGCATCGCGCGGTCGCTCTTCAGCGTGCGCAGGTCGACGGTGAAGCGCGAGGGCGCATCGGCCGCCAGTCCGGTCGCCGTCAGGTGGAACTCGCCCGCGATCGCGTGCGTGCTGCCCTTCGCCTTCGATGGCAGCGGCAGCTCCGCGAGCTTCTCATCGACGAAGTACGCCGCCTCCGAGCGCTCGGCGATAATGCGGAACGTCCGCGCGCCGCCGGCGAGCACATCGCCCGGCGCCGCAGTCGATGCCAGGTCGGCGGGCACCGCCGGCGCGTTCGTGGCGAGCGAGTTCGTCTCGCGCCCGAAGAACCACCAGGCCGCGGCCCCCGCCGTGGCGGCGACGACGAGCGCGACGGGCACGGCGAACCACAGGCGGCGCAACGGCATCGATCAGGCCTCCCGGAGATGTGCTGATTCTAATCCATCCTGCGCGCGGGATTGTTGCCGAACGATGACGCGACCGCCGCCGCGCTCACCTTCAGCTCGCCCGGCTTGCCCGGCGCGGACGTTCACGCGGCGCGGCCCGAGGGGATGTCAGACGAAGAGGAAGCGCGTGGCGTTGTCGATCGCGTCGAACAGCTGCTGCGGGTACAGCCCGACGTAGAACACGCCGAGCATCAGCGCCACGGTCAGGCCCTGCAGCTCGACCGGCACGCGCAGCCGCCCCTCGCCCTCCGCGGGCGCGCTGACGAACGCCTCGCGCATCACCTGCAGGTAGTAGTACAGCGAGACGACGCTCGTGACGACGCCGATCGCGGCGAGCCAGTAGTAGCCGGCGTCGGTCGCCGCCTGGAAGAGGATGAACTTCGTGACGAAGCCGGCGAACAGCGGCAGCCCGGCGAGCGAGAACAGCGCGCCGGCGAGCGCGCCCGCCAGCAGCGGCGCCCGCTCGCGCATGCCGCGGAAGTCGGCGATCTCCTCCTTGTCGGTCATCACGTACCAGGCGATGATCACGACGAAGATCACCAGGTTCGTGATCACGTACCCCGTCAGGTGCAGCACCAGCGCCGACGCCGTGTTGTGCGACAGCCCGGCGATGCCCATCAGCAGGTAGCCGATCTGCCCGATCGACGAGTACGCCATCAGCCGCTTGATGTTGTGCTGCTGCAGCGCGACCAGGTTGCCCAGGATCATCGACGCCGCCGCGATCCCGGCGATCATCCAGCTCCAGTCGTCGTGCACCACCTGGAAGGCGCCGCTGAACAGCCGCAGCAGCAGCGCGAAGCCCGCCGCCTTCGACGTCGTCGACAGGTACGCGGTGATGGCGACCGGCGCGCCCTCGTAGGCGTCGGGCGTCCACATGTGGAACGGCACCGCCGCCACCTTGAACCCGAGCCCGGTGACGATCAGCACGAGGCCCATCAGCAGCGCGAACGAGTAGCCGTGCGTCCCCTGCCCCAGCGCGTCCGAGATCTGGCCGTAGTACGTCGAGCCCGTCACGCCGTAGATCAGGCTCAGCCCGTACAGGAACATCGCCGAGGAGAACGCGCCCAGCAGCAGGTACTTCAGCCCCGCCTCGTTCGAGCGCAGGTCGAACTTCGCGTACGACACGAGGATGTACAGGCTGAAGCTCAGCAGCTCGAGCGAGAGGTACGCCGTCATCAGCTCGCGCGCCGCCGCCATGCCGATCGCGCCGATCGTCGAGAGGATGATCAGGCCGTAGTACTCGCCCGGGTGCCGCAGCTTCTGCTCGACGAGCTTCGCCGAGGCGAGGCAGATCACCGCCGCGACCCCCGTGAAGAACACGCGGAAGTACGTGGTGTAGTTGTCCACGGCCACGATGTTCGCGAAGTCCGACTGCTTGTCGATCCACGCCAGCGACACGCCGGCGACCGCGAGCAGGCCCGCCGCGGCGACGTACGAGAGCCAGCCCTTGCGCAGGTTCGGCACGAACAGGTCGAGCCCGACGACGATCGCCGCCAGCCCGCCGAGCAGGAACTCCGGGATGAACAGCGTGTAGTCGTAGTTCAGCACGCTACGACACCCCCGGCAGGATCCGCACGCTCTCACTGATGCGGTCGATGAACGGCGCCGGCCACAGCCCCATGAAGAGAATGAACGCGAGCAGCAGCGCCGCCGTCCCGCGCTCCAGGTACGTCATCTCCTTCAGCTCGTCCCAGCGCTCGTTGAACGGGCCGAACAGCGCCATCGACATCATCCGCAGGATGTAGACGGCGGTCATCGCCGCGGCGAAGATGCCCAGCGCGGCCGCCCACGGGTACGTCTTGAACGCGCCGACGAACACGTTGAACTCGGCGATGAACCCCGAGAGCCCGGGCAGCCCGAGCGACGCGAGCCCGGCGACGCCGAAGAAGAACACGAACAGCGGCATCCGGTGCACCAGCCCGCCGAACAGCGTCATGTCGCGCGTGTGCGCCTGGTCGTACACCGCGCCGACCATGGCGAAGAACGTCGCCGTCATCACGCCGTGCGAGAACATCTGCAGCACGGCGCCGTCGACGCCGTTCACGTTCATCGTCGCCAGCCCCATCAGCACCAGCCCCATGTGGCTCACCGACGAGTACCCGATCATGTACTTGAAGTCGCGCTGCGCCGTCGCCGCGAAGGCGCCGTACACCACGTTCGTCGTCGCCAGCACCATCAATCCCGGCATCCAGAACGTCGCCCCCGCCGGCAGGAGCTGGATCCCGAGCCGGATGATCCCGAACGCGCCGAGCTTCATCAGCACGCCGGCGTGCAGCATCGACACCGCGGTCGGCGCCGAGACGTGGCCGTCCGGCGACCACGTGTGGAACGGCCAGAGGCCCGCCAGCACCCCGCAGCCGATGACGAACAGCGGGAAGACGATCTTCTGGAAGTTCTCGTCGAACTGGTAGCCGTAGAGCTGCTGCAGGTCGAACGTGCCCAGCCCCGCCTCGTGGAACACGGCGAAGATGCCCAGGAAAATCAGGATCGAAGCCGAGACCAGCATGATCGTCAGCTTCATCGCGCTGTATTCCTTCGTCCGCGCGAAGGTCGGGAAGACGCTGCTCGAGCCCCAGACCGCGATCAGCAGGTACATCGGCAGCACGGCGACTTCGTAGAAGAAGAAGAAGAAGAACAGGTCCAGCGACTCGAACGTCCCGTAGACCCCCGCGACGAGCACCCAG
>DASRHM010000103.1:0-7602 GCA_035650575.1 Dehalococcoidia bacterium | reverse complement strand
CCGTCGAGGAAGCGTTCACCGGGACCTGGCCGGACTGATGGCCGTCCGCCAGATCCGGCGCATCGCCCCCGCGGCGGGACCGGCGCTCCACGACCGCATCGGCGCGCAGGCGCTGCACGCGCGCTACTTTCGCAGCGACAGCGAACGCACGGAGCGCGAGCACCCGGAGTTGGTGATCGCGCGGGGCGAGAACATCCTCTCGGCGGTCGAAGGCGGTGCCACGAAGCTCATCTATGCCTTCGAGAGCGACCGCGCCTTCCGCGAGCACTTCGAGCCGATGTTCGAGGAACTGCTGCCGAAGCTGCGTCGCGCGCTGCGCGCGGATACCGTGCGCTTCCGGCTCTCGCACAGCCCGTCACGGCCCGTCGTCGAGCCGGTGCTGAAGAAGCTCTGGTTCGCGCCCGCGCGCGACTGGCTGCAGTTCGACCTCGAGCGCGAAGCGGGCCGGACGCTCCGCGCCGCGCGGGTTGCGGGCGTGCGCTTTCGCGAGGGCTCGGTGGCCGACGCGGAGGCGATCGCGCGCATCGATCACGAAGCGTTCCCCGACACGCCGATGCCCACGCCGGCGATCCGCGCCGAGCTGGCGGACCAGCAGGCGCTGGTGGCGATGCGCGGGGGCGAGGTGATCGGCTTCTGCACGTTCGCGCAGCACGACCCCGGGTGGGGGTACCTGCATACGCTTGCCGTGCGCGAGGCGGAGCGTGGGCGCGGCATCGGGCGGGCGCTGACGGCGCGGACGTGCAAGAAGCTCTTCGCCGGGGGCGCGCAGCGCGTCAGCCTGACGACGGACGGCGACAACGCTGCGGCGATCCGGCTGTACGTCGGCATGGGCTTCCGGCCGGGGCCGGCGGGCCGCGACTACACGCGCCCGGTCGACCCGCAGGAGGTCGAGCGCGTGCGCCAGGAGCGCCGCGGCGTGCTGATCAAGTTCGGGGGTTGGCGCTGACGGCGCGATGAGCACGTCCGAGGTCTTCGGAGTCCATGCGCCGCTCGCGCAGATCGCCTATCGCAGCGCGATCATCTACGTGGCGATCGTCGTCGGCATGCGGGTCACCGGCCGCCGGCAGCTCGGGCAGATGACGCCCTTCGACCTCGTGCTCATCCTGCTGATCGCGAACGCGGTGCAGAACGCCATGGTCGGCTCCGACGTGACGATCTTCGGCGGCATCGTCGCCGCCGGGACGTTGCTGGTGATGAACTTCCTGACGAACCGCCTCATTCGCGCCGCCCCGTTCCTCGCGCGCCGGATCGAGGGTGAGGCGACGCTGCTGGTGAACGACGGCCTGCCGCTCGAGGACCACATCCGCGCGGCCGGGCTGACCGACGACCTGGTGCTGCAGGCGATCCGCGAGCACGGCTTTGAGCACTTCGCCGACGTGCACTCGGCAGTGCTCGAGATCGACGGGACGATCAGCGTGATACCGATGGGCACGAAGGTGCTGCGCAGCCGGCACCGCGTGCGTGCGGTGCGGCCGGGGGGCAACTGATGGCCGAGCCCGCGACATCGGGACTCGGCCGCAACGGCCCCTGGCTGCAGAACGCGTGGCTGCGCGTCGAGACGCGGCAGGACGACGGCAGCATCTCCCCGGTCGCGCTCACGGGCGCGTTCCGGCCGCTCGAGCGCGCGGTGGCGAGCGCGAAGCCGGCGGATGGCCGGCCTCCGATCACGTTCGCCCGGTGCGACTACGACGTGCGGGCGTTCAGCGACGAGCTGGGCGCCGGACGGATGCTGACGCTCGTCTCGCGCCGCGCGCGCGAGGGCGCGACGCTGCGGCGGGAGGTCGCGCTCTATGACGCCCGCCCGTTCCTCGTGACGCGCGTCGGGGTCACGAACGACGGGGGGGCGCCACTTCCGCTGCGCGCGCTGCACGCCTTCGCTTCGCCGGAGGGGGGCCGCGGACGCCTGCAACTCGCCTCGAAGCCGGCTGACGCGCGCGTCTACCGCAACGGCTGGCAGTCCTGGTCGCCGACCATGTCGCTCGGCGGCGCCGAGGGGGACACCGGCGTCGCGCCGCCCGTCAACGCATCGGAGCCGCAGGCCGGCGCGCCGGGGCGCTTCGCGTCCGACGACGTCGGGGTGCTGTACGACCCCGCATCGGGCCACAGCCTGCTCGTGGGAGCGGTGACGGCCCGCGCGCTGCTGACGCAGGTGCGCATCGACGTGCCCGGGCGGGGGATCGACGCGCGCTGCCTGTGCGACGGCGTGCCGCTCGCTCCCGGGGAGACCCGCTGGTCCGAGCGCATCGCCGTCGACCTCACGGGGCGCCCGAACGAGCAGCTCGAGCGGTATGGCGACGCGCTGGGCCGCCTGATGGGCGCGCGCGTGCCCGCGCGGACGCCTTCCGGCTGGTGCTCCTGGTACTACTTCTTCACCGGCGTCACCGAGGACGACATTGTCCGCAACCTGCGTTTCCTCGAGCAGCACCGGCGCGAGCTGCCGGTCGAGACGGTGCAGATCGACGACGGCTACCAGGCGGACATCGGCGACTGGCTGACCGTCAACGAGAAATTCCCGCGCGGCATGGCATGGCTCGCCCGCGAGATCCGGCGCGCCGGCTACACGCCGGGGATCTGGCTGGCGCCGTTCCTCCTGGCGGAGTCCTCGAAGACGTTCGCCGAGCATCCGGAGTGGGTGGTGCGCGACGCAGAGGGCGCGCCGGCCGTCGCGCAGCACAACTGGGAGCGCCGCAATCACGCGATCGACGGGTCGCACCCGGGAGCGCGCGCGTGGTTGACGGAGCTGTTTCGCGAGGTGTGCGACGGCTGGGGCTACGACTACGTCAAGATCGACTTCCTCTTCGCCGCGGCGATCGCGGGCTTGCGCCATGACCCGGGCTTCACGCGCATCGAGGCTTACCGGGCGGCGCTCGAAGCAGTGCGCGCGGGCACCGGGCCGGAGCGCTTCATCCTCGGCTGCGGCGCGTTGATGGCGCCGAGCGTCGGCGTGTTCGATGGCAACCGCATCGGCCCGGACGTCGCGCCGTTCTGGCGCTTCCTCACGCGCGAGGAGCGACGCGAGCGCCGGCCTCGCGCGCGCCGCCCCGACGACGGCCTGAGCGCCGAGACGTCGATCCGCAACGCGCTCACCCGCTCGTGGATGCACGGGAGGCTGTGGGCCAACGACCCGGACTGCCTGCTCGTGCGCGAGGACCGCACGAAGCTCACGCTCGACGAGGTGCGCACGCTGACGGCGGCGATCGGCCTGAGCGCCGGCATGATGCTGTCGAGCGACGACCTGGAACGGCTCTCGCCGGAGCGGCTGGGCCTGATTTCGCTGCTGTTGCCGCCGCTGCCGCACGCGGCGGAGCCCATCGACCTGATCGCGCGCGACATGCCCGAGCGCTGCGAGCTGCGATTCGAGCGCCCCGACGGCGAGCTGCGCCTCGCCGGCCTGTTCAACTTCGACGACGACGCCAGGGACGTGGCGCTACCGCTGCCTGGCGGCCGCTGGGACGCCGTCTCGCTCTGGGACGAGCGCTATCTCGGCGCCTTCGAGGGCGAGCTGCGCTTCCGCGGGACGCCGCCGCACGCGTCGCACGTCGTCGCGATGCGTCCCGCGGGCGATGGGCCGCGGCTGCTCGCCACGACGGCGCACATCGGCATGGGCGCGCTCGATGCGCCCGGGTCGACGTGGGACCCGGCGAGCGGCGCGCTTCGGGTCCGGATCGAGCCCGTCGGAAGGCGCACGCGAAGGGTGCTCGTCGCGGGCGGCGGGCGCCGGGCGCGGAGCGCCTCGTTGGGGGGCGCTGCGGCGTCGCTGCGAGAGGCGGACGGGGCCTGGGTGGTGGATCTGGAGGTCGAGGAGGCGAGCGAGCTTATCGTCACGTTCGAATCCTAGGGGTACATCATGCGGGCGAATTTTCGGGCGACCGATCGCCGGCCCGCATTGACTTCCCCGGGGCGCCGTCGTAGCCTGATAACGACAACTGAATAGAGCCGAACCCGCGAGCAGCGGGACGGGGGAACCACCAGGGACCCGGGGTGAATCGCGCCGGAAGGCGCGTAGGCGAACTCCTTTGAGCCGAACCCGACAGCTAACCCCGCAGGCATAAAGAGGAGGGTGAGACCGGTCGAGGGTGCGCGCCTTCGGCCGTTTTTGTTTCATCGTCGCCGGGTTCAACACCGGAGGGTAGATGGCGGTCGACTTCAATCGCGGGCAGGACGCAGGCGTGACGCAGGAGCAGATCGACGCGGTGACGGAAGCGATGCAGATCCTGGCCGAAGAAGATCGCGAGCGCGGGGTGGATCCGGGCGTCGAGTTCATCTGCCCGGGCTGCCAGCGCGCGCGCCCGATGCCGGGATCGGTGCTGTACGAGGCGGTCCGCCTCTGCAACGGCTGCGCGACGGAGTTCGAGGTCGCGCGGATCGGCCATCGCGCGAAGACGTGCGCGGAGTGGCTCAGCGGCCGCGCGGCGCGGCGGCACTAAGCACGACTAACAGGAACAGCCTCCTCCTCCAACGGCAGAAGGCCGCCGGTCCAACCGGCGGCCTTCTGCCATGCGCTTCGATCCCTGGCTCTACGAGACCTGGATCTCGATTCCCGTGATGCGGGCGCCCGGGTCGGGGTCCTGCTGGACCTGCGGGTCGCGCGGCTGGAACTTCTCGAGGACATCGAGGCCATCGATCACCTTCCCGAAGGCCGTGAACTTGCCGTCGAACGTGGGTTCGGCGTCGAGCGTGATGAAGAACTGGCTGCCGTTGTTCTCGGCCCCGGCCTCCGGTGGCTTCGCCATCGCCAGGATGCCCGGCTGGTCGAAGTTGGATTGCGCCGCGGCCTCGACGGGCAGGGTGTAGCCCGGGCCGCCCGTGCCGGTCCCGGTGGGGTCGCCGGCCTGCGCAAAGTGCACCTTGCCGCTGTCATCGGCGATGACGCGGTGGAACGTCACGCCGTTGTAGAAGCCGTCCTGGGCCAGGAAGACGAAATTGTTCACGGTCATCGGCGCCTGCTGCGGGAGGAGCTGGACGCGGATGTCGCCGGCCTCTGTCTTGATCACCGCCGTGTACGTCTTGGTCGGGTCGATCGTCGAAGCCGGGGCGGCGTCGTACTGCTTGATCTGCGAAGACGCGCCGGTCGTGCTGGTCGAGCCCGCCTCGGGCGTCGAGCGGATGACGCCGGAGCCGCGGGGGCTGGGCTTGCTCGCCCGCGTGTTGCTGATCAGCGCCGTGAAGCCGAGCCCGCCGACCATGACGATGGCGCCGATGATGGCGAACAGCTTGTAGTTGCTGAAGATCTTGAAGGCGCCGCGCGGCTTGAGGTCCGAAGCCGAGAGCTCACCCTCGCGATAGACCTTCTGACGGCGACGGCGCTGGACGACCTGCTTCTTACGTGGCATCTATAGCTCTCTCGTATTGCGGGTGCGCCGCATTATAGCGTCGGCCGGCCGGCGTCCCCAACGTCGCCGGCCCGGGGCGTGGCGGGGAGCTGCGTGCGCCGGATCGAAGCGAGCGCGAACCAGGCGAGCACGCCGGCCGCCACCGATGCCGCGCCGATCGCCCAGGCGGCGGGTTCGAGGTACGCGAGCATCACGGCGACCGTCGCCGTGCCGAGCAGGGGGAGCACCGGGACGCCGCGGACCGCCAGCGGCACCACGAACGTCCTGGGCGCGTCCGGCCGCCTGCGGCGCAGGATGACCAGCGAGGCGTTGACCGCGACGAAGATCGCGTAGACGGCGAAGTCCGTGACCGAGGCGACAAGGCCAATGTCCCCGATCAGCGTGAAGCACGCCGCGACGGCGAAACAGGCGATCGCCGCGACCCAGGGCGCGTGGGCGCGTTGGGAGACGGTCGCCAGCAGCGGCGGAAGCGTGCGGCGGCGGGCCATCCCGAACACGAGCCGGGAGGCGGCGATCAGGACGAGCAGGCTCGTGTTCGTCGTGGAGGCGAGCGCGACCGCGGCCACGAGGTCGGACGCCCGTGTCCCCCAGTCGTGCGCGATCACGAGCGTGAGCGGGGTCGGCGATTCCGCCAGGCGGCTATGCTCGATCACGCTGACGGACGCGATGCCGACGGCGACGTAGAGCGCCGTCGAGACGCCGAGCGCCACGAGGAGCGCGCGGGGGATGACGCGCGCGGCGTCGCGCGTCTCCTCCGACAGCGTGACGACTTCGTCGAAGCCGATGAATGCGAAGAACACGAGCGCGGCGCCCGAGAGCACGCCCGCGACGCTGCTGCCTTCGAGCAGCGAGCGGTCGCCGACGTGCGGCGCGCCGGCGGCGACGACCATCATCAACCCACCGACCTGCAGCGTGACCAGCAGGACGGAGAACCAGATCGAGCGCTGGACGCCGGCCGCGACGACGAGCGTGAGCGCGAAAAGCAGCGCCAGCGCCACCGGCCGCTCGGGCGCATCCACGAAGTGGCGCACATAGTGCGCGAACCCGATCGAGACGGCGGCGGCCGCGATGATGTTCGCGAGCGCCATGGTCCAGCCGACGATGAAGCCGACGAAATCGTTGAACGCCTGGCGCGCGAACTCGAATTCCGCGCCGGCCGTCGGGAACATGCCCGCGAGCTCGGCGTAGCTCAGGCCCGTCAGCGCGCTCAGCACCGCCGCCAGGACGAACGCGATCCACAGCCCGGCCCCGGCGTCGCGCGCGGCTTCGCCGATGAGCACGTAGATGCCGGCGCCGATGACGATGCCGACACCGGACACGGTGACCTGCCAGAAGCCGAGCGTGCGCCTCAGCCGCGGCGCGCCCGGCGGCTCCGCGCGGCGTTCGATGCGCGTCCTCCTCCGAACGGCGCAAGGGTACCCGGAGCAGAGGACCGCGCGGGAGCGGTTACGTCCCGGCGCCGACGCCGCCGCTGTCGCGGATGCTCTTCAGGTGCGTGCGGACGTGGTCGATGAGGACGCCGCCCTCAATGAGCTGCTGCGTCGTCACCTCGGCGCCGTTGGCGAGCGGAAGCGGCGCCCGGAAGTCGAGCTGCTCATCGCTGAGGCCGCGGACGAACGACGACATCTTCGCGGCGTCCGCGCGGAGCAGGGCGAGCACGTCCGCCTTGCTGGCATCGGTGTTGGCCGCGGCGCGCGCGTCGTTCTTCCGGTTCACGTAGTCCCAGTCGTAGTCGGGCCAGGGACGCAACTCGGCGCCCGCCTTCAGGTAGTCGTACTCGATCGCGTAGAACTGCCCGGCGACGTGCTGCGCGGTCGCGGCGACGGTCCAGCCCTCCGGACCGCAGATCGCACCCCACTTGTCCTCCGGCCAGTCCTCGATGGTCTTCGCCAGGTCGGCCACGAGGCCGTCGAATTCGTCTGCGAGAGCCTCTGCCCGCGTGCCCATGAGCACCTCCTGCGCTGGCTGCGATTCATCAATTCGGTGGACAGACGACGAGTATACGTCAGGAGGCCGCCCGAGGTCTCGCGGGCGTGAGTTTCGCGCATCGCCGGCGAGCCGTAGAATGGGCGCGACGCCCCCGTAGCTCAGTGGATAGAGCACCGGCCTCCGGAGCCGGGAGCACAGGTTCGAGTCCTGTCGGGGGTACCACCGTCGACCGTCACGGCCGGGGCCAGGCGCCCCGGCCGTCCTGCGTCTCCGGTAACGGCTCCGTCGCACCGATCGTTCGATATGCGGGAGAGGAACGCGCGCGGGCCGTATCATGCGC
>DASRHM010000102.1:0-32386 GCA_035650575.1 Dehalococcoidia bacterium | reverse complement strand
TCGCGGGCGGCGCGGCGCTCGATGTATCGCTCGAATCGAACCGCGCGTACTTCCTGCAGGTCGGCGGCGCCGACGCACCCGGAGGGAACCTCACGCTCACGCTGCAGTGCGCCCGCGGCAGCTGTCCCGCGCCGCAGGTCTTCCCGGTCGATACGGGCGGACCGGGTTTCGCGGCGGGAAGCGGCGGCGGGATCAGCCTGCCCAATACGGGGAGCGGCGGTTATCTGCCCGGTGCCCGCCGCTGATGTAGGCGCTCGCGGGCGGCCGCCACGTTGCGTCCGATCCGCCCTGCTGTCAGGATTGACGCGCAGGGACGCGAAGAGCGAAGGAGCCGGCGCGATGTGGTGGTCGCTCGCCGCGAGCGCGGTCATCGGGTACCTGGTCGGCTCCGTGCAGTTCGGGCTCATCATCGGCCGCCTGACGCGCGGCATCGACATCCGCGAGTACGGCAGCGGCGCGACGGGCGCCACGAACGTGATCCGCACGTCGGGCGCGAAGGCCGGCGTACTCGTCATCCTGCTCGACATCGCGAAGGGCATCGCGCCGGTGTACATCGGCTTCGCGCTGGCGCGGGCGGCAGGCGTGGACACGCACGACGACCGCGCGTGGGCGGCGGCCGCCGGCGGGCTCGGCGCCGTCGTCGGGCACGTGTGGCCGCTCTACGCCGGGTTCCGCGGCGGGCGCGCGGTGGCGACCGGCTTCGGCGCGGCGCTGGCGATGAACCCGGTCGCCGCGGCGGCGCTGATCCCCGTCGCGGCCCTGGTCGTCGGGACCGTGCGGATCATGTCGGTGATGTCGATCACGATGTCGCCGCTGCTGGCGCTGGTGTTCGTCGCGCTGGCGATCGCGGGCGTGAGCCCGTGGGCGTACGCAGCCTATGCGGTGCCCACGGCCGCGCTGATCGTGTGGAAGCACCGGGGGAACATCCAGCGGCTGCGGGCGGGCACGGAGCCGAAGATCGGGAAGGGCGGCGAGCGGCGCGCCGACGCGACGGGCACGGGGAACGCCGCCGCCTCGACGCGCTAGCGAGCACCCGGCATCGATCCTGGTCCGGGAAGTCGCGTCGCCACGACGCCGTCCGTGCGCGAGCCGGACGTCCTTCGCTGCGCTCGACATGGGCAGCGCGACGACGCCGCTCGCCTCGCGCTAGGTGCGGGCGCGGGCGGCGGCGGGCAGGGCCTCATCGGGCGGCGCGTAGCGGACGTACCCGAGCCGCATCGCCAGCTCCGAGACGGCGAGCAGCAGGAGGTTCGCGCAGACGAGCAGCGCGCCGAGCGCGAAGCCGACGGACGCGCCCTGGGCGGCGGTGCCTCCGGCGTGCTTGACGAACGCCGAATAGCTCGACTCGCGGAGGCCCAAACCGCCGAGCGTGACCGGCAGCAGCAGGGCGACCGCGATCACCCACGTCGAGAAGCACCAGTACCACCAGGAGACGTGCAGGCCGAAGGCGCGGCCGGCGAGCGCGATCGTGGTGATGTAAATCGCCTGGATGGCGAGCGAGCACACGGCCATCTGGTACACGGCGATCAACTCGCGCCGGTGCGCGAGGAGGTTGCGCAGCACATGGTCCTGGGGGATCGCCGGGAAGGGCATGCGCGTCAGCGCGAGCGCGAGCAGCGCCGCGACCACGGCGCCGCCGGCGAGCGCGACGATGCCGATCCACGCCTCGCCGTAGTAGAACGCGGCGCCGAGCGCGCCGAAGCACGTCATCGCGCCGTAGCCGGTGGCGCGCTCGAACAGCACCGTCATCGTGACATCGGCGGCGCGCGCGTTGGCCTCGCGCTGGACGCGGTACACGCGGTAGACATCGCCGCCGACGGCCGTCGGCAGGACATTGCTCAGCAGGTTGCCGATCGCGTACGAGCGCACGACGAGCCCGGCGGAGGGGCGGACACCGCGGGCGCGCAGCAGCATGCTCCACTTGAGCAGCACGAGCACCTGCGCGACGAGCATCAGCAGCAGGGCGGCGAGCAGGAGCCACGGGTCGGCGTCGCGCACCGTGCGCGCAATCTCGCCGGGAGAGAGCTTGATGACCAGCCCGGCAACGACGGCGAGGCTGACCGCGAGCCGCACGAGGGCAAAGGCGCGCCGGCGGCCCGCATGATCGCGGCTCCCTCCGTCAGATGCGTTTCGCGCGCTTGCGTCGGTGTCCAAGGATGCTCTGGAGTATGCCCAGTGACGCCAGCAGCGTGATCAGCGAGCTGCCGCCCTGGCTGACGAACGGGAGCGGCACGCCGGTCACCGGCAGCAGCCGGATGTTCACGCCGATGTTAACAAACACCTGGAAGAGGATGAACGTCATCACCCCGATGGCGATGAGGCGCCCGAAGCTATCCTCGGCGTGGGAGGCGACCCGCAGGCATCGGAAGAGCAGCAGGATGAACAGCAGGAAGAGCACCATCGCGCCGACGAAACCCAGCTCCTCGGCGCCGACGCTGAAGATGTAGTCCGTGCTCGAGGTGCGCAGGTACCGCAACTGGGTCTGCGTGCCGTGGGTGAACCCCTTCCCGAAGAGGCGGCCGGAGCCGATGCTGATCTCCGCCTGGAGGATGTTGAAGCCGGTGCCGAGCGGGTCCTTTCCCGGGTCGCGCCAGATGTCGATGCGCTCCTTCTGGTAGCCGTGCGCGGCGGCGTAGAGCGCGACGGGCGCGAGCAGCAGCACGAGCGCGCCGAGCGCCCCGAGGTGCAGCGGGCGCGCGCCGGCGATCAGCACCATGCCGAGCCAGATGACGAGGAAGACGATCGACGAGCCGAGGTCCGGCTCGACGAGCACGAGCGCCGCCGGGACCGCCGCCAGGCCGAGCGACGAGAGGAAGACGCGCGCGGACTTGATGCGCTCCTCGTTGTCGGAGAGGTATTTGGCGAGCATGATCACGGTCGCGACCTTGGCGATCTCCGAGGGCTGGATCTGCGTGCCGGCGACCTCGATCCAGCGCCGCGAGCCGTAGGCGCTGGCGCCGACCGCGAGCACGAAGACGAGCGCGGCGAGCGACGCGACGTAGAGCGCGAGGCTCAGCGGGCCGAAGAGCCGGTACTCGAACCGCGAGAGCACGAGCATCGCGACGAGCCCGACGATCGCAAAGGCGACCTGGCGGGACACCGGGTGCGAGAGCGCCTGCCCCGGCGAGCCGTACGTCGTAAGGCTGCCGCTGTAGATGAGCAGCACGCCGTAGACGGTGAGCATCGCCGCGGCGAAGAGCATCAGCAGGTCGAACTCGCGCGTCGGGGTGTTGCGCAGGTTCATGGCGCGCCCTGCCCGGGCGCCGCGGCGACGCTGCGGCCCTGCTGTGCGCGGTGGTACCAGTAGTCGAGGATCTTCGCCGCGAGCGGCGCCGCATCGATCGCGCCGACGCCGCGCTCGAGGAACACGGTGACGGCGACCTGCGGGTTGTCGGCGGGGGCGAAGCCGCTGAACCAGGCATGCGTCTCGTACGTGCCGTCGGAGTGGCGCTCGCCGAACTCGGCGGTGCCCGTCTTGCCGGCGATCTGCAAATCGGGCATGGACGCCTGGTTGGCGCTGCCCCAGGAGACCGCCTGCCGCATCGCCTCGCGCAGGATCGCGAAGTTCTGCGCGCTCACGGGGATCTGGCGCTCGACGACCGGGTCGTTCGGCTTGATCACGTGCTGTTGCGCATCGCGCACCTCGCGCACGACGCGCGGGACGAGCAGGGTGCCGCCGTTGGCGACGGCGGCGGTGACGCGCACCATCTGGATCGGGGTGGCCGCGACGAAGCCCTGGCCGATGCCCATGTTGTAGGTGTCGCCGATCGTCCAGACGTCGCCGAACGTCTTCTCCTTCCAGCCCGGGTCGGGGATGTTGCCGTCGGCCTCGCCGGCAATGTCGATGCCCGTGGGATGGCCGAGGCCGAAGGCGCGCGCGTAGAGCGCGAGGCGGTCGGGGCCGAGGCCCTCGAAGTTCTGGCCGTACCAGTGGTAGCCGCCGGCCAGGTAGTAGAAGTAGACGTCGGACGACATGGCGACGCCGCCGTAGAAGTCGAGCGTGCCGAGCGTGCGCCAGTCCTTGAACGTGTAGAGGATCGATGGGTCGTACTGGTTCGGCACCGTGATGTAGCCGTTGCTGGTGATCGTCGTCGACGCCGTCGCGACGCCCTCCTGCAACGCCGCCGCGCCGGTGATCTGCTTGAAGATCGATCCGGGGGCGTACTGCTCCGCGAGGGCATGGTTGACGAGCGGCTTGTTGGGGTCGTTGAGGTACTGCTCGAGCCTCGCCTCATCGACCTTGCCGGAGAAGATGTTGTCGTCGTACATCGGCAACGAGACGAGCGCGAGGACCTCACCCGTGTGCACGTCCATCACGACGGCCGCCGCCTGACCGCCGTGCGCCGCCTGCTGCGTCAACTCGGTAGCCTTCTTCTGGAGGTCGAGGTCGATCGAGAGCACGAGGTCGTTGCCGGGCGTCGCGGGATCCTGGCTGAGGGTCTGGATCTCGCGTCCGGACGCGTCCTTCTCGATCTCCTTGCGGCCGGGCTCGCCGCGCAGGTACTGCTCGTACGTCGCTTCGACGCCGGCCTTGCCGATGCGGTCGCTGGCGATGTAGCCCTTGTCCTTCAGCTCGGCGTAGTCCTGCTCGTCGACGCGGCCGATGTAGCCGAGCACGTCGGAGACGAGCGCGCCCTGCGTGTAGTGCCGCACCGGCTCGACGAGCACCTGCACGCCGGGGAGCTTGGCGAGCTGCTCGCGCAGGTGGAAGGCCTCGCTCTCATCGAGGCCGTCCTTGAGGATGACCGGCGTGAACGGGTCGTTCGAGCGGCGCGCCTGCTCGAGCTTGAGCGTCGTCTCGATGGCGGGCACGCCGATGAGCTGCTCGACCGCGGCGGCGGTCTGCAGCGAGTGGTCGCGCGGGACGTCGGCGGCGACGATCGCGGCGGAGAAGCTGGGCACGTTCTCGACGAGCGGGACGCCGTTGCGGTCGTAGATGAGGCCGCGCGACGGGATCACCGGCTCGACGCGGAGCTGGTTGAGCTCCGCGCGCTGCTCGAACTCGCCGCCGCGCACGAGCTGCAGGCGCGCGAGCTGCACGGTGAGCACGCCGAAGGCGAGGACGACGACGAGGCGCAGCAGGTTGAGCTTGAGCTTCAGCTCGGTCTGCGGGTCGTTCGTCTCGGCGTGCTCCGCGCGCCAGCGGCGGCGGCGCGATCCGGCCAGAAGTCCCATCAACCCATCCCGTCGCGGCGCGCGCCGCTCAGTATGCGAGCCGCCGCCTCGTCGCGGCGGGCTTCGCGAATCGCATCAACACATAGACCGGCGGCGTGAGCGCGAGGTTCACCAGCATGGCCGGCACGACGGCGCGCGTGAAGCCGGTGACCACGTCGTGGCCGCCGCCGGTCGCGAGCACGGCGAGCAGCATCACCGTCTCGTACGCCAGCGAGGCGGCGGCCGTGAGCGCGAGCACGAGCACCAGCTCGCTGTGCACGATGTGGAGCTCGCGCACGACGCCGAGGGCGGCGAGCGGCAGCAATGCCAGGAGCACGAGGCCCGGCGTCTCGAGCCCGACGAGCCCGAGCGTGACGCCGGCGACGGCGACCATCGGCAGCACGTCGTCCAGCCCGCGCACGACGAGCCAGGCGCAGAGCATCACGAGCATGAGGTTCGGCACGACGCCGAGCACGTGGAACTGCTGCACCGATGACGCCTGCACGAGGGCGATGAAGAACACGAGCACGGCGCCGATGATGTAGCGCACGCTATGGCCCCTGCAGCGCTTTCGGCTCGAAACTGGTGATCACGAGCACCTGCTCGAGCTTCGCGAGGCTCGCGAGGTGGTCGACGTGCACCTTCTGGAACAGGTCCTGCTCCGTCTTCTCGACCCCCGACACGCGGCCGATGACGATGCCGGGAGGGTACCCGCCACCGATGCCGGAGGTGATTACGAAGTCGCCGTCCTTCACCGCGGCGCCCTGTCCGACGAACTCCATGTTCAGGCTGCCGTCATAGTTGCCGGCGACGACGCCTTCGGCGCGCGACTCCTGGATCATCGCGCTGACGGCGCTCTTCGGGTCCGTGATCAGGGTCACCCAGGCGTAGCCGTCGAAGACGCGCGTGACCGTGCCGACGAGACTGCGGCCCTCCGTCACCACGATCATGCCCTCGCGCAACCCGTCGTTGGCGCCGCGGTCGATCGCGACGACGGAGCGGACGTTGCTCGAGGTGCGCGCGATGACGGACGCCTGCAGGAACTGGTCGTCGGGGAACTGGCGCTTGATCGCGTCGAGGTCCCGCGCGTTCTGCGCCTGCTGCATTTCCTCGCGCGCACGGGCGAGTTCATTCGTCAGGCGCTCGTTCTCGGCGCGCAGGTCCTTGTTCTCGCGCGAGAGCGCCGAGGCGTCGGTGAAGTTGTTGACCCAGTCGGCGACCGGTTGCGTGGCGTCGTGCAGCACGTTCTGGACCGGCGCGGTGACGCCGAGCGTCACGTTCTCCACCGGGTCGAGGAGCGCGAGCCGGCTCGCCGCCAGGAGGACGAAGGCGGCGATGGCGATGAACCCTGTCCACGCGAGCGTCCTCGCGGTCAATGCGGTCTCCTCCCCTCGCGGCCCGGGCGCCAGCGAGTCGCGGCGGCGGCGCGGGCGCACGTCCCTGTGAGCGCGGTCATGCGTATCGAGGAGCGGCGTGAGTCAGCGGCGATTATAGCCCATCGTCTTCCGGCGATCGAAGCGCGCAAACGCGGCATCGCGGACAGAATTTGTGAATTCTCGCGGCCGCGGCGCGGCGGAGGACGGCTGCCAGCGCCTCAGCCGCCGCCATGGGCCGTATCGCCGCGCAGAAGGTCGACGGCGTGCGGCAGCACTTCGAGGATCGCCGCGAGCGATTCGCGGGCGCCGCGCTCGCTGCCGGGCAGGTTCACGATGAGCGTGCGCCGGCGGACGGCCGCGACGGCGCGGCTGAGCATCGCCATCGGCGTCTGGCGCATGCCTTCGGCGCGCATCGCCTCGGCGATGCCGGGCGCGAGGCGGTCGGCCACATCGAGCGTGGCCTCTGGCGTCACGTCGCGCGCCGCGAGGCCGGTGCCGCCGGTCGTCAGCACGAGATCGACGGCATCCGGCGGGTCGCACCAGCGTGCGAGGACGTCGCGGATGAGGTCGCGCTCGTCGGGCACGACCTCCGCGTGCGCGACCTCCGCGCCGATGCCGGCGAGCATCTCGCGGAGCGCCGGACCGGAGGTATCGACGCGCTCGCCGCGGGCGCCGGCGTCGCTCACCGTCAGGATCGCCGCGCGGATCGTCATGGGAGCGATGGTATGTGGGGGACGTGGGGCGCGGCAACGCGCTCCCGGAGCGGCGAATGTGATGAGCGCGCCCAAATTTCTGTGTAAGCGCTTGACATCCGGGGAAACGATGGTAACTTATGGGAGTCCGTGGGGAGAACTGGCGCGGATGGACCCGATGAGCATCCGGCAGGACGTCGAGCGGTCCCGTGTTGTTCCTTGGAACCTTCGACTACGCGATGGACGAGCGAGGGCGGCTGCCGCTCCCGCCGCCGTATCGCGATGCGTTCCGGGGTGGGATCGTGCTCAGCCAGGGTTCCCCGGACCGCTGCTTGCGGGTCTACCCGCGGGACGCCTTCGAGCGCCAGGCGCAGGACGTGATGGCGGAGCCGGCGCTCAGCCGGCGGGCCATGGTGATGCGGCGCGGGATGTTCCATCGCGCCCACACGGTAGAGATGGATGGACAGAACCGGATCCTCATCCCGGCATCGCTGCGGGAATATGCGCGGCTTTCGGGGAAGGTGCTGGTGACCGGGACGGGGGAGTTCCTGGAGCTGTGGAACCCGGAAGAGTACGACGGCGAAGCGGTGCGCGTAGCGGAAGAATACCCGGCCGCGGCCGAGCGGTCGGCGACGCGAGAACGATGATGGCGCCGGATACCCGCCACGTCCCCGTTATGTTGAATGAAGTGCTCGCCGCGCTGAACGTCCGCCCCGGCGGCCGCTATCTCGACTGCACGCTCGGCGGCGGCGGGCACGCGGAAGCGATCCTCGAACGGGCGCAGCCGGGCGGGACGCTCGTGGGGATCGACGCCGACGCGGCGGCGATCGAGCGCAGCCGCGAGCGGCTGGCGCGCTTCGGCGAGGCGTTCCGAGCGGTGCAGGGCAACTTCCGCGACATGGGCGCGATCTGCCGCCAGCTCGAGTTCGCGCCGGTGAACGGCGTGTTGATGGACCTGGGGCTCTCTTCGGACCAGCTCGCGGAGGGCGCGGGCTTCAGCTTCCGCCAGGAGACCCCGCTGGATATGCGCTTCGGCGGCGAAGGCGTCACCGCCGAAGAGATCGTGAACACCTACAGCGAGCGCGAGCTCGCGGACCTGATCCACCAGTACGGGGAAGACCCGGCGGCGCGACGCATCGCCCGCCGGATCGTCCAGGCTCGTCCGCTGCGGACGAGCGCGGACCTTGC
The DNA here is from genome assembly GCA_035650575.1 of Dehalococcoidia bacterium. GTDB lineage: Bacteria > Chloroflexota > Dehalococcoidia > DSTF01 > JACRBR01 > DASRHM01. The sequence goes on along the minus strand of DASRHM010000102.1, from coordinate 23,976 downwards.
CAAAGCCGTCGAGCAGGCCGTGGGTAGGAGAGCAGGTAGTACAACCCATCCCGCCACCAGGACGTTTCAAGCTCTCCGAATTGCGGTGAACCAGGAACTTTCCTCCCTGGAAGCCGCCCTTCCTCAGGCCCACGGCCTGCTCGGCTTTGGGGCACGCCTCGCGGTCCTCAGCTATCACTCGCTGGAGGACCGCGCGGTGAAGGACTACATCCGGCAGGAGGCGCGGGACTGCATCTGCCCGCCGGAGCTGCCGGTGTGCCGCTGCGGGCACCGGGCGACGCTTCGGCCAGTGACGCGCGGCGCGATCAAGCCGAGCGCCGCGGAAGTCGCGGCGAATCCGCGCGCGCGCAGCGCGCGACTGCGCGCGGCTGAGCGCATCGCCGCCGCGGCCTGAGTCGCGGGATGGCGCTGCTGCACCGTCCCGCGCTGCCCTTCCCGCGGAGCTTCGGGCGCCGCGTATCCGGCAAGCTGCTCGCCGCCCTGGCGGCGGCGTTCGTCATCGGCGTGGCCGTGCTGCAGGTGAACCAGTTCAGCCGCGCGACGAGCACGAGTTACGAGATCGACGCGCTGAACCGCGAGCGGGCCGCGAAGCAGGCACGCAACTACGAGCTGGAGGCAGAGGTGGCACAGCTCTCGTCCCTCGGGCGCGTCGAATGGGACGCGCGGACGCGCCTGCACCTGGTGCCGGCCGAGCGGCGGCTCTACATCGACGTGAACCAGCCGGTGCCAGACCGGCAGACGCTGCCGACGCGCTTCCTGCCGTCGGGGACCGACGCGGAGCCCGCGGACGGCGCCGGGGCGAGCGCCCGCGGCCCCTGGTGGGAGCGGATTCTCGCGACGCTGCTGCCCTAGCGCGCGGTCGCGCGGCGGCGAGGGGAGGTTCATGTTCGCGCACCGCGGCCGGCTGAACATGCGGCTCATCGCGCTCGCGGCGATCTTCGCGGTGAGCGGCATCGCGCTAACCGGGCGCGTGACGTGGATTCAGCTCGTCAACGATCAGCAGTACAAGGCGGAGGCGCGCAACGAGCACTTTGGGCAACAGGAGGTGCGCGCGCCGCGCGGCGCGATCCTCGACCGCAATGGATACCCCCTGGCGACGACCGTCGACGCGTACGACGTCTACGTGAACCGCGCGGACTGGAAGGACGACGCGGCGGCGTTGAAGGCGGCGAGCGTGATCGCGCCGCTCATCGGGCGCGCGCCGGGCGACCTGATCAATGAGGTGCGCAAGGAGGACAAGGGCGTCTACCTGGCGTACAGCGGGCTGGCGTTCGACAAGGGCAAGTCGCTCGAGGACGTCGACGCGCCGGGGCTGCGGCTGGTGCAGACGACGAAGCGCTTCTACCCGGAGGGCGACATCGCCTCGAACCTGCTGGGATTCGTGGGCCGTGACCATGTCGGGCTCACCGGGATCGAGGCGGACTTCGATGAAGAGCTGGGCGGCGTGCCGGGCACGATCTACTTCGAGCGCGACAGCATCGGCAACCGCATCGCGCTGGGCGCCGAGCGGTACGGGCAGAAGCCGCAGCCGGGCGGGAACATCCGGCTGACGATCGACCGCTACATCCAGCGGCTGGTCGAGGATGAGCTGGACGCGCAGATCGCGAAGACGGGCGCGCTCGGCGGGACGATCATCGTGATGGACCCGCACACGGGGGCGGTGCTGGCGATGGCGAGCCGGCCCGGGTTCAAACTGTCGCAGCTCGACCTCAACGACCCGGACCAGGCGCTCTTCCGCAACCGCGCGGTGACGGACGTGTACGAGCCGGGATCCGTGTTCAAAACGCTGACGGCGGCGATGGCGATCGACCTGGGGCTGGTGACGCCGAACAGCACCTACAACGACACGGGCGCCGCGTACATCGGCAGCTCCGTGATCCGCAACTGGGACTACAGCACCAACGGGATCACGAGCGTGACCCAGATCCTGCAGCGCAGCCTGAACACGGGCGCCGTCTGGATGAGCGGGCTCGTGGGGCCGGACAAGTTCTACGACTACATGAAGCGCTTCGGCATCGGCACGGCGACCGGCGTAGGGCTGGGGGGCGAACCGGACGGCCTGCTGCGCACGAACAGCGACCCGAACTGGTCGGAGGTGGACCTGGCGACGAACAGCTTCGGGCAGGGGATCGCGGCGACGCCGCTGCAGGTGATCACGGCGATCTCGTCGCTGATCAACGGCGGCAGGCTGATGCGCCCGTACATCGTGCAGGAGATGGACACGCCGCAGGGGCCGCGGGCGTTCGCGCCGGTGGTCGTCCGGCAGGTGGTGAAGGAAGACACCGCGCAGCAGCTGGTGGATATGATGAACCAGGTGGTAGAGGGGGTGCCGGGGCACCTCGCGGCGGTTCAGGGCTACCACGTCGGCGGCAAGACCGGGACGACGACCGGGGCCACGCTCGCCGACGGTACGGTCCACGACGGCAACGTCGCCTCGTTCATCGGCTTCGCGCCGGTGCGCGACCCGCAGTTCACGATGCTCGTGAAGCTCGACTTCAAGGAAGACAAGCTCGGCGGGCAGGTCGCCGCGCCGGTGTTCGCGCACCTGGCGCCGGACATCCTCTCCTACCTGGGCGTGCGGCCGGACGAGCCGCAGCTCGTGCAGGGGCGCTAGCGCCGGCACCCGCAGCGGGCGGGACGGCGGACACTCCGCGCGCCGGGAGCGGGCGCGCCATGGCAGGCAAGATGATCACTGCGAAGGAGCTCGCGGCGGGGCTTTCGGACGTGCTGGCGCAGGCGCCGCACCAGGCTCCGGCGCGCTTCCGGCATGCGGTCGTGGACTCGCGCAAGGCGGGCCGGGGCGACCTGTTCTTCGCGCTCGCGGGCGAGCACGCGGACGGCCACGACTTCGTGCGGGATGCCGCGGCGCGCGGGGCGTCAGGCGCGGTCGTCGCGCGGGCGGTCGACGCCGCGATCGCGCAGTGGGTCGTGCGCGACCCGCTCGAGGCGCTCCAGGCGCTGGCGCGGCAGCGGCGCGCATCGCTGACCGAGCTGCGCGTCGTCGGCGTCACGGGCAGCGTCGGCAAGACATCGACCAAGGAAGTGATCGCGGCCGTGCTGGCGACGAAGCACCGCGTGCTGAAGAGCGAGGGCAACCTGAACAGCGAAATCGGCATGCCGCTCGTGCTGCTCGAGCTGAACGCGCGGCACCGGCGCGCCGTCCTGGAGATGGGGATGTGGGCGCGGGGCGAGATCGCGCTGCTCTGTCACCTGGCGCGGCCGCAGGTGGGCGTCGTGACGATGGTCGGGCCGGTGCACATGGAGCGCCTCGGCACCATCGACGCGATCGCGGAGGAGAAGGGCGTGCTGCCGGCATCGTTGCCGGCGGACGGCGTCGCCGTGCTCAACGCCGACGACGCCCGGGTGCTCGCGATGCGCGAACGCACGCGGGCGGGCGTGATCACGTTCGGGCTGGCGGCGCAGGCCGACGTGCGCGCGGAGGACATCGAGACGCGCGCGCTATCCGGCTCAAAGTTCACGCTGGTGCACGGGGGCGGGCGCGAGACGGTGTACTCGCGGCTGCCGGGACGGGCGATGGTGCACAACGCGCTCGCCGCCGCGGCGGTCGCCCTCACGGACGGCTTCACGCTCGCGGAGACGGCGGAGGCGCTGAGCGCGGTGCAGGTCCCGGCGCGCCTGACGTCACACCGCGGCGCGAACGGCTCGACCGTGATCGATGACGCCTACAACGCGAGCCCGGCATCGATGCTGGCGGCGCTCGACCTGCTGGGCGAGGTGGCGGGGCGCAAGTTCGCGGTGCTCGGCGACATGCGGGAGCTCGGCGCGGCGGAAGCGGAGGGACACCGCGACGTCGGGCGGCGGGCGGCGGAGGTGGCGGACGTGATCTACGCCGTGGGTGAGCTCGGGCGGATGATCGGGGAAGCGGCGCGCGACGCCGGCCACGGCGACGTGCGGATCGTCGCCGACAAGGCGCAGATCGCGCCGGCGCTGCGCACCGAGCTGGCGCCGGGCGATGTCGTGCTCGTGAAGGCGTCGCGCGCGCTCGCGCTCGAGACCGTCGCGCAGGATTTGCGGGAGGGCTGATGGCGTACGCGCTGTTCGCGGGCTGCATCGCCGCGGTCGCCGCGGTCTTCGCGGGAGGACCGCTCGTGGCGTTCCTGCGCGCGAGGAAGATCGGCAAGGCGATCAGCGGCGAGGGGCCGGAGACGCACCAGGTGAAGGCGGGCACGCCGACGATGGGCGGCCTGCTGATCATCGGCGTCGGGCTCGTCGTCGCGCTGGCGATGGGCGTGCCGAAAGACCGCGACGTGCTGCTCCCCGTGATCATCGCCGCGGCGCTCGCGGCGGTCGGCTGGTACGACGACCTGGGAACGCTGATCGACCGCGAGCAGCGCGAGGCGCACGACCGCACGACGATGATCCTCAAGCTCATCGGATTCGCGGCGGTGGCGGTGGTCGCGGCGCTGCTGCTCTACGGCCCGCTGGACGCGCCGCGCCTGCTCGTCCCGCACTATGGCGCGTACGACATCGGCCCGGTGTACGTGCCGATCGCCGTCTTCGCGATCGTCGCGATGACCTCGGCGGTCGGCGTGACGGACGGGCTCGACATGCTCTGCGGCAGCACGTGCGCCGTCGCGTTCGCGGCCTTCGGGGCGATCGCGCTCATCGCGCAAGAGACCGCGACGGCGACGTATTGCTTCGCGCTGGTCGGCGCGCTCGTGGGCTTCCTGTGGTGGAACGCGTACCCGGCGCGGATCTTCATGGGCGACACGGGCGCGCTGCCGCTCGGGGCCACGCTCGCCATCGTCGGGCTGCAGACGGGGTGGTGGCTGCTGCTGCCGGTCATCGGCGCGGTGTTCGTGCTGGAGATCGCTTCGGACGTGGTCCAGATCGGCGTCTTCCGCCTGGGCGGCGGCCGGCGCGTCTTCCGCATGGCGCCGCTGCACCACCACTTCGAGAAGCTGGGGCTGCACGAGACGACGGTGACGGCGCGCTTCGCGGCGATCGGGGTCGTCGGGGCGCTGTGCGGGGTCGCGCTGGCGGCGCTAAAGTAGGCGGGCGGTATTGACAGCGGAAATGATAATGTGATATGACCGCTGAGCGAGACTTCCTGGTGGGGAAGCGGGTGACCGTGATCGGTCTCGGGATAGAGGGCGTCGACGCTGCCCGGTACGCGGCAACGCACGGCGCGGCCTCGGTCACGGTGTGCGACAGCCAGCCCGCCGCATCCCTCACCGAGCGCAGGCGCGAGCTCGAGGGGTTGCCCATCACCTACCAGCTTGGGACGCTCGGGATTGAGGCGGTCGCCGCGAGCGACATCGTGTTCGCGTCCCAGAGCGTCCCCCTCTCGGCCCCGCCGCTCGATGAGGCGCGGCGCCTCGGCATCACCATTACGTCAATGACGCGCGAGTTCCTGCGCCGCTGCCCGGGGCCGACGATCGGCATCACCGGGAGCAGCGGCAAGACGACGACCACGAGCCTCGTGGCCGCGATTCTCAATGCCGACGGGCGCCCCTACCGCGTCGGCGGCAACATCGGCGTTGGCCTGCTCGGCCTGCTCGACGAGATGGACGCGGCGACGTGGGCAGTGCTCGAGATCAGCCATACGCAGCTCCAGCTCACCGACCGCAGCCCGCATATCGCGACGGTCTTGAACATCACGCCGAACCACCTCGACCAGTTCTCCTGGGATGACTACGTCTCGCTCAAGCGGAACATCGTCCGCTACCAGGCGCCGGATGATTATGTCGTGCTGAATCTCGACGAGCCGATGAGCGCGGCCAGCGCCGAAGAAACCCCCGCCCGGGCGTGGCACTTCACCATGGGCGGCGAGCTGCCCGGGAACGGCGCGTTCCTGCGCGACGGCGCGGTCTTCGTGCGCCGCGATGCGGTCGAGGAGATGGTGCTGCCCGTAGATGAGATCCCGCTGCGCGGCGCGCACAACATCGAGAACGTGCTGGCGGCCAGCGCCGTGGCGGCGGCGGCCGGCGTGGGCAGCGAGGCGATCGCGCGCGCGGTGCGGGCGTTCCAGCCGGTGCCGCACCGGCTGGAGGTCGTCGCCGAAGTCGACGGCGTGCGCTACGTCAACGACAGCATCGCGACGACGCCGGAGCGGACGGTCGCAGGGATGCGCTCGTTCGCGGAGCCGCTCGTCCTGCTGCTCGGGGGCAAGGACAAGGACCTGCCGAAGGACGAACTGGCGCGCGAGGCGATCGCGCGCTGCCGGGCGATCGTCTACTTCGGCGCGGACGGGCCGCTGCTCGAGCGCGCCGTCGGCGTCGCGGCCGATGGCGCAGAAGCGCCGGCGCAGGCGCGCGCCGGCACGCTGGCGGAGGCGGTGGCGCGGGCGCGCGGCCTCGCCCAGCCGGGCGACGTCGTGCTGCTGTCGCCGGCGTGCACGAGCTTCGATGCCTATCGCAACTTCGAGGAGCGCGGAGAGGAATTCCGGCGCCTCGTGCGCGCGATGGCCGGGCAGGAGGACGCCTGATGGCGGTCACCGCGCACCCGTCCCGCCTGCGCATCGGCTCCCCGGATTACCTGATCATGCTGACCGTCGGCGTCCTCGTCGTGCTCGGCGTGATCACCGTCTACAGCTCGAGCTTCGCGCTCGGGATCCTCGAGTTCGGCGACGCAAACTACTTCGTCTTCCGTCAGGTGCTGTTCGGCGTGCTCGGCGCGGGCGTGATGATCGCGCTCATGAAGACGGACTACCGCCAGCTGCGGGTGATCAGCCCGCTGCTGATGCTCGCGGCGATCTTCGGGCTGGTGGCCGTGCTGCTGCCCGGCATCGGGCTGGAGCGGAACGGCGCGACGCGCTGGATCGCCGTCGGCGGGCCGGTCCCGCCGCTGCAGCCGAGCGAGTTCGCGAAGCTGGCGTTGATCATTTACGTCTCCGCCTGGCTGGCCGGGCGGGGCGAGCACGTGAAGGCGTTCTGGACGGGGTTCTTCCCGTTCGTCGTCCTCGTCGGGCTGGTTGCGGGGCTCGTGATGCTGGAGCCCGACCTGGGGACGACGATCGTGATCGTGCTGACGACGATGACGCTCGTCTTCGTCGCCGGCGCGTCGCTGACGCACGTCTTCGCGTTCGCGGGGATCGGCAGCGTCGTCGCGTCGCTGCTGATCCTGACCGGCGAGTACCGCGCCGACCGCCTGTTCGCCTTCATCTCGGCGGAGGACGACCCGGGCGGCCGTGGCTTCCAGACGCTGCAGCTCCTGATCGCGCTCGGGAGCGGCGGCATCCACGGGCTCGGCCTCGGCGCGAGCCGCCAGAAGTTCTTCTACGTGCCGGGCGCGCACACCGATGGCATCTTCGCGATCATCGGCGAGGAGCTGGGATTCATCGGCTGCGCGGCGGTGATCGTGCTGTTCGCGGTGCTGCTGATCCGCGGCTTCCGGGTGATCCTGCGCGCGCGCGACGACTTCGGCTCGTTGCTGGCGGTCGGCATCGTCTCCTGGATCGGCTACCAGGCGCTGATCAACATCGGCGGCATCACGCGGACGCTGCCCCTGACGGGCATCCCGCTGCCGTTCGTGAGCTACGGCGGTTCGGCGCTGCTCGCGATGCTGGCGGCGGTCGGGATCCTGCTCAGCGTGTCGCGTTACGGCGTCGACGAGAAGTCGCTGGCGCCGAGGACGAAGCCGGCGGACGGGAGCGACGCCATCGTGCGCCCGACGCGCAAGACGACGAACCGGCTGCGCAACAAGGGCGGCGGCGCCTGGCCGCAGCGGAAGGGAGCGCAGTGAGGGTGTTGCTGGCGGGCGGCGGCACGGGCGGCCACGTCTACCCCGGGATCGCGGTCGCCCGCGCGCTCGAGGAGGAGCTGCGCGCCCGCAGCGCGCCGCTCGAGCTGCTCTACGTCGGCGTGCGCGGCCGTGTCGACGAGACGATCGTCCCGCACGAGGGGATCGCGTTCCGCGCGGTCGCCGCGGGGCAACTGCGCGTCGCATCGCCGCTGACCTTCGCGCGCAACATGCTGAAGCTGGGGCAGGGCGTCGCGCAGTCGGTCGGGATCCTGCGCGGGTTCCGGCCGGACGTGGTCTTCGCGACGGGCGGCTACGCGAGCGTGCCGGTCGGCGTCGCAGCGCGGCTGTTGCGGCGGCCGCTCGTCGTGTACCTGCCGGACGTCACGCCGGGCTGGGCGGTGCGCCTGCTCGCGCGGCTGGCGACGCGCATGGCGACAACGTCCGAGCGCGCGCTCGCGCACCTGCCGGCGGCGCGGGCGACCGTCGTCGGCTACCCGGTGCGGCGCGAGTTCTGGACGGCCGACCGCGAGGAGGCGCGCGCGGCATTGGGGGTGGCGCCCGAGCGGCCGCTGCTGCTCGTGACCGGCGCGAGCCTGGGCGCGCACGCGATCAACGAGGCGCTGATCCGCGCGCTGCCGCGCCTGCTGGCGCGCTGCGACGTGCTGCACATGACCGGCGCCGCGGACGAGCCCTTGGCCCGCGCTGAGCGCGCGAAGCTCCCGCCGGAAGACCAGGCGCGCTACCACGTGCGCGCGTACATCGACGACATGCCGGCGGCGATGCGCGCGGCGGACCTCTGCGTGACGCGCGCCGGCGCCTCGACGCTCGGCGAGCTGCCTGCGGCGGCGCTGCCCGCCGTCCTGGTGCCCGGCGAGTACGAGGGCTGGTCGCAGGCGCCAAACGCGGAGTACCTCCAGTCCGCGGGCGCGGCGGTGATGCTGCGCCAGGCCGACCTCCACCGGCTCGCCGACGTCGTGCTCGAGCTGCTCGACGACCCGGCGCGGGTCGGCGCGATGCGCTCGGCCGCGGCCAGGCTCGCGCGGCCCGAAGCGGCACGAGACATGGCGCGCCTCCTGATCGAGGTGGCGGCATGAGCGTCGCCTCGATCCCGGAGCGCGTGCACCTCGTCGGCATCGGCGGCGCGCACATGTCGGCGATCGCGCAGGTGCTGCACGCGCGCGGGCACGCGGTCAGCGGCTCGGACCAGAAGGCCAGCGCGGTGACGGAGCGCCTCGCCGCGCAGGGCATCCGCGTGGCGGTCGGGCACGACGCCGCGAACGTTGGCGATGCGCAGCTCGTCGTGTACACGTCGGCGGCGCACGACGACAACCCGGAAATCGCGGAGGCGCGGCGACGCGGCATCCCGGCGATCAAGCGCGCGGAAATGGTCGCGCGGCTGATGGCGGGGCGCACGAGCGTCGCGGTCGCCGGCACGCACGGCAAGACGACGACATCGGGCCTGATCGCGCACATGCTGGTCGAGGCGCAGCGCGACCCGACGTACCTGATCGGCGGCGAGATCCGGAGCCTCGGCGGCAACGCGGCGCCCGGCGGCGGCGAATACATCGTCGTCGAGGCCGATGAGTACGACCGCGCGTTCCTGGCGTATGCGCCGGATGTCGCGGTGGTGACGAACGTCGAGCCGGACCACCTGGACATCTACGGCACCGCGGAGGCGCTGCAAGGCGCGTTCGCGCAGTTCCTGTCGCAGGTGCCCGCGGACGGGCACGTCATCGCCTGCGCCGACAGCCCGCGCGTGCGCGAGATCGTCGCGGCGGGGCTGCCGGCGCGCGACGTGCAGACGTACGCCCTCGACCGCGACGCCGACTGGACGGCGGGCGGCATCCGCCACGACGCGCAGGGCCAGCAGTTCGACGTGGTGCGACGGGGGGAGGGCTTCGGCGCCTTCCGCACGCAGCTGCCGGGCAAGCACAACGTCAGCAACGCGCTCGCCGGCATCGCGGCCGGCAGCACGATCGGGCTCGGCGCGGACGTGATGCGCGACGCGCTCGCGACGTACCGCGGCGCGCAGCGGCGGTTCGAGCTCGTCGGCGAGGCGGCGGGCGTCACCGTGATGGACGACTACGCGCACCACCCGACGGAGGTCCGCGCGGGCATGGTGGAGCCGGCGCGCGAGCGCTTCGACGGCCGCCGGCTCGTGGTGTTGTTCCAACCGCACACATTCTCGCGCACCGCGTACCTGCTCGACGAGTGGAAGACGTGCTTCGCGGGCGTGAACGCGCTCTACATCGCGCCGACGTATGCCGCGCGGGAGGAGGCGGACCGCGGCCTGAGCGGCGAGGCGCTGGCGGCGGCGATCCTCTCGCCGCGTGCGCAGTACGTGCCGACGCTCGACGCGGCGGCGGAGCGCATCGCGCGGGACCTGCGCGCCGGCGATGTGTTCTTCACCGTCGGCGCGGGCGACGTGGACACGGTCGGGCCGAAGGTGCTGGAGCTGCTGCGACGGCGGGGATCGGCGTGAAGACGTCGGCGGATGCGGACGTGGCTGCCGCGGGCGGCCGGAGGGTGATGGACGCGACGGCGATTGCGGAGCGCATGCGGGCGATCGCGCCGGTGAAGACCGGCGAGGCGCTCTCGCGCCACACGACGTTCGGGATCGGCGGTCCCGCGGACGTGTTCGTGACGGTGCGCAACGCGGGCGAGCTGATGCGCGCGGTGGTGGCCGCGCGCGAGCTGGCGGCGCCGTACTTCGTGCTCGGCGCGGGCAGCAACATCCTCGTCGGCGATGGCGGGATCCGCGGCATCGTCATCGACAACCAGGCGAAGGGCGTCGAAGGCCCGCGCGAGCTGGCAGGCGAGGTGGTTCTGCGCGCCGAGTCCGGCGTGTCGTTCGCTTCGCTCGCGCGGCAGATGGCGCGCGCCGGATACGCCGGCATCGAGTGGGCGTGCGGGATCCCGGGCACGATCGGCGGCGCCGTCGTCTACAACGCGGGCGCGTACGGCGGCTGTATCGCCGACGTGCTGCGCTCGATCACGGTGGTCGACGAGCACGGCGCCGAAGCGCACGTCGCGGCGGCGGACCTGGGGCTCACGTACCGGAACAGCGTGTTCACGCGCGGCGAGTTCGAGGGGCGCGTGGTGCTGACGGCCGAGATGGTGCTGCGGCGCGGCGAGGCGCCGGCGCTCATGCGCCAGATCGCCGCCTACGACGCCGAGCGGCTCAACAGCCAGCCGCGGGGGCGCAACTCCGGGAGCACGTTCAAGAACCCGCCCGGGCGCAAGGCCTGGGAGTTGATCGATGCGGTCGGGCTGCGCGGGGAGCGCATCGGCGATGCGCAAATCTCCGAGAAGCACTGCAACTTCTTCGTGAACCTTGGCGCGGCGCGCGCCACCGACGTCGCGGCGCTGATGCGCGAGGCGCAGCGGCGCGTGAAGGAGCAGTTCGGCATCGACCTGGAGACCGAGGTGGAGCTGGTGGGGGAGGGCTTCTGATGGCGCTGCGCCTCGGCGTCGTCTTCGGCGGCCGCTCGGTCGAGCACGAGGTGTCGGTCGTCTCGGCGATGAGCGTGCTGCGCGAAGCCGACCCGGCGCGCTTCGACGTCGTGCCGTTCGGCGTCACGCGCGCGGGGCGCTGGCTGACGCCGGACGAGACGCGCGCGCAACTCGCGCGCGGCGACGCGCCCTATGAGAAGCGCATGGAGGGCGACGTGCCGCCGCTCCTCGCGCGCGACGCCGTGCTGCACGAGGTGCGGTCGCTCGACGCCGTCTTCCCGCTCGTGCACGGCCACTTCGGCGAGGACGGCACGATGCAGGGCATGCTCGAAATGTGGGAGCTGCCGTACGCCGGCTGCGCCGTCGCGGCGAGCGCGATCGCGATGGACAAGTCGCTGCAAAAGCAGATCTGTGAGTGGGCCGGCCTGAAGGTCGCCCGCTCGATGACCGTGCGCGCGGCCGACTGGCGCGCGGAGGGCGAGCGGATCGCTCGCTGCGCCGAGTCGATGGTGGGCTACCCGGCGTTCGTGAAGCCCGCGACCGGCGGCAGCAGCGTCGGCGTCAGCGTCGCGCGCTCGCGCGAGGATCTCGTCGAGGCCCTCGAGGCGGCGTTCCGTATCGATGGCAAAGCGCTGATCGAAGAGCGGATCGAGGGGCGCGAGGTGGAGTGCGGCGTCATCGCCTCTGCGGCGTCGCCGGTCGGCGAGGTGATCCCGGCCGGCGAGTTCTATGACTACCGGGCGAAGTACCTCGAGGACAGCGCCCGGCTGGTGGCCCCGGCCGACCTGCCGGCGGATGTCGCCGACGCCGTGCGCGAGCGCGCGGTCGCGGCGTTCGACGCGGTCGACGGCGGTCGCGGGTTCGCGCGGATCGATTTCTTCGTGACACCGGACGGGGAAATCGTCCTCAACGAGATCAACACGATCCCCGGCTTCACGCCGATCAGCATGTTCCCGCGGCTCTGGGGGCTGGCGGGCGTGAGCTACCCCGACCTGATCACGCGCCTGGTGGACCTCGGGCTCGAGCGGGCACAGGAGCGGAGGGCGCGCGATGCCGGCCGCTAGGACCCCCGGCCGCTGGCCCTACCGCGCCGCGGCGCCAGGCCGACGCCGGCGTGTCGTGCGCCGCGACGACGCGCCGCGGGGCGTGCGCGCGCTCGCGGACCGTGCGCCGCGCTTCCGGGTGACGCCGCTCCAGGCGCGGCTCGGCCTCGCGGCGGCGCTGGTCTTCTGCGCCGTCTCGGCGGCGTGGTGGGCGTACCACTCGCCGTGGCTGACCGTGCGCCAGGTGACCGTGAGTGGCACCCAGTCCGTCGCGGCCGACGACGTGCGCGCGGCGGCGGGCCTCGATGGCAAGAGCGTGTTCTCGCTCGACCCGGCGGGCGCGCGCGCGCGCATCGCCGCGCTGCCGCGCGTCAGCGGCGTGACGGTGCGGAAGCAGGGGATCAACGGCGTCCGCATCGACGTGCAGGAGCGCACCGTGTGGGGGGCGTGGCAGATCAACGGCGTCAACGTGCCGATCGATGACGAGGGCTACGTGCTCGACGGGGACGCCGTGCCGGAGGGCGCGCCGGTGATCGTCGAGGTCGACCCGCAACGCGCGGTCCGCGCCGGCGACCGCCTCGACCCGGGCGCGGTGGAACTCGCCGCGCGCCTCGAGCGCGAGTCGGACACGGCGTTCGGGCGGAAGGTGCTGGCGCTCGTCTACCGCCAGAGCTCCGGGCTGACGGCGGTGCTCTCCGGCGCGACGGTCGATGACCACGGGGTCTGGGTGACCTTCGGGGACTCGCGCGACTACGACTACAAGGTCGCCGCGCTCTACGTGCTGCTGGAGCGGGCGAGACAGGACGAGCTGGCGCTCAACGCGGTCGACCTCCGGTTCGGCGACCGATTGAGCTTCAACTAGGGGAGGGCGCCATGAGCCGCGGTGGCACGTTCGCATCCATCGACATCGGGACGAGCAAGGTCTGCACGGTCGTCGGCGAGGTGACCAGCGACGAGGAGATGCGGATCCTCGGCGTCGGCGTCGCGCCGTCGGAGGGCCTCTCGCGCGGTATGGTCGAGAACATCCGGGACGCGACCGAGTCCATCCGGGCCTCGGTCGAGAAGGCCGAGCGGTCGAGCGGCACGCGCATCCTCTCAGCGCACGTCGGCATCGCCGGCCAGCACATCGCGTGCCTGAACAACCGCGGCATCATCGCGATCCCGGACCGGACGCGGCCGATCCTGCCCGACGACGTCGCGCGCGTGCTCGATGGCGCGCGCGTCGTCAGCATCCCGACGAACCGGGAGATCATCCACGTCATCCCCCGCTACTACGTCGTCGACGGGCAGGACAACGTGTCCGACCCGGTCGGGATGTACGGCACGCGGCTCGACGTCGAGACGCACATCGTCACGGGCATCGACAGCGCGATCCAGAACGTCACCAAGTGCGTCGAGAACTGCGGCGTGCAGGTCGACGGGCTGATCCTCGAGCCGCTCGCCAGCGCGGAGGCCGTGCTCGACGAGGAGGAGAAGGAGCAGGGCGTCGTGCTCGCGGACATCGGCGGCGGCACGACGGACATCGCGCTGTTCATCGAGGGGAGCGTCTGCCACACCGCCGTGCTGCCGGTGGGCGGCAACCACGTGACGCGCGATATCGTCGTCGGCCTGCGCGCGCCATACCAGGCGGCGGAGGAGGCGAAGCGCCAGTGGGGGCACGCGATCCCGAGCATGGTCGACGCCGGCGAGGAGATCACGATCGAGGCCTTCGGTTCGGAGGGCACGAAGACCGAGCTGCGGCGGCGGCTCTGCGAGATCATCCAGGCCCGCATGGAGGAGATCCTGGAGATGGTGACGGCGGAGGTGAAGCGCGCCGTGCACGACGACATCGTGAGCGCCGGCATCGTGCTCACCGGTGGCGGCGCGAAGCTGAGCGGCATCGACCTGCTGGCGGAGCAGGTCACGGGCTGGCCGGCGCGCGTCGGCATGCCGCGCCACCTGCAGGGGCTGACGGACCTGCTGATCGACCCGGCGTACGCGACGAGCGTTGGGCTGCTGCAGTGGGCGGTGAACGAGGCGGAGGCGGCGACCTGGCACCGGGCGCCGCGCGCGTCGTTCGACCTCAACGGGTTCTGGCGCCGCGTCGGGAACTGGGCGCGCGTGCTGCTGCCGGAGTGAGCGGCATGCGGTGACGCCGGCGCGGCGACGGCAAGCGGGACGGGGATCCGAGCAGGGAGGGAGCGTGATTCATCGCGGCAGGTCCGGCGGGACGCCGGACGAAGGAGCGCAGATGGCAGATGACGGCAGGGAAGAGCGCGCGCCGGCGCGTCCGCGGGCGCGCGCGGAGGCGACGGCGCCCGTGTACCGGCAGTCGGTGATGTTCGAGGACGAACTCCGAGAACTCCAGCGCGAACAGGCACGAAGGGAGGCCAGCATGACGAAGGCGTATTCAGACGGGCTGCCGCCGATCAAGGTCGTCGGGGTCGGAGGCGGCGGCTGCAACGCCGTGAACCGCATGATCGCGGAGGCCATCGCCGGCGTGCAGTTCGTCGCGGTGAACACCGACGCGCAGGCGCTCCAGCAGTCGCCGGCCGAGGTGAAGATCCGCATCGGGGACAAGCTGACGAAGGGGCTGGGCGTCGGCGGTGACCCCGGGCGCGGGTTGCGCGCCGCCGAGGAGAGCCGCGATGAGCTGCTCGACGCGGTGCGCGGCGCCGAGATGGTGTTCGTCACGGCGGGCATGGGCGGTGGCACCGGCACGGGCGCGTCGCCGATCGTCGCCGAGGTCGCGAAGGAGGCCGGGGCGCTGACGATCGGCGTGGTCACGAAGCCCTTCGGCTTCGAGGGGAAGCGGCGGCGCGCGCAGGCGGAGGAGGGCATCCAGCGCCTGCAGGACAAGGTCGACACGCTGATCGTGATCCCCAACGACCGCCTGCTCGCGACGTGCGACGAGCAGGCGACGGTCGAGGACGCGTTCCGCACCGCGGACGACGTGCTCCTGCAGGGGATCCAGGGGATCAGCGAGATCATCACGCTGCCGGGCGAGATCAACCTCGACTTCGCGGACGTGCGGAAGATCATGGCGGAGGCGGGGCCGGCGCTGATGGCGATCGGGCGTGGCAGCGGCCCGCACCGCGCGGCGGAGGCGGCCCAGATGGCCATCCAGAGCCCGCTGCTCGACGTAGCGATCAATGGCGCCAGGGGCGTGCTGTTCAACATCACCGGCGGCAAGAACCTGGGGCTGCACGAACTCAACGCGGCCGCGCAGGTCATCGCCGATGTCGTCGACCCCGACGCGGAGATCATCTTCGGCACCGCGATCGACCCGCGCATCGGCGACGAGGTGAAGATCACGGTCATCGCGACCGGCTTCGCCCGCCCGGTGGCGATGCACCCGATCCCGGAGGAGTACCGGCGCGTGGCGCCGGACGACGCGGTCGCGGCGCCGCCGGCCGACGTGGCGCCGCTGCGCGAGCAGGCAGCGATGAACGCGCAGGACACGGAGCTGCCGACGTTCCTGCGCCGCACGGTGGCGGCGCGCTAGGGAGCGTGGGTTAGTTGGGAAGGAGGTGACTGTCTAGCCAGGAACTTTCCCCCACCAGGGAAAGGCAGAGGCCGTGAGCGGCGTTTTGGGAGATGACGCCGCTCACGGCCAACCCATCTCCGGCGGCCGGAGAAAAGGAAGTAGCCCGACCCGGTGAGGCGGCACGGGCAGTTGCCGCAAAACCGGGAACCTGGGCTACCGGACGCGATTATACGACAGCCGGCCGGCGATTGCCATAACAGGCGCGCGCATTTCTGGCCGCTCCGCGGCGGGCAGGCGCCCTACTCGAGGCGCATCGTGTTCGAGGAGCTGATCGTGAGGTAGCTCGAAAGGCTGCCGCCGGTGAACACCGTGATCAGGCCGCGGACCGGCGTGATGTAGTTGTACTGGTACTTCGACGACACCGTCACCGTATTCCCGGAGACGCACGATGGCGTGCACTCGACCTTCACCTGCGCGCGCGACTGGTTCAGCGAGCCCATGGTGCTGCAGGCCTTGCTGACCACCGTGTTCGTCGACCCGCTGTTGCAGGCGATCCAGGCCCCCGCCGTCGAACCCTGATTGCCGATAGAGGCGTATCGGCTCGCCTCGCGGCTTGCCGAGGCGACCGTAATGTAGGCCTTCAGCCCGAATCCGAAGTCGATGACGCCGAAGACGAGGATGAGGAACATGGGCAGCATGAGGGCGAACTCGGCCAGGCCCTGCGCTCCCTGCTCCCGGTGGAGCCGCCGAAGCATCCGCATCGTGTCCCCTTCGCCCCAGCGGGCGTCGATCTGCCGTCTTCCCCGGTCCGCCGCTGCGGGCGGCGCCCGGGATATCGAGCAATGACGGACCGACGCCGGCCGTCAACTGGTCTCGCACATCCAGTATCGGCCGCACCCCGCGGGTTCCATAGCCGCCGGCTCGCGTATTCGAACGCGGCAGCTTGACGGCCGTTACGCCCTCGGTCGGCCTCGGGGCCCGGCGCGAGGGCCACCCGACGGCCCGCAGGCAGGCCACCGCGACAACAGGGGTTGCGACTACTAGATATAGTGGGCGAGTTGCCCGACGGGGATTGACAGGCACAACATCTGGTGATAATCTCCGGCTTACCCGCGAGGTCGAAATGCTAATGCGGGTAAGCGAGGGCCGAATTGCGTTGCCCGTTCTGCCGGTCGGAAGCCTCCCGCGTCGTGGATTCCCGCGACGTCGGTGATGCCGTCCGGCGCCGGCGCGAGTGCCTGAACCCGGAGTGTGGCGGTCGCTTCACGACGTACGAGCGGGTGCAGGCGGTCGCGCTGTGGGTGGTGAAGAAGGACGGTCGCCGCGAGGAGTTCTCGCGCGAGAAGCTGACCGCGGGGCTGCGCAAGGCCTGCGAGAAGCGCCCCCTCCCGGCCGGCGCGATCGAGACGATCGCGGGCGATATCGAATCCCGCTTGTACGCGACGAACGCGTCCGAGCTTTCCTCGCAGATCATCGGCGAGCTCGTGATGGAGCACCTGCGCGCGCTCGACCCGATCGCGTACGTGCGTTTCGCGAGCGTCTACCGCGAGTTCCGGGACATCGAGGCGCTTCGCGAGGAGCTCGAGGCGCTGGCTTCCGGGAGCCGGCCGGCGCAGGGGCAGCTGTCGCTGCTCGACCTGGCCCAACTCCCGGCGCGACCCCTTCGGCTGCAGCCGGCCGCACCGAATGCACGAACCCGTACCCGCCGCCCGGTGCGGCCGGTGCAGACTCCCGTGCCGTTGGCGGGGAAGTCTGCGCGCGGGCAGGCGAAGGGGGACGCTAACGGCGACAAGCGCGAGGCGGCGCGGCGGCGCCGGCGCGGATAGCGCGGCGATGCAGGAGCGGAGCGAGGCGTGAGGACGGAAGGGAAGCTGACCAACGCTGACGGCGAGTTCATCGCGAGCGGCCCGTGCGAGGTCGACCGCGAGCGCGGCGAGGTGACCATGTGGCCCTCGTGGGAGCTGCACATGCTCGAGCGCCAGCGCGGCCCGCTCGCGCTCGAGCTGGCCGATGGCTCGACGCTCGACATCAGCGACCGCCACCTGACGTTCAAGCTCGCCGGCCCGACCGAGCAGCGGATCTCCGTCTACCGGCTCCGGATCAGCGAGCGCGTGCCGGAGCACCTCGCCGCGGGCTACCGCGAGCCGGAGCCGGCGGCGCCGGCGGACGACCCCGCGCCGGCGGCAACGCCGCCGGTCCTGCGCATCATCGGTGGGCGCGAGAGCGAGGGCGGCGGGCGCCCATGACCACCGCCACGCGCGTGCGCGCCGAGACCGCGGTGTCCTCCGCTGACGTGGAGCGCTTCATCGAGCTGACCGTCGCCGACTACCGGGCGCGACTGGCGCTGCTCGCCGACGGCGGCGACCGGCGCGCGGTCGAGGACGCGGTCGCGCTACTTACCGACTACCGCCTCTCCGGCATGGACGCCGACGCCCTCGCGCGGCTCATCGCGACGCTGCGCGCCGGGCGCTCGCCGGTGTGGATGCGCGTGCTCCGCGCGGAGGCGATCGGCGCGGAGCTGGCCCGCCGCTGGGATGCGGCGAGAAGCGAGGCGAGCGCGCCCGCGCGGGACTAGGAGAGCGGCGTCGCGCCGGCCGCTGCGCAGCGGCCGGCGTCGTGCGCAGAGCCATGCGTGGATTAGACGCTTCGGCAGGTGGAATGAAAACCGTTGCGGCGCGCGGGTCCATCGACGACGCTATCGCGGAGCTGAGCATCGAGGCGATGGCGTTCCTGTGGCGCGTGCACAGCGGCGACGCGCGCGACGTCCGCGCGACGGCGGAGGCGCACCTTCGCCGCCTGCGCGCACTCGTGCGCGCCACGGGTGCGGATCTCGATGCGAGCGGCGCGTGGATCACGAACATGACGACCTGGCGGGCGATCGCGAGGCTCGCCGGGACGGATGTGCGCGCGGCATCACAGGCAGGCTAGTCATTCCGCAGGAGATCAGCGTGAGGGAACAGCACAAGCCAGGTCAGATCGCGAAGGAGTCAGGTCAGTACCCGATCATCGGGCCACGCGGCGGTGATACGGGGAAGGAACGCACGGTGACGAAGGGTGAGCCGTTCCCGCCCACGCCAAAGCCCGGCCAGACCTACGGGACGCCTGACAAGACCAAGCACTGAGGAGGGACCACCCGGGCATCGCAGGTCGGACAAGACAACAGCGAAAGGATTCCCCGAGTCATGGTCCTCCAGGCTGAGCCGCAACTCCGCACGTCACCCGGTACCGCGGGCGCGCGCCTGACGCGTCGCTTCACGCGCGCCGGCGCCGATCCGTTCGCCGAGGTCGCATGGGAGATGCGCGCGGCAGTCATCGCCGATGAGAGCGGCAACGCGTTCTTCGAGCAGAACGACGTCGAGATCCCGGCGACCTGGTCGCAGACCGCGACCAACGTCGTGGTCTCGAAGTACTTCCGTGGCCCGCTCGGCAGCGACCGCCGCGAGCGCAGCGTCCGCCAGCTGATCGGCCGCGTCGTCGACACGATCACCAACTGGGGGATCAAGGACGGCTACTTCCTGGACGCGGACGAGGCACAGGTCTTCCGCGATGAGCTGACGCACCTGCTGCTGCACCAGCGGATGGCCTTCAACAGCCCCGTCTGGTTCAACGTCGGCGTCGAGGCGAAGCCGCAGTGCTCCGCCTGCTTCATCCTCTCGGTCGAGGACACGATGGAGTCGATCCTCGACTGGTGCAAGACGGAGGGGATGATCTTCAAGGGCGGCTCCGGCTCCGGCATCAACCTCTCGCCGATCCGCTCGAGCCGGGAGCAGCTCTCGGCGGGCGGGCAGGCGAGCGGGCCGATCAGCTTCATGCGGGGCGCCGACAGCATCGCCGGCTCGATCAAGTCCGGGGGCAAGACCCGGCGGGCGGCGAAGATGGTGATCCTCAACGCTGACCACCCGGACATCGAGGAGTTCATCGACTGCAAGGTGAACGAGGAGCGGAAGGCCTACGCCCTCGGCTCGGCCGGCTGGGACATGTCGCTGAACGGTGACGCCTGGTCCTCAATCCAGTTCCAGAACGCGAACAACTCCGTGCGCGTCACGGACGAGTTCATGCAGGCGGCGGCGGAAGGCCGCGAGTGGACGCTGCGGCGCGTGACCGACGGCGAGCCGATGCAGACGGTCAACGCGCGCGAGCTGCTGCGCCGCATGGCGGCGGCGGCGTGGGAGTGCGGCGACCCGGGGATGCAGTACGACACGACCATCAACGCCTGGCACACCTGCCCGAACACGGGGCGGATCAACGCGAGCAATCCGTGTTCCGAGTACATGCACGTGGACAACAGCGCCTGCAACCTGGCGTCGCTGAACCTGATGACGTTCGTCGACGACGACGGCCGCTTCGACGTCGACGCGTTCCGGCACGCCGTGGCGATCACGATCTGGGCGCAGGAGATCATCGTCGGCAACTCGAGCTACCCGACGGAGAAGATCGCGCGGAACACGGTGGCGCTGCGACAACTGGGGCTGGGCTACGCGAACCTCGGCGCGCTGCTGATGTCGCTCGGGCTGCCGTACGACAGCGACGCGGGACGCGCGCACGCCGCGGCGATCACCGCGCTGATGACGGGACACGCGTACGCGACGTCCGCGCGGATCGCGCAGCGCATCGGTCCGTTCGCGGCGTTCCACGAAAATCGCGACCCGATGCTCGGCGTGATTGCCAAGCATCGTGACGCATCGCGTAGAATAGATGCGACGCTCGCGCCGCAGGAACTGATCGACGCGGCGCAGAATGCGTGGGATGATGCGCTGGAGGCGGGCACGAAGTTCGGATACCGCAACGCACAGGCGACGGTGCTCGCGCCCACCGGGACGATCGCGTTCATGATGGACTGCGACACGACGGGCATCGAGCCGGACATCGCGCTGGTGAAATACAAGAAGCTCGTCGGCGGCGGCATGATGCCGCTCGTCAACCACACGGTGCCGAAGGCGCTGCGCCGCCTGGGCTACGACGACGCCGCGATCCAGGCGATCGACGCGTACATCACGGAGCACGGGACGATCGAGGGCGCGCCGCAGCTGCGCGCAGAGCACCTGCCGGTGTTCGACTGCGCGTTCAAGGCGGAGAACGGCGAGCGGTCGATCCACCACATGGGCCACATCAAGATGATGGGCGCGACGCAGCCGTTCATCTCCGGGGCGATCTCGAAGACGGTCAACCTGCCGAACGAGGCCACGATCGACGACGTCGCCGACGCGTACCTGCAGGCATGGCGGCACGGGGTGAAGGCGATCGCCATCTACCGCGACGGGTCGAAGAAGGTGCAGCCGCTCTCGACCTCCAAGGGCGAGGCGGCGGCCGCCGCGGCGGAGCCCAAGCCGGTCCGCCGCAAGATGAGCGACACGCGGAACTCGATCACCCACAAGTTCAGCATCGAGGGGCACGACGGCTACATCACGGTCGGCCTGTACGACGACGGCACGCCCGGGGAGATCTTCCTCTCGATGGCGAAGCAGGGGTCGACGGTGAGCGGCCTGATGGAGGCGTTCGGGCGGGCGATCAGCTACGCGCTGCAGTACGGCGTGCCGCTGCCCGACCTGGTGCGGAACTTCACCCACATGCGCTTCGAGCCGATGGGGCGCACCGAGAACCGGGATATCCCGGTGGCGCAGTCGATCATCGACTACGTGTTCAAGTGGCTCGCGAGCCGCTACCTGTCGGCGGAGGAGGCGTACGAGGTGGGCGTGATGACGCCCGAGATGAAGGCGGCGCTGGCGGCCGGGCAGTACCCGCTACCGCTGCCGCTGGCGGCGTCGCCGAATCCCGCAGAGCCGGCCACGGCCGGCACGGATGCGGTCCCGCTGGTCTACCGCGCGCGACGCGCGAACGGCCAGGCGGATGCCCCCGCATGCTCGGTCTGCGGGTGCATCATGAGTCGGTCGGGGACGTGCTACCGCTGCGCGAACTGCGGTAGCACGAGTGGCTGCTCCTAACGGTCCGGGAGCATAGTCAAGGAAGACAGGAGGCAGGGTACGTAATGGCTGTAACCGCGAGGAAGCCGGCGGCACGCAAGCCGGCGGCGAAGAAGAAGACCACGGCACGGAAGACCACGGCGAAGAAGCCGGCGGCCCGCAAGACCGCCGCGCGCAAGCCGGCGGCCCGCAAGACGACCGCCCGCAAGCCCGCGGCGCGGAAGACGACCGCCCGCAAGACCACCACCCGGAAGGCCGCGGCGGCGAAGTCGCGGACGACGACGGCCCGCAAGCCGGCCGCGCGCAAGACGACGGCGCGCCGGAAGACGGCCGCGAAGAAGTAGGCCCGGACGGGCGGCAGTCGTCCCCGGACTGCCGCCCGCACGCCTCTCCCCCGACAGGCGTGGACGTAGTTGTGGGAGGCCCCGGCCGTTCGGGGCCTGCCACTTCCAACCGGCGGATGCCGGCAGCCAGGGAAGGACGAGATGACGTTCTTCATCGCGCTCGCAGCGCTCGTCACGGCCAGCAGCGCCTACCTGGTGCGACAATTC
Organism: Dehalococcoidia bacterium; assembly: GCA_035650575.1. Taxonomy (GTDB): domain Bacteria; phylum Chloroflexota; class Dehalococcoidia; order DSTF01; family JACRBR01; genus DASRHM01. The sequence continues at coordinate 1,838 of DASRHM010000102.1, read as the reverse complement.
CTCGCGCGGGCGCTGGCGGACGAAGAGCCGGTGGCGTGCGAGGGGCCGGACCAAGAGCCTGGCGAGCTGAAGGCGGCCTGATCCCGGCGCTTCGGCGAAAATCCACATAAAAAGACCACACGCCGAACCTCGTCCACTGTAGTATCCCGGGTAGCTCCGCAACGAAGCAGCCCGCCGAAGGGTGGTGGCGTCCGAAGCAAGGACGCTCCCCGCCGCCCCCTTCGGCGGGTTGCTGTTCGTCGCGGAGACGAACGGGAGGGGCGCCGTGGGCGCGCCCCTCCCGTTCGGTATGGACCGACGCCCGCGGTCAGGCCCGCCTGCGCGTCCCGGTGACCACCACGCCCGCGCCGATGAGCGCCACGAGCACGCCGCCCGCGATCAGCCACATCGTCGTGCTCGTGCCGCCGCCCGAGCCGGTACCGGACGAAGGCAGCGTCGCCGCGCCGGCCGCGCCGCCCGCCGTCGTCGGCGTCCTCAACGACGTGATCGACGTGCCGGCGGCAGTCGGCGAGCCGGCGGCCCTGGTCGCCGTCCCGGCAGCCGTCGTGCCGCTCGTCGTCGCGGTGCCCGAGACCGACGTGCCCGTCCCAGACGGTGTCTGTCCCGATGCGCTGCCGACGAACGCGAACGTCATGACGGCGAGGCCGAAGATGACGCCGAGCGCTCCTAGCAACTTCCTGTTCAAGGTCACGGTCTCCTCCTGAGATGTAGTAGTGCGACCAACATGCCGCGTCCCCGATAGGCCAACAATCACCCTTCGGGCGGCGAGGACACGGCGTACACGGGTTTGAAACGATCCGGAAACTGCGCCCACCCGCGCGCGCAACTGTCATTACACGCGACAAACGGGCCGCTATGATGGCGCGGGGCGCGCCCGATGGACGCGCGCCGGAAGGACGGGCCCGCGCATGCAACCGCGCACGAAGCTGTGGGTCGAGCGAAACGGGAAGATCGTCCTGAGTGACTACCGCGTGCGCCTGCTGCGGCTGGTCGACGAAACCGGCTCGCTCGCCGACGCCGCCGCGGCGATGCACCTCTCGTACCGGCGCGCCTGGGGCAAGGTCCGCGAGATCGAACGGAACCTGGGCGTGAAGCTCGTCGAAAGCGAGGCGGGCGGTGCGGGCGGCGGCGGCTCGCGGCTCACCGCCGACGGGCGGCGCCTCGTCGAGCTGTACGAGCGCTTCCGCACGTCCGTCGAGCGCGACGTGAGCGACGAGTTCCTGCGCACGTTCCGCAGCCGGGCCTGATGCCGCCGCCGCTCGACCGTCGCGCGCGCAGCCGTTATGCTCCGCCCGACATATCGATTCGGAGAGGAGGCGCCATGCGTCGTGCTGCCCTGTGCGCCGCCATCGCGATGCTCATCGCGCTCGAGCTCGCGGCCTGCGGCGGCGACGCGAACTCGTCGCGGACCGGCGCCGCGGGCGCATCGCCGGCGCGCACGAAGGCGCGCGGCGAGCTGATCCTGGCGACGACGACGAGCACGCAGGATAGCGGGCTGCTCGACGTGCTGATCCCGATGTTCCAGGCCGAGACGGGCTACACCGTGAAGACCGTCGCCGTCGGCTCGGGCCAGGCGATCGCGCAGGCATCGCGCGGGGACGCCGACGTGGTGCTCGTGCACTCGCCGGACGCGGAAAAGAAGATGGTCGCCGCTGGCGCCGGGATCGAGCGGACGCTCGTGATGCACAACGACTTCATCATCGTCGGCCCGAAGGACGACCCGGCACACGTGAGAGACGCGCAGACGACGGACGACGCGATGAAGGCGATCGCCGGCGCGAAATCCAAGTTCATCAGCCGCGGCGATGACTCCGGCACGAACGCGCTGGAGCTGAAGC
>DASRHM010000101.1:0-51728 GCA_035650575.1 Dehalococcoidia bacterium | reverse complement strand
GCGATGCTCTTCGTGAGCTCGGCCAGGTAGTCGCGCGTGTGCGCGGCCACGTGCGCTTCCGCCGCTGCGAGCGGCACCCACCGCTCGCAACCCTCCTCGTCGCAGTACATCGCGCTGTCGTCGTGCTTCCAGAGGATCACGACGCCACCCGCCCGCTGCCGCCGCACGTCTGGCACGTCGCCGACGCCTTCAACCCCGGCGCCGCGACCTTTCGGACGCCGCCGGCCGTCGCGTAGCGCCCGTGCCGGTAGAAGTTGGCGCCGCGGCCGAAGAGCAGCGCCATCTTCAACTCGATCTCGCCCGTCCCGTTGCATTTCGGGCACGGCGCCGTTAGAGTGCCGTCCTGGGTCATGTCGACTACCCTCCTTCGTGACCCGTGAGCGCCGGCGCCCATACGCCGGCGTCTCGTTTTCCCCGCGCTACGCGGCCTCGCCGCGCTCCCTGATGTGCTCCGGCTCGCAGCGGTGCCGCCCGAGCTCCCAGAGCGGGAGCGGCCGCCGGCACCAAGCGCAGAACCACATCGGCATCGCGACCCTCCATCGCCCTAGACCACCAGCCCGTTTCGCGGTTAAATCGCACATAACCTCGACGGAGAACGCACCGAAGGAGCAGGCGCCGTGCCAGAGACCGCGGAGTTCCAGATCACGGACGAGATGCGCGCCCAGATCGGCATCGAGACCGAGCCGTGGGAGTACGAAGTGACGACGACGAGCGTGCGCATGTACGCGCGCGGCATCGGGTCCGACGACCCGATCCATTACGACGTCGAGTTCGCGAAGCAGCAGGGGTTCCGGAGCATCGTCGCGCCGCTGGGATACATCGGCACGCCGGTGTACCTCCCGGGCAAGAACGACCCGACCTTCGGCTTCCCGCGGCGCGGCGGCGGGCCGCGGCTCAACATCCCATTCCGCGGGCTGCTCGACGGCGGCACGGAGACGGCGTACTTCGACTACATCTGCGCGGGCGACGTCCTGGTCGAGACGTCGCACCTCGCCGACCTCAAGCTTCGCGAAGGCGGGCGGCCGATGCTCTTCGTGACGAACGAGTCGGTGTACAAGAACAAGGCGACCGGCCAGGTCGTCGCGAAGCAGCGGCTGACCTCGATCCACATGTAGGCGGCGCGTCGCACGGACGCCGGAGCGAGAGGACGGAGACGACATGGCGGAACAGACGTACTTCGAAGACGTGCAGGTCGGCCAGGAGCTGGCGCCGATCACGATCACGCCGGACAAGCAGCAGCTCGTGAAGTTCGCGGCCGGCAGTGGCGACTTCAACCCGCTGCACTTCGACGAGAACTTCCCCATGCTGAAGCCGATGGGGCTCACCGAGAACATCGTCCACGGGCGGTTCAAGTACGCGCTGATCGGGCGCCTGCTCTTCGCGTTCGCGGGCTACAAGGGCCGCGTGAAGCGCTTCGGGGTGAGCTACCGTGGGATGGACCTGCTCAACAGGCAGATCACCGTGGGCGGCGTCGTCACGGCGACGCGCGAGGAGGGCGGCGAGAAGCTCGTCGACCTGGACGTGTGGACGCAAGACCCGGACGGCAAGAAGACGACGCCGGGCACCGCGACCGTCGCCCTGCCGTCGCGCGGCTAGGCGGATCCGGGGACACGAAGCGACAGGGGGTGAGCCGTGGGTGCGCTCGAAGGGAAGGTCGCCGTCGTCACGGGCTCGGGCCGTGGCATCGGCCGGGGCATCGCGATGCTGTTCGCGCGCGAGGGCGCGAAGGTGGTCGTCAACGACCCGGGCGTCAACACGGACGGCACCGGGCACGACAACGGCCCGGCCGATGAGGTCGTGCGCGAGATCGCGGGCGAGGGCGGGACGGCCGTCGCCTGCTACGACTCCGTCGCGAGCGTGGAAGGCGGCGAGGCCATCATCAGGAAGGCGGTCGATACCTACGGCCGCATCGACATCCTGGTGAACAACGCCGGCATCCTTCGCGACCGCATGATCTTCAACATGAGCGAAGAGGAGTGGGACGCGGTCATCGCCGTGCACCTGAAGGGGCACTACTGCTGCACGAAGCCTGCTTCGATCCTGATGCGGCAGCAGCGGTACGGGCGCATCGTCAACTTCTCCTCGGGCTCGGGCCTGATCGGCATGCCGGGCCAGGCGAACTACGGCGCGGCGAAGTCCGGCATCGCCGGCTTCACGCGTGTCGTCGCGAAGGATCTCGGCCGCTACGGCGTCACGTGCAACGCGATCGCGCCGGGCGCGGCGACCCGCATGACGGCGACGGTGAGCGACCAGTCGCGCGAGCTGCGGGCGCGCGCGGGCATCGGCGCGCCGGGGGGTGGCGCACGGCCGGCGGGGCCGCCGCAGATGCGCGAGCCGGAGTACGTCGCGCCGATGGTCGCGTACCTCTGCAGCGACGACGCCTGGAACATCAACGGGCAGATCTTCCACGTGGCCGGCGGGACGGTCGGCGTCGCCTGGCACCCGACGCCGATGCGCACGCTCTGGAAGCCGGACATGTGGACGCTCGACGAGCTGGTGCAGGCCGTGCCCGGACAGCTCATGGCGGGCGTGCCCAACCCGGCGCCGCCGCCGCCGGACCTCGAGATCCCCGGGCGGCCGGTGCAGCAGCCGGAGGGCAGCGTGGCGGGAGGCGGGTCATGAGCGGACGGCTCGAGGGACGGACGGCGATCGTCACCGGCGGCGGGCGCGGCATCGGCCGCGGCGTCGCGATGCTGCTGGCGAAGGAAGGCGCGAACGTCGTCGTCAACGACTACGGCGTGAACGTCGATGGCAGCGCGCCGAGCAGCGGGCCGGCGGCGGAGGTCGCGGACGAAATCCGCGCCGCCGGCGGCAAGGCGGTACCCAATTTCGACACCGTCGCGACGGTCGAGGGCGGCGAGCGGCTGATCCAGACGGCGCTCGACAACTTCGGACGCGTCGACATCCTGGTCAACGTCGCCGGGATCCTGCGCGACCGGATGATCTTCAACATGAGCGAGCAGGAGTGGGACGACGTCATCGCCGTGCACCTGAAGGGGCACTACTGCACGACGAAGCCCGCCTCGATCCTCATGCGGCAGCAGCGCTACGGGCGCATCGTCAACTTCTCGTCCATCTCCGGGCTTGGCGGTCTCCCCGGGCAGGCGAACTACGGCGCCGCGAAGGCTGGCGTCGCCGGCTTCACCCGCGTCGTCGCCCGCGACCTCGGCCGCTACGGCGTCACCTGCAACGCGATCGCGCCGGGCGCGGCGACCCGCATGACGGCGACGATCCCGCAGAACACGGCGCAGCTCCGCGCCCGCGCGGGGACGGCGCCGGTCGTGCAGCAGCCGCGCGCCTCGACCGTGCCGCCGATGCGCGAGCCGGAGTACGTCGCGCCGATGACGGTGTTTCTCTGCTGCGACGAGGCCTGGAACATCAACGGCAAGGTCTTCTACGTCGCCGGCGGGCGCATCTCGCTGGCGCACGAGGAGACGCCGATGCGCCAGATCATGAAGCAGGGGATGTGGACGGTGGACGAGCTGCGCGAGCTCGTGCCCTCGCAGCTCATGTACGGCCTGGTGAACCCGGCGCCGCCGCCGCCCGACCTGGATCTCCCGGGCCGGCCGGTCGCCGCCGCGCCGGCGTAGAGACGATGGCGAAGTCGGGAACTCTCCCAGGGCCTCTCATCGGTGCGGCGGGTGTGCACTACGTCGTGGCAGAACTTAGCCTGCGTGGCCTGCTCGCACTGCCGACGATCCGAAACGTCGCCGGCGTGGATATCGTGGTGTCATCGCCAGATGGGTCATTCTTCGCGAACCTGCAAGTAAAGACGTCTCAGCACAAAGTGAATTTCTGGCCAATCTCCACCGGATACCAGAGTTGGCGCGGAACGCACTGCTATTACGTGTTCTTGCGTCGACGGAACGACGGTCCTGGCCCCACGTTCGACGTGTTCCTCGAGCGTGCGGCGCGTGTCGCCGCGGAAGTCGATCGATGGGAGGCTCGGTGGAAGGAGATCGGCAACAAGCCGTTCGCCCCATGCTGGTTTGCGGTCGAGCCAAAGACCGTTGGGCCGCTCATCGAGCACCGAGAGAAGCGCCTGAAACGCCTCGCCGCGCAATGGTCGGCGTTCGGCCGGTCAGAGTCAGAGCCGATCGAGATTCAAGCAATGTCGGCTTCGGGATTTCCCTCATAGCGCGGCTTCGACGATACGTGCGAAGATCGCACTATGGAGCCCTCCCCCGCCCCTGACGCGCGCGTCGAGGCGCTGCTGCAGCGCTACCTTTCCGTACTGCGCGCGGAACGCAACCTCTCCGCGTACACCTGCCGGAACTACGAGACGGACTTGCGCCACCTCCTCGGCTGGCTCGCCGCGCAGGACGCCGACCCCCTGCGCCTGGGCCGCCCGCAGTTCCGCGCCTACCTGGCATCGATGCTCGAAGCCGGCACGGCGCAGGGCAGCATCTCGCGGCGCGTCAGCACCGCCCGCTCGTTCTACCGCTGGCTGCGGCTCGAAGGCGTCATGGCCGACGACCCGCTGGCGAACGTGCGCGGCCCCAAACAGGCGCGCCGGCTGCCGCACGTGCTCAGCGTCGAGGACATCACCGCGCTCATCGCGGCGGCCGACGGTGACAAGCCCGCCGACCTGCGGGACCGCGCGCTGCTCGAGCTGATGTACGCCAGCGGGCTGCGCGTCAGCGAGGCCGCGGCGCTCGACCTGCCGCACGTAGACCTGGCGCAGCGGACCGTGCGCGTGCACGGCAAGGGCAACAAGGAGCGGCTCGTCGTCATGGGCGACCCGGCGCGCCGCGCGCTCGAGCGCTACCTCGCCCGCGGGCGGGGCGAGCTGATGCGCCGGCATGGCGCACGCCGCGCGCCGGTGTCCGCCGCGCTGTTCCTCAACCGCGGCGGCACGCGGCTTTCGCAGCGGCGCATCCAGCTCATCGTCCGCAAGTACGCGCTGAAGGCCGGCATCGATGTGCGGGTGCATCCGCACCTGCTGCGCCATACCTTCGCGACGCACCTGCTCGACGGGGGCGCCGAGCTGCGCGTCGTGCAGGAACTGCTCGGGCACAGCAGCCCGAACACCACGCAGATTTACCTGCACGTCACCGAGGAACGGCAGCGCAAGGTCGTCGAGGGCGCGCTCGAGGGCATCGCCGAGGTCGAGGAGGCGCGCCGGTCGCTCGCGCGCCGCGGCAGGCGCGCGGGCTAGCGCGCGGAGGTCTCGGCGCTCACGTCGTCGCCGTAGGTCGCGGCCGTGGTGCTGGCGCCTGCGTTTTGCGCCGCCGCCCCGCGCAGGTCCGCGATGAACGCCTCCACGACCTCGATGTGCTTGGGGCTCGCCATCAGGTGCAGCGCGGGCGGGCGCTCCTGCCGGTCGAAGTGCCAGCCGCGGCGGTTCAGCTCGTCGCCGATGGCGAAGATGTCCTGCGTCGTCGAGCCGATCGCGACGACGGTCATGTCGGGCTCGCCCCACACGCACAGGCCGTCGACCGCGCGCACCCCGGCGATGAGCCTGCGCGTGGCATCGAGGGTCTGGCGCGCTTTCCGCAGGTAGCCGTCTTCACCGAGGAACTGCAGCACCGCCCACGCCGCCGCGATCGGCGCCGCCGGCTTCGTGCCGAGGAACGCCTGCGTGCCGTAGATGCCGCCCGGCCAGTCGTCGAACGAGAAGACCTGGTAGCGCACGTTCGCCTTCGGGCGATGCAGGATGACCGACGCCCCCTTGATCGCGTAGCCGTACTTGTGCAGGTCGGCGGAGATGGAGGTGACGCCGGGCACCCGGAAGTCCCACGGCGGTACCGGCTCGCCGAGCCGTTCGAGGAACGGCAGCATCAGTCCGCCGAGACAGGCGTCGACGTGGAACGGGATGCCGCGCTCCGCCGCGATCGCCGCCATCTCCGGGATGGGGTCGACCATGCCGAACGGATATGCCGGCGCGCTGCCGACGGCGAGCAGCGTGTCGTCGGTCAGCAACGGCGCCAGATCTTCGGCGCGCGTGCGCAAGTCCTCGCCGAGCGGCATGTGCGCGTACTCGAGGTCGAGCAAGTGCGCCGCCTTGATGAACGCCGGGTGCGCCGTGCGCGGGATAACGATGCGGCCGCGCCTGATGCCCTTCTCGGCGCGCATCCGGTCGCGCGCCGTCTTTACGGCCATGAAGATCGACTCGGTGCCGCCGGAGGTCATCGTGCCGCCCGCGTCCTCGCCGCCGTGCAGCAGGTCCGTCACCACGGCGACGACGTCGCGCTGCATCTCCTTGAGCGACGGGAAGACGAAGGGGTTCAGCGCGTTCTCGAGCAGCGTGTGCGACCCCGCCGCACGCAGCAAGTCATCGACGTCCTCGCCGGCGTTGTAGATCAGCCCCCAGGTGCGGGCGTTGTGGTAGTCGGCGTCGCGGACCTGGAGCGCCCGCAGCGCGTCCATCACGGCATCGAGCGAGGAGCCATGCTCCGGCAGCGTCTTCATGCGTCGGCCTCCGTCCGCGCAGCATAGCACCGCCGTGACGCAAAAAATGCGGAGTTCGCAGCGTGCACGCCGTTGTGCGGCGCACCCGGTATCGCGCACGATGCTCCGGTGATCTGGATTGCCGCCATCGTGGTCGCGGCCGCGGTCGCCGGCGGGGCCTGGTTCGTGCGCGCGTGGCGGCGGGAGCGGCGGGCGCACAGCGTGTTCCCGGCGAGTCAGGCGCGCTCGCTGCTCCATCCCGCGCGGAAGCTGCACCAGCGCCCACGCCCCATGATGCGGGCCTTCGCCGTCAGTCCGGGCGACTGCGTGCTCGAACTGGGGCCCGGGCCGGGGTTCTTCACCGCGGAGGCCGCGCGCGCGGCCGGGCGCGCGGGCCGGGTCGTGTGCATCGACCTGCAGGCGGGCATGATCCGCGCGCTGCGCGAGCATCTCGATGCGGATGTGTTGGACGTGGTGCGCCCGCTCGTCGGCGATGCCACCCACCTGCCGCTCGCCGGCGCGAGCGTCGACCGCGCGTTCCTCGTCGCCGTACTCGGCGAGGTGCCGGACCAGCGCCGCGCGCTCCGCGAGCTGCGGCGGGTGCTGCGGCCCGGCGGCACCGTCTCGTTCGCGGAGACGTTTGCCGACCCCGACTACGTGCGCGTGCGGGCGCTCCAGGCCATGGCGCGAGACGCGGGGCTCACGTTCGTCGACCGGCGCCGGCAGCCGCTCGGCTATCTCGCGCGCTTCCGCCGCCCGGCGTGACGGAAACGGCAACGCAGCCCTCTCGGCGCTCGGACCGCCACCTTCGAAGCTCGTGACGCCCCTCAACACCCGCAGGGTCCGGTAGGGCTCCCGCGCGGGGCTGGAATCTGGCGATCGACGTCAGCTCTCGCGCAGGCTGACGGCGTAGAGGCGCACGGCGTCCGCCACGCCCTTGAGCGCGTGGTCGCCGCGGTCCTCGAACGCGACCCCGGCGGACGTGCGCGCGAGTTCGCGCACCGTTCCCGAGACCAGGATCTCGCCCGGGGCGCTGAGCCCGCAGATCCGCGACGCGATGTTCACCGTGCCGCCGTAGACGTTATCGTCCTCATGGAGCACGTCGCCGGCATGGAGGCCGGCGTGCAGCGGCAGTCCGGCCTCATCGCCGGCGGCGACGCACGCCCGCGCGGCGACGATCGCCTCCGCCGCCGACGCGAACACCGCCATCACGCCATCGCCGAGCACCTTCCCGCCGATGGGCATGCCCCCGGCGTCGCGCATTGCCCCGCGCATCCGCGCGTCAAGCGCACGCGACGCCGCGCGGAACGCCGCATCGCCCATGCGCTCGGTGACCGCGGTCGAGTCCGCGATGTCGGTGAACAAGATGATGCCCGTGCTCGTGCCGTGCGCGCGCACCGCCGGCGCGGGCGCGTCGGGCGCCGCCGCACCATCGCCGATGAACTCGTTGATCGCGTCGACCACGACCCGCACCTGGCCGGCGGCCAGGTAGCTCATGATGCCCTGCGCGAGGGGCCGCAGGTGCGCGCTCGGGATGGCGCCCGCCAGATCCTGCGCGACGCGGAACGGGAACATCGGGTCGTCGCGGCGGTGCAGGACCAGCGTCGGCACCTGCAGGTCGGGAAGCAGCGCCGTGACGTCGAACGTCGCGAAGCCGTGCTCGAGCAGGCGCGCGACGAACTCGCCGGACGTCGACTGGACGTACAGGTGCGCCTGGTTCACGCCTGCGTCCGGCAGCTCGCGCCGCACCGGAAGGTCTGCGAACGCCTGCGCCGCCATGCGCCAGTCGGCGCGCGCGAGCGCGGCGAAGCTCTGGACCTGCGCCTCGGAGATCACGTCGCGCGCGCAGGCGAAGGTGCGGTGGAGGATCAGGCGCCGCACGCGGCCCGGGTTCCGCACCGCGTACTCGATCGCCCGCGGACCGCTGAGCGTGCTGGCCCAGAGGGTGAAGGCCCGTGCATCCGCCGCGTCGGCGACGGCCTCGAGATCGTGCACGAGCGCGTCGTGCGAGACGTCGGCGACGTCGCGCTGCGACAGCCCGGTCCCCCGCATGTCGTAGCGCACGACGCGCCGTCCGTGCCAGAGCAGGCGCCAGAATCCCATCTGGTCCTCGATCAGGTGATCGAGCGCGAACGAGCCGACGGCGTCCGGACAGCAGACGATGCACGGGCCGTCGCCCGCGACCGTGTACGCGATGCGGACGCCGTCCGACGTCGTGCAGAACCGCGCGTCAGCTTCCACCCGCCGCCACCTCGTGCGGCGTCACCTGCGCCGCCGGCCGCGCGCGATCGCCGGCGCGACGTCGATGTCGTCGCCGCTCACGCGCAACGTCGACCGCGGGCTGAGCGCCGTGATCGTCACGATGTTGCCCTTCGTCCTGACGTCGGACTCGAATCCGCGCGCGTCCGTGAGCCCCCAGCGGAAGCGCACGCGCCGCCCATCGCGCAGCGCGTCGACGATCGCGCGACGCGCGCGCTCCTTCTGCGCGTCGGGCCAGCCGTCGATGCAGCGCTCGATCAGGTGGTCGGGCAGCGGCGCCTGCCTGAGCGCCGTCCGCACCGGGCCGGACAGCGGCGTCTTCAGCGCGCCCCGCTCGCGGAGCGCCGCGAACACCTCCTCGGCGGCCGCGCCTCGGCGGCGCGCGACGGCCTTCTCCAGCGCCTTCGTCGTGCGCGTCTCGCCAGTCTTGAGTGCCGTGATGAAGGCCCTGACGTTGGACATCGGGCACCTCGCTCCCTGCTGTCGCCACGCGGCGGATCGTCGTGCGCAACGCCCCACTGCCGGCTCGGCGAGCCGCGTTGCGGTGGGACGATTATCTTACCGCCGGGCGGCCAGCGCGCGCGCAAACCGCGGCCGGGCGGGCGTCCGCTAAACGAGAAACAGGCAGAACGGGTGCCCGGCGGGGTCGAGCAACACGCGCAGGTCGTGCCGCGGCTGGTGCGCCGCGAGCCGCGCGCCCGCCTCGAGCGCGAAGGCGACGGCGGCGTCGAGGTCCCCGACCTGGATGTCGAGATGGATCATCTTGTGCTGCTCGCCGGGCTGCTCGGGCCAGACCGGCGGCAGGTACCACGGCTGCTCCTGGAACGAGAGCCCGGCGCCCCCCGCCGGATCCCGCATCAGGATGAAGTCGTCGTCCCGCAGCGTGATCTCCCAGCCAAGCAGCCGGCCGTAGAAGTCCGCCATCGCCTGCGCGTCCGCACAGTCAATATTCACCGTCGCGAGCCGGATCGAGGGGCGTGTCACGGTGGGAGCATAGCGCGAGCCGCTCAATGCGCCGCCAACGTATGCTGTACGGCGGGACGTCCTTATTCTCGACGGACCGGGCGCGGCGCGCGGCTGGACCAAGGAGCACCAAAGTGAAGTGGCAAGCGTTCGAGCGGGCGGAGCCGGAGTTCGCCGCGCGCGTTCGGCGGCTGTTCGACGCCGGCCGCCACAAGACCATCGCCACGCTGCGGGCCGATGGCTCGCCGCGGATCTCCGGCATCGAGTGTGAGTTCGCAGATGGCGAGTTGCGCTTCGGGTCGATGACGGCCGCGCGCAAGGGGGCCGACCTGCGGCGCGATCCCCGCTTCGCGCTCCACGGGCCGACATTCCACCCGGAGGAAGGCAAGGAGAGCGAATGGCCCGGCGAGGCGAAGATCACCGGCCGCGCCGTCCATGCCGGCCCGATCGCCACCGGCGAGGGGAGCGACCAGCCGGCCGGCGAGATGTTCACCGCGGACATCACGGAGGTGGTGATCACGCACCTCAATGACTCCGCCACCAAGCTCGTCGTCGAGTCATGGACGCCGGAGCGGGGCATGCGGCTCGTCGAGCGCGATTAGCGCTCGACGATGCACTGGCACGTCGCGCCAAAGTGGTACGCCGCACGCGCTCGGCTCGCGCTGAGGCACGCGAGCGCTGTGGCATACTGCTCCAATGACAAGGGTGCGCGTCCACGCGTTCTCGATTTCGCTCGATGGCTACGGAGCCGGCCCGCACCAGACCCTCGACGAGCCGCTGGGCGTCGGCGGCGAGCAGTTGCACGACTGGATCGTCCCGACGCGCACGTTCCGCCGCATGCAGGGCGAAGATGACGGCCGCACCGGCCTCGACGACGACTTCGCCGCCCGCGGGGTCGCGGATCTCGGCGCCTGGATCCTCGGAAGAAACATGTTCGGGCCGATCCGCGGCCCGTGGCCGGACAACACGTGGAAGGGGTGGTGGGGCGACAACCCGCCGTACCACGTGCCCGTGTTCGTGCTGACACACCAAGCGCGTGAGCCCCTCGAGATGGCGGGCGGCACGACGTTCTACTTCATCACGGATGGCATCAGGGCCGCGCTGGACCGGGCGCGCGCGGCGGCAGGCGCACGCGATGTGCGTGTCGGCGGTGGCGTCGCGACGATCCGGCAGTACCTGCGCGAGCGGCTGATCGACGAGATGCACCTCGCGGTGGCGCCGGTGCTCCTCGGTTCCGGCGAGCACCTGCTGGCGGGAATCGACCTGCCCTCGTTGGGCTACGAACTGGCGGAGCACGTCGCGACCGAGAACGCGACGCACATCGTCATCGCGAAGCGCTGACTGGACACCTCGGGCGGTGGCACTCCGAAGGATTCGAGGCGCTACCTGTGTATCATTCGTCGCCGCTGGACCGGCGACTGACGTAGCGTGCAGGTGAAGTCTGGCGACCCCGAAGGGATTCGAACCCTCGATCTCCACCGTGACAGGGTGGCATGTTAGACCGCTACACCACGGGGCCGCGCCAGGGACAGCATCGCCCGCCAGCGGCGGACGTGCGACCCAATTGTAGGAACGCCCGGCGAGGGGTGTCAATTCAGCCGCCCGGCGCGCCCTCATCGAGCCAGAGCCCCGCGTGCTCCTGTGCGAGCGGGCCCAGGAGGTCCGGCCGGCGGTTGCGCACGTAGCCCCACGCCGCCCGGTACTGCGTGCCCGTGAACAGCTGCAGCATCGCCCGCGAGCGTTGCATCCCGCGCTGGGCGTCGAGCAGCGTGCGCCGGCGCGCGTCGCGGTCGCTCTCGCCCCACGAGCGCTCGATGAGGCCGTCGAGCTCGGCATCGCTGAAGCCGAACTGGTTCGCTGAGCCGTCGACGCCTCCCGAGTGGTAGTAGCGCACCGGGATATCGGGCGAGTCGTACGGCGCGTGGGCGATGAGCGTCGCCTCGAACGCGCCGCGGCGGAAGTTCGCGAACCACGCGAGCGGGTCCAGCTCATCGATCCGCACGTCCACGCCGATGCGCCGCAGCTGGTCGCGCACGACCGTCGCGATGTCGATCATCTGCGGGCGCGCCGGTGTCTGCAGCGCGAACGTCAGGTCCGCGACGCCGACGGCGGCGAGCAGCCGTCGCGCGCCTCCGAGCCGGTCGTCCGCGGACGCCCCCGGGGACGACGCCCGGCGCACGTCCGACTCGGGCAGCGACCAGAAGCCGCCGGCGAGGTGCGGGTTCACCGGGCCCAGGACCTGCCCTTCGCCGAAGGCGACGTCCCGGATGAACGCGTCGCGGTCGAGCGCGAGGTCGAGCGCCTCGCGGACGCGCCCGTCACGGAGGGCCGGCGCATCGACCCGCAGGCCGACCGAGAGCCAGGCAAGGCTCGGCTGCGCGTCCACCTCGATGCGCGGATCACGCGCCGCCGCCTCGTCCGCCTCGCGGCGGTCGCGCAGCTCGGCCATCTCCGCCTCCCGGCGGTCGAGCGCGTCCAGCTTCGCGCCGTCGTCCGCGAAGATGCGCCACTCCATCGCGTCGAGGTACGGCAGCGTCGCGTCGTGGTAGGCCGGATTGCGCGCGATGCGCACGCGGTCCTTCGCCGCCTGCTCGATGGCGAACGGCCCGCTGGCGATGCCGCTTGCGCTCAGGTCCGCGCCCGCTTCGACCAGCTCCCGGGGGTAGATCGCGCCGCCGGCGATGTCCCCCAGCCAGTGGAGCGTCCAGGCGTAGGGACGCCTGGTGCGGACGACGAGCGTACGCTCGTCCGGCGTGTCGACCGCGTCGAGCACGGTCGCGTGCCAGACCTTGTCGATCGCGAACGGATGGTCGCGGAAGCGATAGATGCTCGCGGCCACGTCGGCCGACGTCACGGCGCGGCCGGAGACCGGCGGCACGTCCTGGAAGCGGATGTCGCCGCGGAGCGTGATCACCGTCGTCTGCCCGTCGGGCTGCTCGATGCGCTCCGCGTGGTCGAGAAGGAGCGCATCCGACTGCTGCGGGTCGACGTGCAGGAGATACCCGTAGACGCGGGGCGCGATCGCCAGCCCGGTGCCGCGCTCGACCTGGGGATCGAGCCCGTACGTCATCGGCAGCGTCGTCGCGGTGCGCAGGACGCCGCCGCGGCGCGGCGTCGGCGTCGCGGTCGGCCGCGGCCCGGACGATCCGCGGTCGCAGGCGCCCAGCGCGAGGGCGCCCAGCCCGGCGCCGGCAGCCCCGGCGGCACGAAGCACACGGCGGCGCGAGACGCGGGTGCGGAGGGCGGGTGGGATCCTCGGCGTCGTGCGATCGGTCATGGCTGCGCCCGTGCGCCGACGGGCGCGCGCCGCCGCCGGGAGCGACCATTCATCCCCGATCGAGCTCCCGGCGTCAAGCGGGCGGTAAGGAACCGCCGGGGCCCGCTTGACACTCCCATGGTGTCGTGCTTATCTGCCACATCGAATCCCACAGCGAAGGGACGCATCCGTTGCCGTTTCAGAAGCCCGACGCTATCGATCAGCACATAATCAGCATTCTCGAAGACAACGGCCGGGCGACGAACCGCGAGATCGCGGAGGCCGTCGGCGTCTCGGAGGGCACCGTGCGCAACCGCATCGAGCGGTTGATCCGCGATGACGTGCTGCGCATCGTCGGCGTCACGAACCCCGCGAAGCTCGGGCTCAACACCGCGGCCGTGATCAGCATCTCGGCCGAGCTGTCCCGCATCACGGAGATCGCCGAGAGCCTGGCGTGCGCCGAGGGCGTGGTGTACGTCGGCTACACGACGGGCAACGCGGACATCATCGCCCTCGCCTTCTTCCCCAGCAACGACGAGCTGACGGACTTCATGACGCAGACGCTCGCCTCGATCCCCGGGATCGTGAAGGCGGAGACGAACATCATCCTGAAGCCGGTGCGCAGCCTGTTCCCGGGCGCCACGGTGAATCTCGTGGCACGCCAGAACGCGGCGACGCTCGCCGCCGGCTCCCGCTAGCGCCGTTCGCAGGTCCGGAGGATCGATGATCGAGCGGATTCACAAGGAAGACGCGAAGAAGGTCACGACCTACGACCACGGCGGCAACGTCAACGGCTTCCTCATCGAGCTGTACAAGGACGGCGAGAAGACGACGGCCTACTTGACGGCCGCGACGCCCGGCGCGTTCAAGGGCTACCACCTGCACCGCGTCCGCGCCGCCCGCTACGTCTGCGTACGCGGCCGCATGCGCATCATCCTCTACTCGCGGCGCGACGGGCGCTGGCAGCGCGAGGAGCACGTGCTCGACGCATCGAAGCCCGAGCGGCTGTTCATCCCGAAGGACGTCGCCACGGGGCTGGAGAACATCGGCGACGAGGAAGCCTGGCTCGTCAACTACCCCGACCCCGCGTACGACCCGTCGTTGAAGGACGAGCAGGTCGAGTACACGCTCGAGGACCTCGAAGCGAACGTGGTGAAGTAGCGTGCCCGACCTGCAGGCGCTCCAGGCCGGCCTGCGGCGCATCGCCGCGACGTACAGCGGCACCGCGACCTGGTCGCTGACCGACCTGACGACGGGCGCGCACCTGGCGGAGGACGAGGACCGCGTGATGCCGACGGCATCGCTCATCAAGGTCCCGGTCCTCGTCGCGCTCTACGCCGCGGTCGACGCGGGCCGGTTCCGGCTCGACGACCGCGTCCGCTACGGCGAGGAGCATCGTTGCCTCGGCTCCGGCGTCCTGAGCAAGCTCTCGTTCGGCGTCGAGATGACCGTGCGCGACGCGGCGACGCTGATGATGGTGATCAGCGACAACAGCGCGACCAACATGTGCATCGACCTGACCGGCATCGACGCGATCAACGGCACGATGCGCGGCCTCGGCCTGCCCGAGACGACGCTCTTTCGGCGCCTCGGCGACCGCCGCGCCGGGCTCGACGCGCGCAAGATGTCGGTGAGCACCGCCGGGGAGATGGTGCGCCTGCTGACGCTCGTCGCGCGGCACGAGGCCGTCTCGCCGGAGGCGTCCGAGGACATGCTGCGCATCATGCGGCGCTCCGACTACCGGCACGAGCTTTCGTCGCTCCTGCCCTGGGACGAGATGAACCTCCTGGGCGACCCGAAGGTGAGCTGGGTCGCGGAGAAGGGCGGCTCCTTCCTGAACGGCATCCGCACGAGCGCCGCGGTGTTCAAGGGGCCCGGCGGCCAGTTCGTCATGAGCGCCTTCTGCGAGGGCGGCGCCGGACCTGGCACCGGGCGCAACTCCGAGGGCAACCGCCTGCTCGGGCAACTGGGCAAGGCCGCCTGGGACGCGCTCGCCGCCTAGGCCTCGACGCGTCCGGCGCGCGGCGCTTCCTCGAACTCGCGCAGCGCCGCATCGACCGCGCCGATCGCGGCGATCACCTGGCGGGTCTCCTCGCCGCCCGTCGCCGCGACCGCATCGAGGAAGATCAGGTCGTCGCGGAGCAGGTGGTGCGTCTCGCGCAGCGCGTCGGGCGCCGCCTCGAACTCGGTCACCAGCACGTCCACCAGCGAGCGCAGCGACCGGCGCTTCAGCAGGAAGTCCTCGATGGCGGCGCGCATGGCGGTCACGGCGCGCAACTCCGGCACGTGCGCCGAGTGGGGCTCCGGGCGCCGCTCGACGATGCGGCCGGGCACGCCGACGACCGTCACGTTCGCCGGCACATCGTGCACGACGACGGCATTGGCGCCGATGCGCACATGGTCCCCCACCGTGATCGGCCCGAGCACCTTCGCGCCCGTGCCGATGTGCACGTTGTCGCCGATCGTCGGGCCATCGACGCTGAAGCCGAGGCGCCGGCTGTTCGAGAGCCCGATCGTCACCCATGGGTTGATCTGGCAGTTCTTCCCGATGGTCACCCGCCCGTCGATCACCACGTTCCCGTGCGTGATCGTGAGCCCCGGCCCGATGCGCACGTGGTCGCCGATCTGGACACCGAAGAGCAAGCGGGCGACCACGTCGCAGGCGCCGGGGAGCACCGGTACATGGGCATCGCGGAGCCGCACCTTCAGGCGATACAGGAAGATCGCCAGCCAGCTCTCCACGAACGCGATCGTGAACCACCGCCGCACTCGCGCCGACACATTGGCGATGCGCGGCGCGTCCGGGATCTGCTTGAAGGTGAAGAAGATGTGCGCGTCGAAGTCTTCGGTCAACCCGCGTCGCGCCATCCTACGGCCTCCGCCAGACCGAGATGATCATGTCAGCATGGCGCGGTCGCGTGCGGGCGACCGCGTCGAGCGCGCGCCAGATGCGCCGGGCCGCGCCTTCCGGCACGCGGTCCAGCAGCGCGCCGTATCCGGGCGCCAGCCAGAACATCGACATGCCGAAACAGCGCTCGAGCCGCAGCGCGTCGCCGCCGAGCGCGCGCACCAACGGCAGGTCGCCCCGCACGTTGTGGTCTTCCGGCGTCTGCCAGTACAGCCGCCACGCCGGCCGCGGGCGGCGCAGCGCCCGCTTCACGCGGTCGACCAGGCGCCCGATGCGGCACGACACGCTCTCAAAGTTCGCGAGCGCGATGACCACGCGGCCATCCGGGGTGAGCACGCGCGCCGCCTCGCGCATGAAGGCATGGGCGTCGGCGAAGTGGTCCAGCGAGCCCTGGCAGATCACGCGGTCGAAGCTGCCTCCGGCGAAGGGCAGCGACTCGGCCAGGCTGCGCAGCATCCGCGCCTCGCTCTCCGGCTGGATCCAGCGGCCCACGCCGATCATCTCGGCCGACGCTTCGATGCCGACGGCGTAGCGCCCGCGTTCGGCGATGCGCATCGCCTGCTTGCCGGTCCCGCACGCCACGTCGAGCACGGTACGGACGCCGGGCTCCGTCGCCAGGGCGAGCATCATGTCTTCGAGGGCCTCGTACAGGAAGGTGGAGTCGCGGTGCGCGCCCACAATGAAGTCATCGATCGAGTAGGTCAGGTCGAACGCCGGTTCCTGTGCGGTGGATGTCGCCATCACTCGTCGTTGGCGCCGAGCGTGCGCGAGACGAAGGGCTCATGCGGGAGCGTCGATCCGGTGGGGCCCGCTGCCGGCGGGACGTCGGGCGCGAGGTCGTCTCCGTTGGTGTCGACTCGCGACGCCTCGTGCGCGACGTCGCTCGTCACGCGCAGCGACGTGGGGTCGCCGGCGCCTGCCGGCTGATCCGGGCGAAGCGGCTCCGCGCGCGTCTCGTCGAGCGGCAGGCGCTCGCGCGCCAGGTGCAGCGGGTGCCGGTGGCCCGCTGGCTTCACGGCGGCGAGCACGACCGAGAACTCCTCGAAGCCGCCGAAGAGCTGCGCGAACCAGCGCTCGAAGCGGTACTGGCTGCCGCGGCTGCCGTTCGCGAGCTTCTCGATGAACTGCGCCAGCGGCCCGCGCGCGAGCGCGAGGCCGGAGTCGTCGCCGCGCCGGCCGGCGAGGTGCAGGCGCGCGCGCTCGATGGTGAACGCGGCGGGCGTCTCCGCATCGGCCGGCTTGAAGCGCGGATCGTAGAAATTGAACGTGTTCAGGGTGAGCAGCGGCCGCAGCCGCGGCTCCTGGCTGCTCGCGATGACCGACGACGCGTGCGGCAGGCGCAGGTGCACCAGCGCACCCGGCCGGCAGACGCGCCAGATCTCCTCGAGCGACTCCGCGATGTCGGCGCGATGCGAGAGCGCGCGGCCGGCGAAGATCTCGTCGACGGTACTGTCGCGGAACGGCAGGCGCGGCCCGCACTCGGCGACGACCGCGACGTCCGGCGCCGGTCGCGGCGCCACGCGCAGCGCCCGCGCGACGCCCGCGCGCCCCGTGAAGTCCAGCCGCACCATCATGACGGCACCGCCTGCGCGATCTTGAGCTGCTCGCGCTCTTCTTCGCGCAGCGCCAGCAGCCGCTCGACGCGCGCGAGGTAGTTGTGCACCACCTGCTGGGGCGTGCCTTCGTCCGTGATCCGTCCGTGCTCGATCAGGATGCCGCGATCGCAGAACATCGGCAGGCTCATCATGTCGTGCGTCACCAGCACGAGCGTCACGCCCTGCTTGCGCAGGCCGTGGATGTGGTCCATGCACTTCTTTTGGAACTCGGCGTCGCCCACGGCCAGCACCTCATCGATGAGCAGGATCTCCGGCTTCACGTGCACCGCAACGGAGAACCCGAGGCGGAAGAACATGCCCGAGGAGTAGGTGCGCATCGGCTGGTCGATGAAATCCCCGAGCTCGGAGAACTCGATGACGGCCGGCAGCACGTCGCGCGCCTCCTGCAGCGTCAGGCCGAGCAGCACGGCGTTCAGGATCGCGTTCTCGCGGCCGCTGATCTGCGGGTGGAACCCCGAGCCCAGCTCGAGCAGCGCCGAGACGCGCCCGTTGACGGTCACCGTGCCCGACGTCGGCGGCGCGATGCGCGCCATGATGCGCAGCGTCGTGCTCTTGCCCGAGCCGTTCGGGCCGATGATCCCCAGGCTCTCGCCGCGGCGCACGCGCAGCGTCACGTCGTCGAGCGCCACGAACGGCCGCCGCGCGCCGGAGATGAAGCGCGGGAGGTGGAGGAGCGCCGTCTTGAAGTCGGTCGCCTCCTTCTGGAGCGACAGCGAGTAGTGCTTCGACACGTGGTCGAAGGCGATGGCGACGTCGGCGGGCACCTCAGAGCGCATCGGCGAACCCACCCTGCATCGTGCGGAAGGAGAGCGACCCGACGGCGGCGATGCCGCCGGCGAACGCCAGCGCCGGCCAGAGGTCGGCGCCGGGCAGCTGATTGTGGAGGAAGAGGTCGCGCCAGCCCTCGATTAACGACGCCATCGGGTTGAGCAACACCCAGTCATGATACTTCTCGGGGACGATGGAGAGCGGGTAGATCACCGGCGTCAAGTAGAACCAGATGAGGCCGACGAAGACATCCGTCAGGTGCTCCAGGTCACGGAAGTAGACGTCGAGCGACGCGATGAGGAGCACGATGCCCATGATCAGCACGGCCTCGACGGCGAGCAGCAGCGGAATCCCGACGAGCCACGTCCAGTCGGGCGTATACCCGCTGACGAGCAAGAGCAGCACGAGCACCGGGATCGAGAGCGCGTACTGGACGCCGTTGTTCATCACCGTCGCCAGCGGCAGCACGAAGCGCGGGAAGTACACCTTCTTGATCAGCGCGCCGTTGGAGGCAAAGGAGGCGACGGCGATCACCAGCGAGGTCTGGAACCACGTCCAGGGAAAGAGCCCGGCGAGCAGGACGAGGTGGTAGTCCTCGACGTCGATGCGGATGAACTTCTTCAGCACGACGAAGAGGACCGCCCCTTGCAGGAGCGGGCGGATCAGCGACCAGAGGAAGCCGAAGAAGGTGTCCTGGTAGCGGAGCTTCAGCTCACGCAACGTGAGGAGGTAGAGGAGCTCCCATGCCCTGCGCATCTGAGGGTCGTCCCCGCTTGACCTCCGTGCCGCGCGATTTTCGCGTAGCGTAGCACATCGCGCCGCGCCGGGCCGAACGGTCGGCGGCGGCGCAGCGCGGCGACCGCGGAGCAGCGCTCCATGCCGTGGAGGACGCCGACAAGCCCGAGGCGACGCCTCGCCCCGCCGTTGTCTCTGTCCGCATCGCCCGCTAAGTCGGCTCGTATCGTCCGTGACGTCGGGCGCGCGGCCGGAGCGCGGCCCGCGGGCCGCGGGGCGCCGGCGATCACCGGCCGATCGCGTGATCGAGGGATCAAGACCGACGCCCCATGGCACCCCCGGGCAAATGCGGAGGCCGCGCCCCAACACGCGGCCTCCAGCGTCCGTGTTGCCGAACGCCGCGATGAGCTGCGCCTTCGTGAGAGTCCGTAGCTCCGCCTGCGCGGCGGCCCGGGCCTCTTCCTGGCGGGGACGGGTGGCGTTCTCGGACTGGCGGCGCCGCCGTTCGCGCTCGGCCTTCCGCCGGTAGTCCTCGATCTCCTCCCTGATCCGCCGGAGCTCGGCCCGAAGCTCCTCCTGACTTGACGAGAGGCGCGGTCAGCGGCACGATAGACCTCCAATGGTCGCCCGGGTCGCCGCCATCACCTGCTGGACGCTCATCATGCTCGTCTTCTGGGGCGTCGCCGTCATGGCCCTCAACAACTACCTCGCCGCGTCGCCCGGCCTGCAATTCCTCGTGTGGCTGGTGGCGATTGGCGCCGCCGTCTCCAGCCTCATCGCCGGTGCCGTGCGCATCTGGCGCGGCGAACGCATCTCGGACATCATCGATCGCTCTGGGACTGAATGACCCGCGCCCGCGCCGTCCTCGGCATCGTCGGACTCATCCTCGTCATCTCGCTTTGGGCCGGCCTCTACTGCCGTTTCGGTTCATCCTGTAACGACGCCCCCGATCCCGCCTACTGCGAAGAACTCCGCCATCACGGCTTCTGAGCGGATTCCCTTGACGACCGGCTTGACGGGAGGCGCAGTCGGCGGCATCGTCCGCTCATGGCATGGCTCTTGATCGGGCTTACGTTGGGCGCGTGGTTCGCAGTCCTCATCACCTGCGGGTTCCTTGAGCGTCGAGACGCCAGGCGCGAAGGCGGGTATCTCCATCCCAACATCATGGCGGTCTGGGATTTGATCAAGGGCGATGCAGACATCGACGCCGTCGAACTAGCGACGATCGTTGCTGTGGTGGTATCGATTTTCGCCGTGGGATTCACACTGCGCTTCATCCTCTACTAGCGCGGGACAGGCGGGTTCGTCCCGTACTTCTGCCGCCACAACCGCGCCGGTCCGGCGGGGCGTGCCCGCGCTCACTCCGGGTCGAGGAAGCCCGCGAACTCCGGCGTCATGCGCTGCCGCCGGTCCTCGAGTCCCGCGACCTTCAGCCGGTGCATGTACTCGTTGACCTGCCGCCGCCGCACCGCGAGCAGCCGCCGGAAGCCTTCGTCCAGGTGCTCGGTGCCGCCCCCGAGCAGGATCGCGAGCGACTCGATCGACCCGCCGGTGGCGGTGACGCCGGTGCCGGCGAAGATCGACTCGCCGTTGTCGAGGTACGCGTGCAGCTCCTCACGGCGCTCCGGCTCGGTCTCCAGGATGTGCTTGAGGTGCATGACGCCGAACGAGACGTGGCGCGATTCGTCCTGCGCCGCCAGGCGGAACATCTTCTTTTCGGCGTCGTTGTGCGAGAGCAGCTCGCCCGAGCGGAAGAGGCTCTGGATAAAGCCCTCGCCGATGATGTGCATGATCGCCGACATCTCGGAGAAGTCGCGGGCGCCGATGATCGCCCGCAGCCCGGAGCCCGGTCCACCGCTCATCAGCCCGCCGCCGTTCGCCAGGGCGCGCTTGCGGAAGACATCGAGGTGGCGCGCCTCGTCCATGATCTGCGAGGCGAGATAGAGCTTGATCTCGTAGTGCTCGTTGCTCACGCTCGGCAGCCACTGCCCGGGCGCGTCGCCCGCGATGAACTCGACCTCAGTCAGGAAGGTGCAGAGCTGGCACATCGCCCGCTCGATGTCGTCGGGCAGCGGCTCGAGCGTGTCCCAGGGGATGTCCGTCGCCGAGCTCCACTGGCGCTGCACGGCTTCCTCGTACAGCAGCGTGGCGTTCTGCGACCAGACGTCGTTCTTCGTCAGCACATAGCCGACGCGCGGCACGGCCGTGCGCGCCTCGGCGCCGCGGGGGCGCATCGTCATGTCGTGCGGGGTCTCGGAGATCCGGCCGTAGCGCCCGACGTTGATCTCGTCGAGCGTGAGGCCGCGCTTGCCGGGCTTCGCCCGGATGCCCCAGTCCGCCTCGTGCTCGAGCCAGGACAGGTCGAGGTTCGGCGGCGCCGGCGTATCGGTGTGCAGGACCTTCCGGGTGTCGATCGCCATGTGCCCCTCCCGCGCGTGCGTGCTGGTTTCGCACCTCACGCTACGGCGGGCACCAGGGCAGGGCAGCGGCCGGACGGCCGGAGAATCAGGGCCGGATGGCCCTCCGCGGCCGTCAGCAGCGCGCGGAGGCGACCACCTGCTCGCAGGTGCGCACCTCCGTGATCGTCACGTCGCCGACCATCTTGAACGGCTGCATGAACTGCTCGATCGGCTCCTGCGATGGTGCGGCGAGCACCATCATCATGTGATGCTCGCCGGGGATCACGACGTCGGACTGGATCGTGATCCCGAACTTGTCGGCGTTTGCCTGCGAGACGTGCTGGCCGAGCATCGCCATCATCTCGGGCTGCTGCGTCGGGCACGTCTCGGCGGTGTGCTTGTGGTCGGCTAGGTACAGCGGCATGTCTCGATGGTCTCCCTTTGCTCCTGCGCGGCACGCTGATCGTACCGGAAGCGCGCGCAAGGCCAAACGTCAGCGCCTGACGAGCACGGCGCGCGCCGGGGCGCCGTCGCAGCCGGCGAGGCGCAGCGGCAGGCAGAGCAGCTCGTAGGCGCCGGGCCCGACGTGCGCCAGGTCCAGCCCTTCGAGGATCACGACGCCGGCCGCGAGCAGCGCGCGATGCACGTCCGCCGTCGCCTCGGCGGCGGCGATCGAGAGCGCGTCGATGCCGGCGAGGCGCACGCGGCGCTCGGCGAGCAAGCGCGCGCCGTCCGGCAGCAGCGCGATGCCACCGTCGCCGGCGGACGCGGCAGCGCGCGTCTTCAGCAGCACGCGCTCGGCGCCTTCGGGCAGCACTGCCGCGAGCGTGCGGGCATCGATGTCTCCCCGGGCGGCGGTGAGGTCGATGACGTGCGCCTCCCCGACCAGCGCGTCGAGCGGCAGTTCATCGACGCCTGCCCCGCCGTCGATGAAGTGCGCGGGCGCATCGACATGCGTGCCGGCGTGCGCGCTCATCGTGATGCGGCTCAGGTTGCAGTCCCCGCCTTCGCGCAGGCTGAGCACGCGCGCGACTTCTACCGGCGGGTCGCCGGGGTACACGGGCGTCCGCGGCCCGAGCGGCATGCTGATATCGATGATCTGCACGGGTTACTCCTCGCCCAGTGTTATGTCGATTCTCCCTTGACTCCTAGGACATCTGTTCTATACTGGCGGCAGCCGGCCGGCTCTCCCGCCCCTGCCGCCGGTCAGTCTCCCACCCCGGAGCCGGCGAAATGCGCCTGGCATGCATCACCGTCCCCAACTTCCGCATCGCGCTCGAACGGGCGCGGGCGCCGGAGCTGCGCGGGCAGCCGCTCGCCATCATCGACGCCGGCCCCGGCGGGAGCAACGCCGTGCTCGACTGCTCGCCGGAAGCTTCGGCGCTCGGCGTGCGCGCCGGCATGTCCGTGCGCGACGCGCGCACCATCGCCCCCGACCTGATGGCGCTGACCGCCGACCCCCTGCACTACGACCGCGCCTCGCAGGCGCTGCTCGATGCCGTCGAGTCCGTGGAGCCGGGCGCGGAGCCCGGCGACGCGCAGACCGGCACCGCCTTCGCGGCGACGGACCCGCGCGCCGGCCTCGACGCCGAGCAGGCGGCGGCCGAGCGGCTGCTGCGCGCGGTGCGCGGGCGCACCGGCGTCGAGCCGAGCGTGGGGACGGGCGAGGGGAAGTTCATCGCCTGGATCGCCGCGACGGTGAGCGCGCCGGGCGAGGTCTCGGTGGTCCCGGCGGGGCGCGAGCGCGACTTCGTGGCGCCGCTCAGCCCGGCGTTCCTGCCGGTGTCCTTCGAGGCGCAGCGGAAGATCGCGCTGTACGGCATCCGCACGCTCGAAGAGCTGGCGGCGCTGCCCGCGCACGCCGTGGAGGCGCAGTTCGGGCGCGAGGGACGGCGCATCCACGAGCTGGCTCGCGGCATCGACCCGGCGCCGTTCGTGCCGCGCCGCCGCGCGGAGACGGTGAGCGCCGCGCTGACCATGCCGGCGCCGACGGTCAACAGCGGCGCCCTCATCATCGCCGTGCGGCAGCTCGCGGGGCGCTTGCTGCGCCAGCCGGCGATGCGCCACCGCCAGACGCGCCAGCTACGGCTGCGGCTCGCCCTGCTCGGCGGCGGGAGCTGGGAGCGCACGCTCACCCTGCGCGAGCCCTCGGGCGATGAGGACGCGCTGGTCTTCGTGCTGAAGAAGCTCATCGAACCGCTGCAGCTCGCGGGGCCAGTCGAGGAGGTCTCGCTGGCGTTCCTGGGGCTGACCCAGGAGACGGGGAAGCAGCGCAGCCTGCTCTTCGCCGAGCAGGCGCGCAGGCGGGCGCAGCTCATGGCGGCGCTGCGCCAGCTGCGCGCGCAGTCCGGCGGCGAGGCGCAGGTCTCGCGGGTGGTGGAGGTGGAACCATGGTCGCGGATCCCGGAACGGCGGTACGCGCTCATCGACTACGACCTCTAGCGGGGCCGCGGCGGGTGCGGGTGCAGCCGGACGCGCACGGCGTCCCGCGCGCCGTCGCCTTCGAGGGCGAGCGCCGCGCCGTGGTCTGCGTGCAGGACCGCTGGCGCATCGACGACGAGTGGTGGCGCGAGACGCCGCTCTCGCGCCTGTACTACCAGGTGCAACTCGACGGCGACCGTGTGGTGACGCTGTATCGCGACCTGGCGGGAGGCGGCTGGTGGCTGCAACGGTATTAGGCGCCGACGTGCCTGGAGGCGTCGAACTGCATGCCCGGGGCTGAACAGCGTTACCGCGCGGAGCTGCACCTGCACTCGTGCTGGTCGCTGCTCGAAGGCGCCTCCAGCCCCGAGGAGATCGTGCTGCGCGCCCACGAGCTGGGGTACGAGGCGCTCGCGCTCACGGACCACGACGGGCTCTACGGCTCGATGGAGTTCGCGCAGGTCGCGAAGGCGTTCGGCATCCGCGCGATCACCGGCGCGGAGGTGACGCTCGAGGACGAGCGCCACCTGACGCTGCTGGCCACGGACAGCGAAGGCTACGGCAACCTCTGCCGCCTGCTCTCGACCGCGCACCTCGGCGGCGAGCGCAAGGAGCCGCGCCTGCCCTACGCGGCGCTCGCGCGGCACGCGCGCGGGCTCATCGCGCTCACGGGCTGCAAGCGCGGGCAGGTGCCGGTGCTGCTCGACGCCGGCGACGAAGCCGGCGCCGAGGCCGCGCTGCGGCGCTACATCGACTGGTTCGGGCGCGAGAACGTCTACATCGAGCTGCAGCAGAACCTGGCGCACGGCGATACGGAGCGCTGCCGCCGGCTCGTCGCGCTCGCCCGGCGCGCGGGGCTGCGCTATGCCGCGACGAACAACGTGCACTACCACGAGCGCGACCGGCACCGCCTGCAGGACGTGATGGTGGCGATCCGGCATCGCAGCACGCTCGAGGCGTCGCACCGCGTGCGGCGCGAGAACTCCGAGTACTACCTCAAGTCGTCGGAGGAGATGGAGGCGCTGTTCGCCGAATGGCCGGAGGCGCTCGACGAATCCGCGCGCATCGCCGCGCGCTGCACCTTCGACCTGACGACGGACCTGGACTACCGCTTCCCCGACTACCGCACGCCGGACGGCTCGACGGCCGACGAATACCTGGAGACGGTCTGCCGGCAGGCCGCGCGCGAACGCTACGGTGGCATCGACGGCCGCATCCCGGCGCACGTCGAAGAGCGCCTGCAGGAGGAGCTGCGGCTCGTGCGCAAGCACCGGCTCTCCGGCTTCTTCCTGATCTACCGCGAGCTGCTGGAGCTGAGCCGCGAGGTGGCGACGGAGGTGCGCGGCGCGCGCTCGGCCCGCAGCCGCGCGGGCCTGCCGCCGGGGCGCGGCCGCGGCTCGTCCGTCGGCTCGATCCTGTGTTACCTGATCGGCCTCTCGCACATCGACCCGATCAAGTACAACCTCTACCTCGGCCGCTTCCTCAACGACGAGATCGCCTCCGTCCCGGACATCGACCTGGACTTCCCGCGCGAGATCCGCGAGCAGCTCATCCTGCGCGTGTACGAGCACTTCGGGCGCGAGCACGCGGCGCTCGTCGCCAGCTTCCCGACGTACCGGCTGCGCAGCGCCATCCGCGACGTCGGCAAGGCGCTGGGCATCGCCGAGAGCGAGCTGGACCGGCTGGCGAAGCGCGCGGGCTGGGGCCACGGCGGGGACATCGCGAAGGAGATGGCGATGTACCCCGAGTACGCGGACAAGATCACGGCGCCGATCTGGCGCGACCTGATCGAGCTGTCCGAGCAGATCAGCGGCTTCCCGCGGCACCTGAGCCAGCACGTCGGCGGCATGGTGATCTCGACGAAGCCGATCGTCGAGCTGGTGCCCGTCGAGCAGGCGGCGATGCCCGGCCGCTACATCTGCCAGTGGGACAAGGATTCGGTCGATGACGCGCGCTTCATCAAGATCGACTTCCTGGCGCTCGGCATGCTCTCGCTCGTCGAAGAGTGCAGCGACCTGATCGCGGAGCAGCACGGGCGCATCGAGGACCTGAGCCGCATCGACTTCCACGATCCCGCTGTCTACGACCTGATCTGCGAGGCGGACACCGTCGGCGTCTTCCAGATCGAGAGCCGCGCGCAGATGCAGATGCTGCCGCGCACGCGGCCGCGCTCGCTCGAGGACCTGACCGTGCAGGTGGCGATCATCCGCCCGGGGCCGATCGTCGGCGGCGCCGTGAACCCGTACGTGAAGCACCGCCAGGCGCAGCTCGCCGACCCCTCGTTCAAGCCGCCGTTCGACCATCCGAGCCTGGAGCCGGTGCTGGGCGAGACGCTGGGGGTGATCCTCTACCAGGAGCAGGTGCTGCAGGCGGCGGTCGCCGTCGCGGGCTTCAGCGAGGGGCAGGCCGAGCAGCTGCGGCGGGCGATGAGCCGCAAGCGCTCGCGCGAGAGCATGCAGAAGTTCTGGGAGCTGTTCCGCGAAGGGGCGCGGGCCCGCGGCGTCGACGAGACGACGGCGCAGACGGTGTTCGAGAAGATCGTGGCCTTCGCGGAGTTCGGCTTCCCGAAGAGCCACTCGGCGGCGTTCGCGCTGCTCGCGTACCAGTCCGCGTGGCTGCGCCGCTACTACCCGGCCGAGTTCCTCTGCGCGCTGCTCAACGCGCAGCCCATGGGCTTCTACCCGCCGCACGTGCTGACGCACGACGCGAAGCGCCACGGCGTCACGGTGCTGCCGCCCGACATCAACCAGAGCGGCGCGACGTGCACCGTCGAGGCGGGTGCGGTGCGCGTGGGCTTCGGCTACGTGCGCGGCATCGGCGAGGACGTCGCGCGGACGATTGCCCGGGAGCGCGCGCGCAACGGCGCGTACGCCTCGCTCGCCGACTTCGTGCGGCGCATGGCGGCGACGGGCGACGCGAAGAGCGCGCCGGGCGAGGAAGCGATCGGCAACCTCGTGCAGGTCGGCGCGTTCGACGCCTTCGGGCTGAACCGCCGCGAGCTGCTGTGGCAGCTCGGGCTGCTGTACCGCCCGCCTTCGGTGCAGCTCACGCTGCCGCTGCCCGTCGAGCAGGACTGCGTCCGCCTCGGCGAGATGACGGCGTGGGAGCGGATGGCGGCGGACTACAACCTGATCTCGATGTCGCCCTCCTACCATCCGATGGCGCTGATGCGCGAAGGCATCGGCGAGGCGATGCCGTCGCTGCGCCACCTGCTGCGCATGGACGATGGCTCGCCGGTGCGCGTGCCGGGCATGGTCGTCTGCCGCCAGCAGCCCGGCACGGCCAAGGGGTTCGTCTTCCTGCTGCTCGAGGACGAGTACGGCATGCTCAACGTCATCGTGCCGCCGTGGCTGCACGAGCGGCAGCGCGCGCTCGTGCGCGGCGAGCCGTTCGTGATCGTGGAGGGCGAGCTGCAGCGCAAGGAAGGCACGGTGAACCTGCTCGCGCGCCGGTTCCAGGCGCTGCCGGTGCCGAAGGGGCGGCGCATCTCCGAGCGCCTCGCCGAGCCCCACTCGCGCAGCTTCCGCTAGCGTTGCTGCGCCCGAGGCCTCGCCTACGTGACAAACCGCGCTTCGCGATCGCCGCAGCCGCGCCTATGCTCGCGTCATCCAGCATGCGCCTTGCACGCGCCGCCCGGAGGGCTCCTGCCGTCACCTGACAGAAAAAGGCGAAAAATGACAAAACGAGCGCCCGCGCAGGGCGCGATGGAGCGTGACTCGCCCCGCCGCCCACGGCCGTCTATTGCTGCCCGTTCGTCGGCGTCTGCGCCTGTTCCTTGCGCGCGTTGCGGAACATCGCGCCGGCGATCTTGCGCGTGAGGAAGCGCGGCGAGTACGTCGCGCTGACCGCCGTCGCGCGGTTGAGCGCGCCGGGGATCGCCAGCGCACGCCCGTGCTTCCACGCGGACAGCGCCGACCGCACGACCGTGTCGACGCTGGTCCAGCCCCACCCGGGCAGCCGCTCCGAGTCGATCGCGGCGGTCTCCTGGAACGCCGTGCGCACGGGCCCGGGGCAGACGCACGTCACGGTGACCCCGCGCCCCTTCGTCTCCTCGTGCAGCGCCTCCGAGAACGAGAGCACGAAGGCCTTGGTCGCCGCATAGGTGGCCATGTACGGCACCGGCTGGAAGGCGCCGGTCGAGGCGACGTTGATGATGCCGCCGCGTCCGCGCGCGAGCATCGGCCGCAGTGCGGCGTGGCTCAGGCGCACGACCGCGCGCATGTTCAGGTCGACTTCCTCGAGCTCACGAGCCAGCGGCAGCTCCGCGAACTCCCCCGACGTCCCGAACCCGGCGTTGTTCACCAGCAGGTCGATGTCGCCGCGGCCGATGCGGTCGGCGACGGCCGTGACGCCGGCCTCCGACGCCAGGTCCGCGGCGATCACCTCGGCGCTCGCGCCGTGCTCCGTCGAGAGGCGGCCGGCGAGCTCGTCGAGCACCTCGCGCCGGCGTGCGACGAGCACCAGGTCGTATCCGGCGCGGGCGAGATGCTCGGCGAAGCCGGCGCCGATGCCCCACGAGGCGCCGGTGACGAGCGCGATCGGACGAGATGGCTGTGCGGCCATGGGATGCCTCCTTGCTGCTCGCCGGCATATCCTACGCCTCGAAGCGCGTCGCCGTCGATGCGCGGGAGGTTTCCGTGCTGATGTTCCGGCAACAGGACCGCGAGCGCGTCGCCCGCGGCGAGATCACCGTGACGTTCCGGCTCTGGAAGTCGGCGCACGTGAAGGCCGGGAAGCGCTACCCGACCGGCTTCGGGACCGTCGAGGTGGAGGACGTGCAGGTCATCCCGGCCGCGCTCGTATCGCGCGACGACGTGCCCGCCTCGGGCTGCGAGAGCGTCGCCGCGATCCTGGCGCTCGTCGGCGAGCACACGCAGGCGCAGGTGACGCCGGAAACGCTGCTGCATCGCGTGCAGTTCCGCTTCCTCGGCGACGTGGCGCCGGATTCCGCCCGCGCGCCCGTTCTGGAGCCGGCTCAACTCGCGGAGAAGCTGGCGCGCATGGACCGCCTCTCGTCGCGCGGGCCGTGGACGCGCGACGTGCTGCGCCTCATCGAAGCCGGGCCGCGCGTACCGGCGCGCGTGCTGGCGGCTGAGATGCGATGGGAGACGCTCGACTTCAAGGCGCACGTGCGGAGGCTCAAGGCCCTCGGCCTGACGATCAGCCACGAAGTCGGATACGAGCTGAGCCCGCTCGGTCGTAGCTATCTCGCCTCGACGACGAAGCGCGATGCGCCTGCGCGAAGAGAAGCGCTGAAGGTCAGCCCGCGCGCGACTCCAGCCGCCGCTCGGCGATCCGCGCGTACTCGGCCTCGCTCTCGATGAGCAGCCAGTCGCGGCCGTGGGCGCGCGCCGCGAGCGCGAGCGTGCCGGCGCCGCCGAACGGGTCGAGCAGCAGGTCCCCCGGCTTCGACGCCAGCAGCACGGCGCGCTCGAGCAGCGCCAGCGGCTTCTGCGACGGGTGGTGTCCCTCGGCGCGCTCCCTCTTCGACGTCACCGGGAACTGCCAGAGGTTGCGCATCTGCTTGCCGCCGTTCATCGCCTTGGCGTCCCAGTAGTTGAACGTCCAGCCGGTCGCCTTCGCCGGCGTGTTGTTCACCGCCCAGACGATCTGCTCCGTGCTCTCGGTGAGCGTGCGCGCGGTGATGTTCGGCTGCGCGTTGGGCTTGAACCAGACGACCGAGTTGAGGATGCGCCGGTCGAGCGCCGACTGCAGGATGAAGCCCAACTGGTAGATGTTGTGGTACGTGCCGAAGACGAGGATGTTGCCGTTCGGCTTGACGACGCGGCACACCTCGCGCAGCCAGCGGACGTTAAAGTCGAAGAACTCGTCCTTCGTGAAGGCGTCCCACTCCTCCGCCATCGTGACGTGCGAGGAGAACGCCCAGCCGAGCCCGCTGCGGCTCTTTCGCCCGCTCCCCGAGCCGATGTTGAACGGCGGGTCGACGATGCAGTGGTCGACGCAGCCGTCGGGCCAGCCCGACATGACGTCGAGGCAATCGCCGTGCAGCACGGCGTTGCGGGGGATCGCCGCGAGTCTCGCCGGGGCAGGAGCCGTAGGGGTCGGGCGCGTTCGCGATGGCATGGCGACAGTAGATCAGCCTCGTGGGCGGCGGGGTATGCGGGAAAACCCTGACTTCCGGCGAACCGGGCGCTGGTCAGGCGTCGCCCGTAGAATGCGCGTGATGGCGGACGGACCGAAGACGCTGGCAGAGTACATCGACGAGATTCGCAAGGGGCTCGTCTGCGACCGCTGCGGGCGCTACGTCGGCAGCCTCGCGGCGAAGCGCTACCTGCCAGCCCCCTACCCCGTCGCCCTCGACCGCATCCAGGACGCCGAAGCCGAGGCGCTGATCGCCTACGAATGGCACATGCTCGGCCGCCTGCGCCAGGGCAACTTCGTCATCCGCCACCCGGAGATCGACGGCAAGTGCGTCAGCTACCGCGAGTGGCTCGCGGCGGAGGACGAGGAAGAGGACACAGAGGCCGAGGAGATGTGAGCGGCGGGCCTACGCGGCGTCGGCGCGACGGTCGACGCGCGGCCCGCGGCCGGTGAGCTGGTTGATCCGCACGAGGCTGACGAACGACCGCACCAGGTAGGGGTCGAACTGCGTCCCGGCGTTGCGCTCGATCTCCTGGAGCGCGAGCGCCTCGGCGCGCGCGGCGCGGTACGGCGTGTCCATGATCATCGCCGCGTACGCATCGGCGATCGCCATGATGCGCGCCGGAAGCGGGATCGCCTTCTCGCGCAGGCCCTTCGGGTAGCCTTCGCCGTCCCAGCGCTCGTGGTGGAACATCACGACTTCGAGGACGACCTGTGACATCCAGCGCGGGCTGACGCGGAAGACGTCCCAGTCGCGCAGCAGGTCATACCCGGTCGAGACGTGGCTGCGGAGCATCATCGTCTCGGCGGTCGAAAGCGGCCCTTCCTTGAGCAGCACGTTCTCCGGGACGGAGATCTTTCCCAGGTCGTAGACGTGGCCGGCGACCCAGAGCGCCGCCGTCGTATCGAAGGGCAGGTCCTGGCGGTGGGCAAGCTGGATCGCGTACTCGGAGGCAAGTCCGGAGTGGTGGCCGGAGTAGTTGTCCTTGCTGTCCAGCCGCTCCCGCCAGGAACCGAGGAGGCTCTGGACGCGGGCCCAGGTGTCCTGCGGCCAGAGAGAAATGAGCAGATCAACGATCGAATCCATTTCCGGGACGGACATACTTTGACCCTCTGCGCGCGCTCCCTGGCTCGTATGTATCGGCAGCGGGCATGAGAAAGCGCAGATTTTATGCAGGATGACGGCGGATCCGGGAGCGGAGGCGCACATTCGCCCGTCCGGGGGCATAGAACGCACCCGGGAAGGCGTGTAGAATGCAATCGGAGAGGTGTATGAACGCTCCCGAGGGCCGCGAAGCCGCGCCGGCCGCTCCTCCAAGCACTCGCGAAGTGCGGCTGGGAGAGCCCGATTGCCCTCGCTGCCGTAAGAGCTTTACCGCCAGTTATTGGAGCGGAGGGGTGATGATCCAGGCTCGCTGCCTCAGTTGCGACCTGAAGTGGCCCCTGCCGGACGTGGTCTAGCCCCGGGCCGGCAGCCGCGACGGTTGCCGCGAGAGCGCCCCACCCTGCGTCCAGCCAGTACCCCGGGATGGCCCAACGCCCCAGGTGAGAAATGGTCAAGCAACGAGAACGAGACGAGATCGAGCTCGAAGAGGAGAACGTCGCCGGCGACTCGGATTCCGCGGTCGCCCGCGTGCTGGCGAGCGTGAAGCCCGAGGCCGAGGAGCCCCTGGGCGAGACGCCGGACTCCGTCGAGCTGTACCTGAACGAGATCGCCCGCTACAAGCTCCTGCGCCCGGACGAGGAAGTCACGCTGGCGAAGGAGATCGAGAACGGCCGGATCCTCGATGAGCTCAGCTACGCCCTGACGGAAGAGCTGGGCACCTCGCCGACGACCGAGCAGCTCACCGTGCGGCTCCTGCGGGAGATCCTCGACGGGCTGTCCGTCGTCCGGCGCTCCCGCGTGCTGAAGGGCTATCCGCAGCGCGGGCAGCTCGTGGATCAGCTCTTCTTCCCGGGGCTGCGCGAGGCGATCCAGGACCGGCTCGACGAGGAGGTGGAGGAGCAGATCGCGAAGGCGACGAAGCGCCAGGTGGCGCAGGTGCGCCCGATGCTGATCACGCTGTCGGTCGCGCAGCGCATCTTCCCGGAGGCGGCGCACAGCGCGCTCAACGAGGCGCTGGGCATCGTCAACAAGGGCGTGACGCGCCCGACGGACCGGTCGCTCGCCGCCCGGCTGCGCGTGCTGGTGCCGTACGTCGACCATGCCCGCCACCAGGCCCAGCGCGCCGAAGAGCACATGGTCAACGCAAACCTCCGGCTCGTGGTGAGCGTCGCGAAGAAGTACGCCGGCCGCGGCATGCCGCTGATGGACCTGATCCAGGAAGGCAATGGCGGGCTCATGCGCGCCGTCGAGAAGTTCGAGCACCGCCGCGGCTTCCGCTTCAGCACGTACGCGACGTGGTGGATCCGGCAGGCGGTGGGGCGCGCCATCGCCGACAAGGGACGCACGATCCGGCTGCCGATTCACATCACCGAGCTGATCTCGAAGTATTCGCAGGCCCGCGAGCGCCTGTTCCAGCGCCTGGGCCGCGAGCCGAAGACCTCCGAACTTTCGAAGCTCATGGGCATGCCGCCCGACAAGGTGCGCGAGGCGGCGCGCGCGCTGCGCCAGTCCGTCGTCTCGCTCGAGACCCCGGTCGGCGAGGAAGAGGAGGGTACGCTCGGCAGCGTCCTCGAGGACGTCATGGCACCGTCGCCGGAGGAGGAGGCGTCGCGGCAGTTGCTGCGCGAGCGCGTCCGCTCGGCGCTCGACGTGCTGACGCCCCGCGAGCGCACGGTCATCGAGCTGCGGTTCGGGATCAAGGACGGGCGGCCGCGGACGCTCGACATCGTCGGCAACGAGCTGGGGGTGACGCGCGAGCGCGCCCGCCAGATCGAGGCGCAGGCGCTCGAGAAGCTGCGTCGCTCGAACGGGAACCTGCGCGGCGAAGGCGAATTCTAGCCCGGACCTCACCCGTCGCGCGCACCCGCCTTCGCCTGCGATCGCGCCGGATACGGCACCCCCGCCCACAATGGTGCATCTGTACCTCACGCCCCGGCGCGACGGTCCGTAGGATGCGGGAGGTGGTTGGAAGGCTCCGGTTGACAGAACATATGTGCCGCCAACGCCGCGTCCGCTCCTATACTTGGTCGGCCGCTCGATCCGGTGTCTCGTGCGCGACGGCGCACGGCCCCGCAGGCCCGGGAGTTCGCGCATGGTCTTGAACCGCCTTCGCATCCTGAACAGCGCCGAAGCCGCCGGCGTCCGGGACGAGAGCTTCCCGCTCACGCTCCCCGAGATGCTCGAGTACGCGCGGGCGACGTGGGGGACGAAGGTCATCTTCCAGCAGAAGCTGCGCCGCGACTGGCTACGGTACAGCGCGCACGACGTGTACCAGCGCTCGCACGACGTGGCCGCCGGCCTCATCGCGCTCGGGCTGCGCCAGGGCGACCGCGTGGCGATCGTGCTCGAGAACGGGCTCGACTGGCTCTGCGCCTACTACGGCACGGTGCTCGCGGGCGGCGTCGGCGTGCCGCTGTATTACGAGCTGAAGCCGAACGAGATCGCCGAGATGGCGGAGCGCGCCGGCGCGCGCATCGCGATCGTCTCGCCGCGCGCGCGCCCCAAGCTCGACGGCATCGCCGACAGGTTGGACACCGTGATCGTCACCGGCGACGTCGCCGCGACGCACCCGGCAGACGGCCCGCGCGTACTGTCGTTCGATGAGTTGCCCGGGTGCGCGACGTCGGACAGCCGCGAGCGGCTGCGCAAGACGGTCGTCGAGCCGGACGACCTGGCGTCGATCGTGTTCACGTCGGGCACGACGGGCGGCATGAAGGGCGTGATGCTCACGCATCGCAACCTGCTCGCCAACTGCCGCTCGATCCGCACATCGATCCCATTCGGCGAGCGCGACCGGCTGGTGATCGTGCTGCCCATGCACCATGCCTTCCCGTTCACCGTGACGGCGGTCGTCGCGCCGGTGGTCGGGGGCGAAGTGACGTTCGAGAACGACCTCCGGCGGATCCGCGACCGCATGGCGGAGGTGAAGCCCACGCTGTTCATCGGCGTGCCGGCGCTGTTCGAGCTGATGTACCGGAACATCGTCCAGCGCATCGAGACGGAGGGGCGGCGGGAGACGTTCGAGCGCGGGCTGCGCATCTGCGAGACGACGAAGCAGCGGACGGGGATCAACATCGGCCGCATCGTCTTCCGGGAGCTGCACAAGCGGCTCGGCGGGAGCCTGCGCTTCATGATCAGCGGCGGCGCCGCGCTCAACCCGCAGGTGGCGCTGAACTTTTCGCGCTTGGGCGTGCCGATCCTGCAGGGCTGGGGGCTGACCGAATCCGCGCCGGTGCTCTCCGTCCAGCGGTGGAACCCGCGCAGGTTCTACATGTCCAACTACTACGAGGAGCACTTCGGCACGGTCGGCCAGCCGCTCGACGGCATCGAGATCAGCCTCATCGACGTGCCGGAGAAGGAGCTGTACGTCCACCTGCACGGCGAGGGCGAGCTGGTGGCGCGCGGCGAGAACATCACGCCGGGCTACTGGCAGGCGGAGGACGCGACGCGGGCGGCGAAGGTCGGCGAGTGGCTGCGCACGGGCGACGTCGGCCGCATCGACGCCGAGGGCAACATCTGGATCACCGGGCGCAGCAAGTACGTCATCGTGCTGGACTCCGGCGAGAAGGTGCACCCGGACGAGGTCGAGGAGAAGATCGCGCAGAGCGCGCTGGTCGAGGATGTGGCCGTGATCCCGCGCAAGGTGCGCGGCAAGACGCAAGTGTGGGCGATCATCTTCCCCAACCGCGACGAGGCCGTCGCACGCCTCGGCGAGGGGATCGACGAGCAGGCGCTGCGCGACCTGCTCAAGCGCGAGATCGACGCGCAGGAGGAGACGCTCGCCGCCTACAAGCGGACATCGGACGTGATGCTCACGGATATGCCGCTCCCGAAGACGGCGCTGCGCAAGGTGGCGCGCGGCCAGATCGCCGAGACGTATTCCTTCGACAGCGAGCGCTGGGTGCAGGCCTGGCGCGAGCACCTCGAAGGCGCGACGGCGGCGCCGCCGGAGCCGGAGGAAGCGCTGGCAACGGCGTAGCGCGCGTCCAGGGCTTGAAGCGAAGAACGGCTCCCGATCGGGAGCCGTTCTGCACACGCTGCCCCGCCGTTCGCCTACGTCGCGATGAAGAGCGGCGCGAGCACGAGCGTGATCGTCGCCAGCAGCTTGATGAGCACGTGCAGCGACGGGCCGGCCGTGTCCTTGAACGGGTCGCCGACGGTGTCACCGACGACCGCCGCCTTGTGGGCCTCGCTGCCCTTGCCCAGGACCTCGTCGCCGTCGTTCTTCAGGCCGCCCGACTCGATGAACTTCTTCGCGTTGTCCCAGGCGCCACCGCCGTTGTTCAGCACCGTCGCCATGAGGATGCCGCCGATCGTGCCGATGATCAGCACCCCCGTGACTGCGAGCCATCCGGACGCATGCTCGTACGCGACGCCGTTGACCGTCACCGTCTCGTTCCGCACGTAGCGGAAGATCAGGCCGACGGCGATCGGCAGCCCAACGGCGAGCACGCCGGGGGCGATCATCTCGCGCAGGGCCGCGCGCGCCGTGATATCCACCGCCGCGGCGTAGTCGGGGCGCGACGTGCCGGCCATGATGCCGGGGTCGGCGCGGAACTGGCGCCGCACCTCCTCGATGATGGCGCCGCCGGCGCTGCCCACCGCGCGGATGGCGAGCGAGCTGAACAGGAAGACGAGCATCATGCCCATGAGGCCGCCGACGAAGACGTCGACCTTCGAGAGATCAATCGGCAGCTCGGTCGTCAGCGGGATCTCGAGCCGCTCCTTGATCTTGTCGAGGAACGCCGAGAAGAGCAGGAACGCCGCGAGGCCGGCCGAGGCGACGGCGTAGCCCTTGGTGAGCGCCTTGGTGGTGTTGCCGACCGCGTCCAGCTTGTCGGTGATCTCGCGCGCCCCCTCCGGCGCGCCGGACATCTCGGTGATGCCGCCGGCATTGTCCGTGATCGGCCCGAAGGTGTCCATGCTGAGGATGTAGGCTGCCGACATGAGCATCCCCATGGTGGCCACGGCGGTGCCGAAGATGCCCGTCGTGAAGCCGGGGATCGCCGGGTCGATATCGGCCTGCGATCCGAGCGCGAACGAGGCGACGAGCGCAACGCCGATGGCGATGGCCGTGAGCGCCGTCGTCTCGAATCCGACGGCGGTGCCGATGATGATGTTCGTCGCCGGGCCGGTGCGCGACGCGTTCGCGATCTCCTGCACGGGCCGCCACGAGCCCGCGGTGTAGTACTGCGTGATATAGACGAAGGCGATTCCCGTCGCGATGCCGATGAGGCCGCAGAAGAAGAACCAGTACCACTGGTCGCCGAGCATCACGTACGTGGCGATGAATAGCCCGACGACGGAGAGGATCGAGACGATGTAGTAGCCGTAGTTCAACGGCGTCATCGGATCCTGCGTGCTGTGCGGGTCGTCATCGGCGAAGAACGGCACGGAGAGCAGCCCCAGCATCGTCGCGATGATGCCGAAGGAACGCAGGACGAGCGGGAACATGATCCACTCGATGTCCTTGGTCACCGTGAAGATGGCCACGCCCAGGATCATCGCGCCGATGTTCTCGGCCGACATGGACTCGAAGAGGTCGGCGCCACGGCCGGCGCAGTCACCGACGTTGTCGCCGACGAGGTCCGCGACGACGGCCGCGTTCCGGGGGTCGTCCTCCGGGATGCCGGCCTCGACCTTGCCGACGAGGTCGGCGCCGACGTCGGCGGCCTTGGTGTAGATGCCGCCGCCGAGCTGCGCGAAGAGCGCGACGAAGCTGGCCCCGAAGCCGAAGCCGACGATCAGGAACGGCGCGATCTCCGGCGGGTTGTCGAGCAGGCGGCTGTAGACCAGGAAGATGCCGGAGACCCCGAGCAGGCTCAGCGCGACGACGAGGAAGCCGGAGACGGCCCCGCCGCGCAGGGAGACGGTGATGGCCTCCCGCAGGCTCTTCTGCGCCGCCGCCGCCGTGCGCA
Organism: Dehalococcoidia bacterium; assembly: GCA_035650575.1. Taxonomy (GTDB): domain Bacteria; phylum Chloroflexota; class Dehalococcoidia; order DSTF01; family JACRBR01; genus DASRHM01. Next base: position 14,888 of record DASRHM010000101.1, on the reverse strand, counting down.
GGTTCGAGCGCACGGCGATGAACATGCCGATGTAGCCGGCGAGCGCGGAGCACGCCGCGCCGACGAGGAAGGCGATCCCGGTCAGCAGGCCTTCCTCCCACTTCCCGATGACTTCCTTCTGACCGAAGGTGAGGTTGCCGTTCGTGAACTCGATCGGCTTCACGCCCTGCGACACGGCGCCAACGACGATCCCGATGACGACCGCGGTGACGATCGCCATGATGGCGATCGTGCGGTATTGCCGGGAGAGGAAGGCCATCGCCCCCTCGAAGATCATGCCGGCGATCTCCTGCATCGCCGGCGTGCCGGTATCGCGCGTCAGCACGTCACGCGCGAGCCAGAGTGCGAACAGGATGGACGCGAGGCCGGTAACCGGCACCATCCACACGAGTTCCATCGGCTTCTCCTCCTCACGCGGCGCGGCGCGACGCGTTCAATACACACGCAGACGGAGGCGCGGAGCACCTCCGTCAGAGCGCGGCAAGTCTAGCGCGGGCCTCTACCTTGGGCAAGCAAGCGGCGCGCGGCGCGCAATACGTCAAGTCGCGGGTCCGGCGCACGGCCCGGCGGCGTCCCGCCTATACTGCATCGTGACGCGTGCAGGCACCCCGCCTCCCGAGACTCTCGTCGAAACGCTGCGCGCACAGCTGCCGCAGGGGGCGCGCGACGCGCTCGACCGCATCCTGCGCGCGGGCGGGACGAGCGCCGTCTACGCCGCGGGCGGGTCCGTGCGCGACCTCCTGCTCGGGCGGCATGCGATCGACCTGGATCTCGTGGTCGAAGGCGATGCGCCCTCGATCGCGCGGGAGGCGCTGCAGGGCGCGCGGGTGACGACGCACGTGCGCTTCGGCACGGCGACCGCGACGGTCTCCGGCGTCCGCTTCGACCTCGTGCGCGCGCGGCGCGAGAGTTACCCGCGGCCGGCGGCGCTGCCCAGGGTCGCGCCGGGCAGCATCGCCGACGACCTGCGGCGCCGCGACTTCACGGTCAATGCGATGGCGCTGCGCCTGGACGGCACGCCGGTGCTGCTGGACCCCTGCGGCGGCCTCGCGGACCTCGACGCGCGGTTGATCCGGGTGCTCCATGACCGCTCGTTCATCGACGATCCCACGCGCATTTACCGCGCCTTCCGCTATGCGGCGCGGCTCGACTTCACGGTCGAGCCGGAGACGGCGACGCTCATCCGCGACGCCCTGCGGTACGTCGACGCGCTGAGCGGCGACCGCCTGCGGCGCGAGATCGAGCTGCTGCTCGGCGATGCGCCCGCCGGTCGCGCGCTGGAGGCGGCGCAGGCGGCCGGCGCGCTACAGGCGGCGCATCCGGCGCTGCACTGGAGCCCGGAGAAGTCGCGCGCGTACGTCGCGGACGTCGTCGCGGAGGGCGAGCGCGAGGCGTACGGCTTCGGGCTGCTCGCGTCCACGGCGAGCATCGACGAAGCGGAGTTGGTCGTCGAGCGGCTGCGGCTGCGGCGCGCGGAGTCGGCGACGGTCACGGGGGTCGCGGCGTTGCGCGGCGTCACGCAGATGCTGCAGCGGCCGGAGGTGCGGCCCTCCGGCGTCGCGATGCTACTCGACCGGTATCCCGCGCCCGCCATCGCGGCGTACGCGATGACGACGGGGAGCGGCGTTGCCCGGGAACTGGCGCTCCGTTACCTTTCGGCCTGGCGCGGGCAGCGGGCGCGCCTGCGGGGCCGCGACCTCATCGCGATGGGCGTGCCGCCGGGGCCGCAGGTCGAGCGCGGGTTGCAGCTCGTGCGCGCGGCGCGCCTCGACGGCTGGGCGAACGACCTCGAGGACGAGCGCGCGCTCATCGCCCGCTTTGCGCGCAGCATCCACGATGCCTCGGTCGCGAACGCGCCCCTGGAGTTCGAGCCCCGTGGTGAGTGAATACGCCCAGACCTTTACCTGCGTCGTCTGCGGCGACGAGGTGAGCGCCGCGCTGTCCGCCGAGTGTCACTGGTGCGACGGGCGCTACCACCTGAACCCGCGGAACGACATCGAAGCGAAGGACTGCGGGCGCGTCTGGATCGATGAACAGTACATGGCGCTGCGCTTCGCCTGCGACAACTGCCTGGCAGGCCAACGACGGGCGCCGCGCGAGCGCCCCACGCGCGTCCGCGCCCGCACGCGCCGCTACCGGAGGCGGGCGTGAACCCGGCTTCGGCGGTCTGCGACGTCTGCGGCGAACCGGCGGCGGCGCGTGAGTGGCTGCGCTGCATGCTGTGCGGGCGGCGATTTCACTTCGCCCCGGAGTCCGCGGGCCTGCACGAAGACTGCGGCACGGTCGCCCCGAACCCGCAGTCAGAGAACGGGTGTTGAGGGATGGTGTACCTGTGCGCCGTGTGCGCACCGGCGCCCGGGCGGACGCCCGGGGCGGAGCGCACCACGCGATGAGCGCGAAGACGCGGCGGGGCGCGGACCGCCCCCGCGGGGCGCGCCGAGCGCGGGTGCGGGCGGCGGAGGCCGCAAGACCGGCGCGCAACCTGCCGCGGTGGCGCTGGCGCACGTTCCCGGTGTTCGTCGCGTTCGTGGCGGGCGTGCTGATCGACAGCCTCTTCTCGCCGCCGACGAACGCCGCCGGGCTCGTCCTGCGGTTTCTCGCGATCGCCGGGATGGGGTACGCGCTGGCGCACGTGTTCGTGATCAACGTGATCGTCGCGGGTCGGCTCCGACGCCAGCAGCAGGCCGAAGCGCGCGGCGACGCCGAGGACGAATGGGTGGACGAGGTCGTGCACCCGGACGAGCGCTAGCGACTCAGCGCGGCAAATCCCGCCGCATCCACGCGACACCCGGCACCGCGCACGGCCACTCGGGCCGCTGCAACGGGCGGTAGCCGAGGCGGATCCAGAAGTAGACGGCGATCCCGTGCACTTCGGGCGCCGGGGCGAAGATCGTGCGCGCACCGTGGGCCCGCAGCTCGTCTTCGAGCAGGCGCGCGCCGGTCATGCCGCTTCCCGCGCGGGCGTGCTCGGGGGGCGTCGCGATGAGCTCGATGGTCGCGGCAGTCCGCGAGGGCGCCCCGCGTCGCGCGACCGCGATGCCGACGCGCTCGCCGTCGCGCCCGATCGCGTATCCGACGCGCGTGCGGCCGAGCGAGCCGAGCAGCGTGCTTCCGGGCGGGCCATCGAGCGGAAAGCGCACGCCCGCCGCGACGGGCGCGAGCCACGCATCGAGCCAGGACGCGTCTTCGGCAATCAGCGGGCGCAGTCGCACGTTCACGAAGACGCGCGCTCGGCCGCGGGCTCGAGCCAGCGGCGGACTTCGGCGGGCATGTCGCGCGCCGGGGTCTCGCGCAGCGTGCAGCCGGGCAGGGAGCGCAGGAACGCGTCGCCGTAACGGCGGCTACGCAGCCGGCGGTCGAGCACCGCCAGCACGCCACGGTCGGTCTTGCGCCGGATCAGGCGCCCGAATCCCTGCTTGAAGCGGAGGATGGCCTGCGGGACGGCGTACTGGTCGAAGGGCGCATCGAACAGCTCGGCGCGCGCCTGGAACACGGGGTCGCTCGGGACGGAGAACGGCAGGCGCGCCATGATCAGCAGCGACAGCGCCTCGCCCGTGACGTCCACCCCTTCCCAGAAGCTCGCCGCGCCGAGGATCACGGTGCGGTGGTTCGCGCGCAGGACGGAGAGCAGCTGGCGCGGCGCCCCGTCGATGCCCTGGCCCAGCACGAGGATCTCGTCCTCCTCCAGCGGTCGCTTGATGGCGGCGTACGCCGTGCGAAGCGCGGCATGGGATGTGAACAGCACGAGCGCGCGCCCCTGGCTCGCGCGCACGAGGTCGAGCACCGCCTGCTGCACGGCCGCGGTGTAGCCGTGCTGCGACGGCTCCGGGATGTCGGTCGGCGCCAGGATCAGCGTCGAGCGCTCGTAGTCGAACGGCGAGCCGAGCAGCAATTCGTCGGGCGACTCCAGCCCCAGACGGCCCTTGATGTAGTCGAACGAGCCATCGGCTGCGAGTGTCGCGCTCGTCAGCACGACCGTCTCGCGCGGCTCGAAGAGCTGCGTGCGCAGCGTCTCCGCGACGGAGAGCGGGGCGCTCGAGAGCGACGGCGAGGCGTCGAAGCGCGACGCCGACAGCCAGCAGACCGCGCCGGGCTCGTCCCTGGCGATGATGCGCGTCACGGCGGTGCGCAGCCGCTCGCCCGTCTCGTACGCCTCGTCCGCTTCGGCGACGAGCGCGTCCCGGTCCAGCACGGCGTCCGTATCGCTGTCGGCGAGCAGGACGCGCAGGTCATCCAGGACGCCACACGCCTCGGCGAGCGCCTCCTCGGCGTCGAACCAGGCGGACTCGACGTCCGCCCAGTCCGGCTGTACGCGCATCGAACGGTTGATCGAGAGCCGCTCGTCGTACTCGCCGGGTGCGGCCGTGTGCTGCTGCGCGAACGCGTGCAGCTGGCGAAAGAACGCCGGCACGCGCTCGCGCCCGCGGCCCGCGGCGTCGCGCAGCGCGCGCAGCGCCGCCGTGATGCGCGCGTCCCGCTTTTCGCCGCGCATGGCTTCGGTGACCGACGCGACGAACCCCGCATCGCGGTCGCGCCCCGCCCGCGCGTGCAGCGCATCGAGCCAGTCGAGCATGTCCGCCTCGGACGCCGTGAAGCCGAATTGCTGCGTCGCCTCGTCCTCGAGGTGGTGCGCCTCATCGACGACGAGCCGCCGGTACTCCGCCAGCACGTTGCCGCCGGCGGCAACGTCCGAGAGCAGGAGCGCGTGGTTGACCACGAGCACGTGCGCCGCCTCGGCGCGCTTGCGGGCGCGGTGCAGGAAGCAGGAGCCGTCGCGCACGTAGAGGCACTGCGCGGCGATGCAGCCCGCGTCCGACGCGCTGTAGCGCATCCACACCGCTTCCTCTTCGCGGCGCAGGTTGAGCTCGGCGCGGTCGCCCGTCTCGGTGCGGCCCAGCCAGAAGAGCAGCCGCACGAGCACCCGCGCCTCGTCGGCTGAGAGCGAGCCGCTGCGACGCGCCGCAGCCCAGCGCAGCAGGCAGAGGTAGTTCCGGCGGCCCTTGAGCTGCGCGACCCGCAGCGCGCCTTCATCGATCCCGGCTTCGCGCAGGATGCGGCGCGCCGCCGGCAGGTCCTGTGTGATGAGCTGATCCTGCAGGTTGATGGTGTTCGTCGACACGACCACGCGGTCGCCGTTGGCCGCCGCGTGCAGCGCCGCCGGCACGAGGTACGCGAGCGACTTGCCGACGCCGGTGCCCGCCTCCACGAGCGCGTGGCCGCCCTCCGCGAACGAGCGGGCGACGGCGCGCGCCATCGCCCCCTGCTCCGGACGCTCTTCGTAGCCTTCGAGCGCGGAGCGCGCGGCCTCGGACGACAGCAGGCGCGCGCAGGCGTCGGCGTCGATGGGCTGCGGACGCGGTGACACCACGAGCGGCTCAGGCGAGGCTGCGGGCGCGCGCACGAAGCCGTGCACCTTGCCCTCCCCGTCCCAGGCGCCGGCCGCGCGTGGGCGCTCGCCGGCGACTTCGCGGAAGAGGTGCCGGAGGGGCCAGTCGCTGGCGGAGGCGATGCGCTCCGCCTCGGCGAGGAGCGGCGCCGGCGATGCGGCGAGCCGCTCGCGCAGCGCACAGAACACCTCTCGCGCCGCATCGGCATCAGCCAGCGCGCGATGCCGCTGCGTGAACGCCACGCCGAGATGGTCCGCGATCGCGCCGAGCGAGTGCTCGCGCAGCTCGCCGAGGAGGATGCTCGCCAGCTCGAACGTGTCGTACGCCGGCGCGAAGACCTGCACGCCCTTGCGCGCGAGGAACGCGACATCGAACTGCGGGTTCTGGCCGACGATCGGGTCGAGCCCGATGAACGCCTCGACCTCAGCGGCGATCGAGCCGAAGTGCGGCGCGCGTTCCAGGTCGCCCACCGCGATCCCGGTGAGCATCGCGATGCGGTACTCGAGCGCGCGGCCCGGGTTCACGAATGACTGATAGCGCTCCAGGACGCCGGACGCGTCGAAGCGGACCATCCCGACCTCGATGATCTCATCGGTCTCCGGGTCGAGTCCGGTCGTCTCGAGGTCGAGCGCGACGTATGGCATGCACTGCGGGAGTGAACTGCGGTCAGCGGATGCGTGAGTCTACCACGCTACGTCGCGAGGCCGGGCGGCGCGTCCTCGAGGCTCGTTTCCGTAAAGTACGTGAGCTTCCCCTGGAGCAGTCCGTGGTGCGCGTGGAAGCGGCCGGCGTGCAACTCGCGCAGCATGTCCTCGGGCGTGCGCAGCTCATGCTCGAAGACCGTGCAGTAGAAGCCGATGCCGGAGCGCGAGTGCGCGTCGCTGCCGCCGGTCACCGGCTTGCCGAGCACCTTCGCCACCTTCAGCGCGAAGATGTTCTCACGCGGCGTGTTCGCGCCGTTGAGCGCCTCGATCGCGTCGACGAGCTGGAACACGGGCATGCGCTCGGCCGCCTGCTCGGGCGTCATCGTGAACGGCTCCTTGCCCTGCTTCCGGAAATAGACCGGGTCGAACCAGTGGCGGAAGGGATGGGCGACGACCATGAAGCCGCCGAGGTCATCGAGCACCTTCCGCAACTCCTCGGCCCGCCGGATGCCCGGGACGTATTGCTTCAGGCCGACGACGATCATGTGACCGAGGTCGGTCGAGACCTCCATGCCGTTGTTCACGAACAGGCCGCTGTGCCGCTCGCGGTACTCCGCCAGGCGATAGACGTCCCACAGGCGGTCGTGCTCGGTGATGTTGAGCCCGGTGAGGCCGCGGCGCACCGCTTCCTCGGCGAGGTCCTCCGGGCTGAGCCCGCTGTCGGAAGCGCCGGCGGTCGTGTGGACGTGCATGTCGAGGATGGTGCCGGGCATCGAGGCGGAGTATAGCCGCCGCCGCGTTCAGCCGCGCGACGCGAGCCACGGCAGCGCCCAGCCGAACAAGAGCGCGAAGACCACGGCGCCCGCGAGCGCGTAGCGCCGGACCGCCGGCACGGCGAAGGTGGGGATGACGACCACCGCCGTGACGGCGAGGACGAGCGCGGTATAGACCCCGTTCGGGCTGCCGAGCCCTCCGGCCGGGCGGCGGTCCTCGATGCCGGCGAGCGCCATGCCGAAGATCATCCCGATTGCCGTCAGCGTGATCATCGCCGCGAAGTGCAGGACGACCGAGAGCGCGACGACGTTCGTGCCGGGCGGGGCGATGCGCTGCGCGACGCCGGAGCGGTCGTTCGAACGCACGAGCAGCACCGCGCCGAGCGGGGCGACGACCAGCGAGAGCGCGTAGCCGACGACGAAACCGGCGAAGACCTCGGCCATATCAGAGCCGCTCGATGCGCAACGCATCCTCGCGCGAGAGCGTGCGCACCACGCGGGGCTCGAATCCGAGGGCGCGGACCCGCGCCTGCAGCACGTCATCGCGCGCGCTGTCGAGGAGGACGAAGAAGGACGGCCCGGCGCCGCAGAGATGCGGCGCTGCGCCGAGCGCACGCAGCGCGTCCATGGCGTTCTCCGTCTCCGGTTGCATCCGCGTCGTCACGCGCTCGAACACGTTGTTCAGCTCGGCCTCAACGATCGACCTCCCGGCCTCGACCGCATCGGCGAGGCCGATCGTCACGTAGCCGTCGCTGAAGTCGTCGGGCGAGAGCGCGGCGAACATCGCCGCGGTCTTCTCGTCGCGGGCGGCGGGCGGCGGCGAGCAGAGCAGGATCGGCGGCGCCGCGGCGTCGGGGAGCGGCCGCACCTGCTCGCCGCGCCCGCTCACCTCGGCGGTGCCGCCGACGATGAAGAACGGCGGGTCAGAACCGACCTCCGACGCCAGCTCGACGAGGTTCGCGTCGGGCTCGCCGAGGTCCCAGAGCGCGTTGAGCCCCCGGAGCACCGCCGCCGCGTCGCTGCTGCCACCGCCGAGCCCGGCCGCGACGGGAATGCGCTTCTCGAGCTCGATGCGCACGCCGCGTCGCACGCGGCGGTGCCGGCGCAGCAGGTCCGCCGCGCGCCAGGCCAGGTTCTGCTCCGGCGGGTTGTCGGCGAGCGGGCCGGCCTCGCCGCCGAGCGCCAGCTCCAGGCCGGGCGCTTCGCGCAGCACGACGCGGTCCTCGAGGCCGACGGTCTGCAGCACGCTGCGCAGCTCGTGGTAGCCGTCCGGGCGGATGCGCAGGACTTCGAGCGTCCAGTTGATCTTTGCGGGCGCGCGGACGCGCAGCGCGCGGCTCATCGCCGCGTCCGCTCCGCCCACGCGGACGCGAGCGCGTCCCACTGCTCGAGCGAGAGCGCCTGCGCGCGGAGCGTGACATCGACGCCGGCGGCGCGCAGCGCCTCGTCGATGGCCTCCTGCTTCACGTGCAGCCCGAACGACAGCGCGTTGCGCAACTGCTTGCGCGGGTTGCCGAAGCCGGCGCGCACGACGCGGAAGAAGACGTCGAGCGGCGCCGTCACGCGCGGGCGCGCAGCCACGTCGATGCGCACGACCGCGGACTCGACGGCCGGAGGCGGGCGGAATGCGCCGGGCGCCACGCGCATCACGATGCGCGCCTCGCCGTACGCCTGCGTGGCGACGCCAATCAGCGTCATCTTGCCGGGACGCGCGACGATCGCCTCGGCGACCTCCTTCTGCACCATCACCACGAGCCGCTCCGGCTTCACGTCCCCTTCGAGAAACTGGCGCAGCACGAACGCTGCGACGTTGTACGGGAGGTTGGCGACGACCACATAGGGCGCCGCGGCGCGCCCTCGCGCGAGCACCTGCGAGGGCGCCAGATCGATGACGTCCGCTTCGATGATCGCGACGTTCGGGCGGCCGGCGAAGCGGTCGCGCAGCACCGCGACGAGGCCCGGGTCGATCTCGACCGCCACGACGCGCGAGGCGCGCGTCGCAAGGACGTCCGTGAGCGCACCGAGCCCGGGCCCGACTTCGACGACGGCATGCTGCGGGCGCAGCTCGGCGGCAGCGACGATGCGGTCGAGGATGTTCGTGTCGGAGAGGAAATGCTGGCCGAACCGCTTTTTCGGACGCGGCAGGTCGGCGCTAGGAGAGGATCTGGATCTCGACCCACTGCGACTGCCAGTCAACCTCGACTCCGTCCGGGAACCCCAGGTCGATGATGTACCCCTTGACCGCGCCGCCGGTATCCGCTGCCACCGCGTACCCGTAACCCGGGATGAACATGCGCGTGCCGAGCGGGATGACGTCCGGGTCCACCGCCACGATACCGTACGTCACGATGGCCCCGGTCGCCGTATGGCCGTAGGCCGGGTCGCTGGCGGCGCGGCCGCTGCTCGCAGGCGAGTACCAGGTCGCGTAGACGCGCAGGGTCTTCACCACGCTGGCATCGCCCGATGGCGCGCTCTCGCCGTTGCCTCGCCGCGGCGGGTAGTAGATCACGGTGTCCTGTGGCTCCGGGTCGTAGTACTCGTCGATCAGCTCGCGTCCCGCCTCGTCGCCGTTCACGTAGCTGACGGCGTAGCGGCGCACGCGCACGCCGTCGTGCCCCTGCACCGTGCGGGTTTCGCCGGGACCAAGGCTCGGGTCGGTGCGGTAGACGGTGCTGCTCGCGATGTACTCCGTCTCGACATCGCTCGACTCCGAGAGCTGCACAACACGCACGAACATGCCGGCCGTGACGGGCGTGTCGGCGGCCGGGTCGATGAACGCGCCGTCCGGCAACGTGATGCCGGCTTCGGCGAGCGCGTCCCCCACCGTGGAAGCGAGCGTATACAGCACCCGGTGGTCGTGCGGCAGCGTCACCGTGACGGCACGCGCGTGCCGGACGACGATGCGGACATCGGCGTCCAGCGCGGACTGCAGCCCCGGGGTCACGTCGTCGCCGGGGCCGACCGTAACGCCGGCTTCGCGCAGCGCCTGGGCAACGGTCGGGCGGCTGGACGTAGAAAGCGTCGCGCGTCCCTCCTCGACGATCGTGAACGGCACCGCGCGCCGCACCTCGATCGCGATCTCGTCGTCGCGGTCGCTCGCCGAGGGGCCGAACGCGCCGCGCGCGGCGAAGATGCGCGGCGGGTCGACCGGCGCGTTCACCGACACGAGCTCGCCGTCCTGGACGACGCTGTCGCGTTCGCCGATCGCGACGTCGGCTTCCGCGAGCAACTGGTCGATCGTGAGCGCGTGGGTGCGCACGAGATAGGTGATGCCGTCGGCGGTCAGCCGCACGGTATGCGCCCGGTCGACGCGGAGCACGTCGGCATCGGGCGCGCTGAGGGCGGTGACGCGGTCGCCGTGGCGCAGCGAGACGCCCGCGCGCCGGAGGACCGCCGGGTCGCTGGAGGCGAGCGTGGTGACGCGCATCTCGCGGCCGTCCGCCTGGACGATGACCTTGCGCGGCTGCAGCAGCACGAGGCCGAAGGCGCTCACCGCCAGGACCGTCACGAGCGCCGCCAGGTGCCTGCGTCGCCGGCGGTCCAGGAGCACGCTCGCCGGCAGCGAGCGCACCCGCATCTTCGCGAGCAACGGGCGGATGTCGGGCCCGGGCGTGCTGGGCAAACAGCCTCCTCAGCTGCACCTGTCCGCCGACCAGGGACCTGCCGCAGGCGCCGCGCGACTCCGCAACGCCGGAAGAGAGAGGAATCGGTCGTGCACCCGCTGTCGATCAGGCCCTTCGGCTTGTCGGCGCTAACTAGCTCCGGCCCGGTAACCCTGCGGCACCCGAAGCAAACTACTTACCGCTGCTTCCTTCCGGACCTGACGGGGTTCGTAGCGCTCCGCCGCGCAGGACCAGGCCCTCAACGCCGCTCGGCGCCGATAGTTCCCAGGTACGCTGACCTCGAGCAGGGATTCAGCCCCGCTATAGCGGCTTGCGGGTACAGGGCACCGCTGGCTCCCCGCCTAGCACGACCACGGGGATCGTAGCACGCGCCGGTAGCGCGTCAAGCGCGAGCACCTAACCGAAGCGCAACGAGCCGTCACGCGCCCCGGCCATGCATCGCGAGCCGCGCAGGCCAGGCGTCCGGGGACGCTCGCGCGCGGGCAGCAGCCGCGCTGCCGATGTTGCTATAGTTTGGCGCCGTTCACCGGCCGTCACACCCGGGAGGCGCCATGTCCGATTCCCTGCCGAACTTCGTCGCGGCTGCCGTGCAGTCCGAGCCGGTCTTCATGGACCGCGACGCGACCGTGCACAAGGCGTGCGAACTGATCGCGGAGGCGGGAAAGGCCGGCGCGAAGCTGATCGTCTTCCCGGAGACCTGGATCCCGACGTATCCCTGGTGGACCTCGAGCCGCCACGTGTTCGCCGGGGACCACTACCTGGAACTGTGGAAGAACGCGGTCGAGGTGCCATCGCCGGCGACGGACCGCATCGCCGCCGCCGCCTGCGACACGGGCGCGTACGTGGTGATGGGCATCAACGAGCGCGACCTGGCGACGCGCGGCACGCTCTACAACTCGCTCGTCTACTTCGGCCCCGACGGCGCGCTGCTGCAGAAGCACCGCAAGCTCATCCCCACCTTCACGGAGCGCACCGTGTGGGGATTCGGCGATGGCAGTGACCTGCAGGTGCTGGAGACCGGGCTGGGGCGCATTGGCGGGCTGATCTGCTGGGAGCACCAGGTGACGCTCGCGAAGTTCGCGCTGTACGCGCAGGGCGAGCAGGTCCACTGCGCCGCGTGGCCCGCGTATTCGTCCCAGAACGAGCACATCGACTACGGCATGCGGCAGTACGCCTTCGAGGGAGCCTGCTTCGTCGTCTCCGCCTGCGGGATGCGTTCGGGCGCATTGCCCGAAGCGTACGGCGGCGGCGAGGCCCCGGCGAACGGAGGCAGCGCCATCGTCGGGCCGGACGGGCGGTATCTCGCGGGGCCGGTCTACGGACGCGAGGAGATCCTGTACGCGGAGATCGACCTCGAGCGAGCCATCCGCGAGAAGCACGCGCGCGACGTGGGCGGCCACTACGCCCGCCCGGACGTCTTCCGCCTCGTCGTCAACGCCTCGCCGAAGCCGGCCGTCCAGTTCTCCCCGCGCGACGAAGAGCGCACCGGGCCCGCCGCGACCGAGGTCATCGACCGGCTCGAGGCCGTGCGCGACTATCTCGGCAGTCTGATCAACCACATTGGCGATGGCGACGCCGATATGAACGCGGCGCTCGAGGAGGCGCTCGCCTCGATCGACATGGCCGCCGCGGGGATGTGGGCGCGCGAATAGCCATCCCCTAGGCCACTGGCGCGAACGGACGCGGGCCGCGAGAATCTTGCGCCGGAGGCCGCGGTCCGCGGCGGCAGGGAAACAAGGGGGCATCGTGAACGTCTCGCAGTTTGCAGCTTCGCAGCTCGGCGGCGACTTCGACCTCGTCGACGCGGTGATCGGCGGGCTCGACGACGCACAGTACAACTGGACCCCGCCGGGCACGTGCAATCCCATCGCGAGGACGCACGCCCACGCGCTGACCGCGGTGGACTTCTTCGTGCACATGGTGCTCCAGGGCAAGCCGATGCTCTGGCCGGAGACGGCGGCCAGGACCGGGCTGCCGGAGAACGCCCGGGAGATCTGGGGGACGACCGTGCAGATCCCCCTGGCGCCGATGGTCGAATACGGCAAACGCGTGCGCGAGGCCGCGCTCGCCTATGTCGGTTCGCTGACGGAGGACGAGCTCGACCGCGAGGTGGAGACGTTCGTTCTCGGCAAGCAGCCCGCCTCGTTCGTCGTCACGCGCCTGCTCAATGAGCACCTCACAGGCCACACGGGCGAGATGAGCGCCGTGAAGGGGATGCAGGGCCTGAAGGGCCTTCCCTTCTAGCCCGCGCCCGCCGCGAGCTTCGCGCCGCCCGTCGTACGCGTCCGCGGCACGCCGCCGGTCGTATCTCTACGTATCGGCGGCGCCGACTTTGCGTGGTTCCCACGAAGCCGCCGACGCCGAGCTCGGCGACACTGATGTCCTACCGGGGCGGCCTCACCCGTGCGCCCCGGTGTTCATCGCGACGTGAGGGACTGCCACCATGACCACACTACAGACGATTGGACCGCGCATCGTTCCCGCCGACGTGTACGACACGCTCGTGCGGAGCGAGCCGCTGACCGCGACCGAGATCGCGATCGAGCTCGGCGTGCCGGACGCGGCCGTACGCGCCGCCGTGCGGCTTGCCGCCGGATGCATCGCCCGGGACGAGTTCGGGCGCTATGCGACGTGGTGCGCCTGGCCTCGCGTGGGGATGTGAGGGTCGAGCGGCAAGCCGCAGGGTGAAAGCGACTCCGATGGTCGGCCCGGGCCGCCCGGCCGGCGTCCCGCGGACGACAACGGCGAGTGGGACGCGATCCTGAACGCGATGATCGGCCGGTCGGTCCCGATGCACATCGAGCATGTCCGCAAGGAGCGGGCCGTCACTTCCATGAACGTCACCGTGCGCGCATCAGAACGGCATCCTGCCCGGCGGCATCTCGTCCGTGCTCGCCGAGAGCGCCGCATCGCCTGCTTTTCGCCCTGCACGCCACGCACGCCGCCAGGTAAGGCCGGCGCGCGACCCGCGCTCCTGTCAGCACCTGCCAGCAGGCCCGGCGCGAGCTGATCTGCGCGAGCGCGGCATCCAGTAGCATGCGCGCATGCCGAATATCCTGCGCCGCCGCGCGCTCCCGTACGACGCCGACGCTGCTCGCCAGCACCTGTTGCGCGCCGACCCGGTGATGCGCGGCATCGTGAAGCGCGTCGGCGCCTACGCGATCGAGGTGCGCGGAGAGCCCTACCAGGCGCTCCTGCGCTCGGTGCTGTACCAGCAGCTCGCCGGCGCGGCCGCGGCGGCGATCGAGCGGCGGTTCCTCGCGCTCTTCGGCGGCCGCGTGCCGGAGCCGGAGGAGCTGCTCGCCGCGGACGGGGAGACGCTGCGGGGCGTCGGGCTCTCCCGGCAGAAGTCGTCGTACCTGAAGAGCGTCGCCGAGCACTTCGCCTCGGGCGCGCTCGACAACCGGGCGCTGCGCCGCGCGAGCGACGAGGAGGTGATCGCCGCGGTCACGCAGATCAGGGGCGTCGGCCGTTGGACCGCCGACATGCTGCTGATCTTCTGCCTCGGGCGGCCGGACGTGCTGCCCGTCGGGGACTACGGCGTGCGCGCGTCGATGATGCGCGCATACAACCTTGATGACCTGCCTGACCCGCCGATGATGTCGCGCATCGCCGAGAGGTGGCGGCCGTATCGTAGCGCCGGCACGTGGTATCTCTGGCGCCGCGCCGATACGGTGACGCTGTAGCGGGAGCTGACGCGCGTGTTCGAGGTCGACCTGCCGGCGTTCGAGGCGATGGTCGCAGAGGCAGTCGAAGGGCTGCCCGAAGAGTTCCGCGAGCGGCTGCAGAACCTGGAGTTCGCCGTAGAGGAGCGCGCCCGGCCCGACGACTATGCGCGCGCATCAGAGCCGGTGCGCGGGACGTTGCTGGGGGTGTATCGCGGCGTCCCGCTCCCCCGCCGCGGCCAGGGTTACCACATGGCCTTGCCGGACCGCATCGTCGTCTTCCGCGCGCCGCTGCAGCAGCTCGCACGGGACGAGGCCGACCTGCGCGCTCGGGTGCGGCACGTCGTCCGCCACGAGGTCGCGCATCACTTTGGCATCAGCGACGCGCGCTTGCGGGAGATCGACGCGTACTGATCGCTACAGCTCGGCCGGCAGGTCGTTGCGGTTCCCCCACTCCTGCCACGAGCCGTCGTAGTTGCGCACGTCCGGGTAGCCGAGCACGTGCTTGAGCACGAACCACGTGTGCGCCGCGCGGATGCCGAGCTGACAGTGGGCGATGACGCGCTTGTCCGGGGTGACGCCCGCGGCCTCGTACATGGCGCGGAGCTCCGCGGGTGACTTGAGGACGTTGTCCCCCGCGGTCGCGTCCGTCCACTCGACGTGCGCTGCGCCGGGGATGTGCCCGGCGTGCGCGGCGCGGACCGTGCGGCCCTCGTACTCGTCGAGCGAGCGGACGTCGAGGACCACGGCGCCCGGGTCGTCGATGGCGTCGCGCACCTGCTGCCACGTGGCGCGG
>DASRHM010000100.1:0-9036 GCA_035650575.1 Dehalococcoidia bacterium | reverse complement strand
GACGCGCTGGTGGAAGACGGCACGCGCGTGGAGGCCGGGACGGAGATCGCCGAGGTGGAGGGGCCGCTCGGGTCGATCCTGTCGGCCGAGCGAGTCGCGTTGAACTTCCTGCAGCGGCTGTCCGGGATCGCGACGCTCACGGACGAGTTCGTGCACGCCGTCGCGGGCACCGGCGCGCGAATCCTCGACACGCGGAAGACGACGCCCGGCATGCGCCACCTGGAGCGCTACGCCGTGCGGGCGGGCGGCGGGCAGAACCACCGCTTCGGGCTCGGGTCAGGGCTGCTGATCAAGGACAACCACATCCGCGCGGCGCGCGACCGCGGGGCGCCGGACCTCGAGACGATCATCGTGAGGGCGCGCGAGGCTTCGGCCCACACGATGCGCGTCGAGATCGAGGTGACGAACCTGGAGGAGGTGAAGGAAGCGCTGGCGGGGCGCGCGGACGTCATCCTGCTCGACAACATGCCGGTCGATGAGATGCGGCGCGCCGTCGAACTGATCGCCGGCCGGGCGCTCGTCGAGGCCTCGGGCGGCGTGACGCTGGACAGCGTGCGCGACATCGCCGAGACGGGCGTGGACTACATCTCCGTCGGGCGGCTGACGCACTCGGCGCCGGCGCTCGATATCAGCCTCGAAGTGGCGACGGTCTGATGTCGCAGATCGTGATCGTCTCCGGGCCGCCGGGCAGCGGCAAGAGCAGCGTCTGCGAGTCGCTCTGCGAGCGCTACGACCGGACGGTGCACCTGGAGACGGACATGCTCTACGCGTCGGTGCGCCTGGGGCGCCTGCGGCCGTGGCACCCGGAGGCGGGGCGCCAGAACCGGATGGTGACGCGCGCGGCCGCGCGCGCGGCGTCGGCCTTCGCGCAGGAGCTGTACGGCGTCTTCATCGATGCGGTCGTGCTGCCGCACCTGCTGCCGGTGTACCTCGAGGAGTTGCCGACGGCGCGGGTGCCGGTGCACTTCGCGCTGCTGTTGCCGTCGCTCGAGGAGACGGTGCGCCGCGGGCTCGCGCGCGAGGAGACATTGCGCGTGCCGGAGGACCGGCTCCGCGAGCTGTGGAAGCGGTTCCACGACGCGGGCGCGTTCGCGGGCTGCATCATCGACAACACGCGGATGACGGCGGACCAGGCGGCGGACGCGGTGATGGAGGCGTGCGGCGAGGGGCGCTGCCTCGTGCTTCAGCCGGAGGGCTGACGGCGCGGGCGGTCGAGGTCCGCGCTGTCCACGACGATCGTCACCGGCCCATCGTTCACCAGCTCGACATCCATCATGGCGCCGAACCGGCCGGTCGAGACCGTCACGCCTTCGGCGCGCAGCGCATCGGCGACTGCATCGACGAGCGGCGCGGCGAACTCGGGCGCGGCGGCGGCGGTAAAGCTCGGGCGCCGGCCCCGGCGCACATCGGCGAGCAGCGTGAACTGCGAGACGACGAGCGCGCCGCCACCGGACTCGACCAGCGAGCGCTCGAAGCGGCCGCCGGCGTCCGCGAAGAGGCGCAGTGCGGAGACCTTTGCGGCCATGCGGCGAGCCGTCTCCTCCGTGTCGCCTGCGGCGACGGCGACGAGGAGCAGCAGCCCACGGCCGATCGCCCCGACGGTCTCGCCGTCCACGCGCACGGCGGCACGCGAGACGCGCTGGACGACGACGCGCACGGGCGAGGGCTAGCCGGCGGCGGCGGGTTCGGCGCTCGAGTCGCCCGAACCGGTATCGCTCGAGGCGGAGGCGTCCGCCGATGGCGCCGAGTCGACGGCGCCCGAGCCCCGGCTGTCGGTCTTGTAGAAGCCGCTTCCCTTGAAGACGATGGGTGGCGCCTGGATCACGCGATTGGCGGCCTTGCCGCAGGACGGGCATTTCTGGCGGGCCGGGGCGTCGAAGCCCTCGCGCTTCTCATAGCGGTGCCCGGCGTCACAGAGATATTCGTAGGTCGGCAACGGTCAGCCTCCGGCGAAACTTCTGCTGCAAAGTTTAGCGAAACAGTCAGGATTGGTGAAAGGCGCGCCCGCAGCGTCAATCGTTCGGTCGGTTCGGGTTGCCGTACTGCGGCCCGGCGTACAGGTCGTCGAAGTAGGCTGTCATGCCCGACGCGGCGCCGCTGCCGGGCGGGGCGTCGAAGCGGGCCTCGAAGGAGAGCTCGATCGAGTCGAACGACTGCGGTGGCGCGCCGAAGCGTTGCTCGAAGACGCTCGCGATGGGATAGGCGAAGTACGTCCAGCGGGTAGCGGGGTCGCCCCGCCGGAGGAAGACGGTCGCCGTGCCGGGCGGGTCGCTGACGCTCGCATCGAGGCCGCCGATCACGAACCGGAGGGTGTGGTCGGTCAGGCCGTCGGGCGCGTCCGGGCCGTGCGTGATGACTTCGAACTGGACGTAGCGCGGCGGATCGCCGCGCTGCCAGCCATCGACGCGGTAGAAGCCGGAGAGGAACTCGGGCAGCGGCGCGCCGCGCAGGATCTGCACGCCGCCGGCGACGTGCTGGGGCAGCCCACCGGCGAGCGAGAGCTGCAGCGAGTGCTGGCCGCTGTGCGCAACGCCATCGGCGATGGCATAGAGTTGCCAGTCCTCGCGTGGGGAGGTCTCCCACTGGCTCGAACCCTCCTCGAAGCCCGGGTTGAGGAGCGCGTTCGAGTGCGCGGGGGTCGGCGACACCGCCGGCGGTTCATCCCAGAGCCCGCAGCCCCCGGTGACGAGCGGGAGGGCGAAGGCGAGCGCGACGACCGACCGCCGCCACCGCCACACCGCCCGCCAGTCGCGTCGCATCCCGCTGTAGGTACATCCGGCGATGGTGGGGGTCAAGGAAGCGCGTGTCCGCCGCGCTGCGTATAGTGATCGGGCATGACCCCGGAGCGCCCCACCCGGTCCCCTCTCGACCGAACCATCGTGCGGCTCGGGATCGGCGGGGTGCTGCTCGCGGCGCTCATCGCGGCGCTCGTGCTATTCCGGGCGGGCGGGAGCGGCGACAGCGCCGGACCCGTCGACATCGGGGCCGCGCCGACGGCGGCCGGCGAGGCATCGCCCGAAGCGGGGACCGGCGCCCTCTCGGGCCGCCCGCCCGTAACCGGGCAGCCCGCGCCCGACTTCGCCTTGCGCGACGCCAGCGGGAGGCTGGTGAAGCTCAGCGACCTGCGCGGAAAGGTCGTCTGGGTGAACTTCTGGGCGACGTGGTGCGTGCCGTGCAAGCAGGAGCTGCCGGACATCCAGAAGCTCTACGACGAGAAGCGCGACGCGGGGCTGGAAGTGCTCGAGGTGAACTGGCAGGACAAGCCGGACGACGCGCAGTCGTTCTTCGACGGGCTCGGGCTGACGCTGCCGCTCGTCTTCGACCGCAGCGGCGCCGTGTTCGAGCAGTACCGGCTGCGCGGACTGCCCGACAGCTTCTTCATCGACCGCGACGGCAATATCTCGTCGGTGTACTTCGGGCAGCTCAGCGAGAAGAAGATGCGCGACCGGCTCGAACGGGCCGGCCTGCCCTAATCGACGGCGACGGGCGTGAGCATGAATCCGCGGTCGTCGATCGTGAGGCGGAAGGTGAGCGCGGAGATCTCCGCGTACTCGAGGCGCCGCTCGAACAGGAGCGTGCCATCGGGCGCGGTGACGCGCACCGTCTGGGGGTAGTCGTCGCGGCGGGCGGAGATGGTGCGCTGCTCGTCGGGCTGCAGCGTCAGCGTCGGGCCATGCTCGAAGCTCACGATCACGGCGCGCTGGCTGCGGTTGCCGACGACGAGGCCGCGCGTCTTGCCGCCGCCGCCCCAGATCACGACGCCAGCGGCCAGCCCGCCGACGGCGAGCAGCATCGCGAGCATGCCGGCGATGAGCGCGGCGCCCTTAGGCACGTTCGAGCGCGCGGAGCCGCTCCTCGTCGAGCTCCACGCCGAGGCCCGGCTTGTCGGGGACGTGCAGATAGCCTTCGGAGTCAATCTGGAACGGCTCGGTGAGCATGAAGTCGCGGTACTCGGGCAGCCAGTTCGGCGGGTCGTACGGGAACTCGATGAACGGGCAGTTGGAGACCGACGCCGCCACCTGCAGATTCGCGGCGAGCCCGAGGCCGTTGGTCCACGTGTGCGGCGCAAAGAGCAGGCCGGCGGCCTCCGCCATGCCGGCGACCTTCTTCGCGACGGTGATGCCGCCGGCGAACGTGCAGTCGGGCTGGTAGACGTCGAAGCTGCCCTTGTCGAAGTAGACCTGGAACTCGTGCAGGCCCGCGTTCAGCTCGCCGCCGGCGATGCGCACGGTCGTGTTCGCGCGCAACTCGGCGAGGCCGTCGTAGTCGTAGGCGTACAGCGGCTCTTCGATCCAGAAGACGTCGTAGCGCTCGAGCTCGCGGATGACGGTGCGCGCGGTCTTGCGGTCCCAGCGCCCTTCCGTGCGGTCGCCGGGCAGGTACCAGCCCCAGTTGGCGTCGACCATGATCGTCATGCTGTCACCGACGGCCTTGCGCACGGCGTCGAGCGTCTTCAGGTCGATGCGCCAGTCCGGGTTGTGGAAACGCAGCTTCACCGCGCGGAAGCCCTCCTCGCGCAGGCGCAGAACGTCCTCGACCCGCTGCTCGAGCGGATGGATCTCGCCGGTCGAGCAGTAGGCGAGGAGCTTGTCGTGCTTGCCGCCGAGCAGCTTCGCGAGCGGCACGCCCGCCTTCTTCGCGGCGATGTCCCAGAGGGCGACCTCGATCGGCCAAGGGCGTCCCATGAAATGCGCGATGCCGCGCAGCAGGTGCCAGTGCTCTTCGATCGCGAGCGGATCGCGGCCGACGAAGAGCGCCGCTGCGGTGTTCAGGCGCGTCAGGACGCCGCCGGCGCCGATGCCGGTGATGCCCTCGTCCGTATGGATCTCGACGACCGTCACATCCTGGGTGCGCTCGGGAAACGGGCGCCAGGTGGGGTGGAAGGGGTGGTCCTGCTGGTCGAGGACGAACCGGCGGGTGCGGACCTCGGTGATCTTCACGTGCGCCTCCGCTCTCTGCGGCCGGAGCTTACCGCTTGCCGGGCCGGGGAGCGATGGACGGGCGCGTTCACGGCGGTCCTTGCCGCCCGCCGCCGACGAGGGTTGGGATGTTTTCGTGGGACACCCCCGGATCGCCATGCCCCCGCTCGCGCGCGTCTCGCACCCAAGGCCGGAGGGCGGGTACCGGGCCGCAGTTCGTTTTGTGATTTTTTCGTGTTCTACATCGCGCTGGGGCCCCCATCCGCGCCTTCGGCGCTGCACCATCCCATGGAGGGAGAGGGCGGGTCGCCTGGGGGAGCGTATGGGGGAGTTCGGGCAAGCTCCAAGCCCAACGCGCCACTACTGGATGCGGCGGAGCGTCGCCGCCGGCGGGGGAGTGTCATTCAGCCGGCATGCTGTCGGGAGCGCGCACCCTGTCGGACGTGGGGGCTCGGGCCGACTATAGAGGCGATGCTGGAGGAACGCGCCGCTAGTCCTGAGTCGTTCCGCCCGACGGTCGAGGCGCTCGTGCAGGCGATGGTCGTCTGGGACGACGAGAACCTCCGCCACTGCCAGCGGACGGCGGACTACGCCACCCGCCTCGCCGAGGAGCTGGGCGTGCCCGCCGAGGAGACGGCGTACATCCGGCTCGGCTCGCTGCTCCACGATATCGGCAAGATCGGCGTCGACCTGGCGCTGCTCAAGAAGCCAAGCGCGCTCACGGCCGACGACCTGGAGCGGGTGCGCTTGCACCCGGCGATGGGCGCCTCGATCCTCGAGCGGGTGCTGCCGGCGGCGATCGTCGAGTGCGCCGCCGCGCACCACGAGCAGCCGGACGGGCGAGGCTACCCGCGCGGGCTGCGCGAGCCGGAGATCCCGCTCTCGGCGATGATTTGCCGGGTGGCGGACGTGCTCGATTCGCTGACGACGGACCAGACCTACCGGCCGGCGATGAGCCTCGACGAGGCGCTCGCGGAGTTGCGGGACGGCGCCGGCAGCCGCTACAGCGCCCGCGTCGTCGATGCGCTGCTGGCGCTGATGGACCGCGAGGGGCTCGAGGCGGCATAGCTTCGGGCCGGGGTGGGAACCCGCATCGATTCTTAGGTCATGGTTTACGGGCGTTTAACAGCGGCCCCTTACGATGCGGATGTAGGACGCAACCACACCGCACGACTTGACCTCCCGTGCGGGGTGGTGACCAAAAGGGCCAGGGCGCCACAAACGGGGACCACAGACATCGCGCCCTGGCCCCCGGGGACCTCAGACCAGGCAACGGACGGAAATCGCGAGGCGTGGGGCCTCGCGATTCTGTTTGTGCGGGCGCGGGCTTAGAATCGGACCGTGCCCTTCGCGCCGATCAACGGCATCCGCCTGTATTACGAGACCCATGGCTCCGGCCCGGCGCTGGTGTTCGCGCACGGCGCCGGGGGCAACCACCTGAGCTGGTGGCAGCAGGTGCCGCACTTCGCAAAGCGGTATCGCTGCATCGTCTTCGACCATCGCGCGTTCGGGCGCAGCCGCGACGGCGAGGGGGAGGCGCGGCGCGGACGGACGGCGTTCCACGAAGACCTGCGCGCGCTCCTCGACCACCTCGAGGTCGAGGACGTGCGCATCGTGGCGCAGTCGATGGGCGGGCGGACGGCGGTCGGCTTCACGCTGCGAAACCCCGGGCGCTGCCGGGCGCTCGTGCTCGCCGGCACGACGGGCGGCGCCGTCGACGACGACGTGCGCGAGCTGCAGGACGCGCATCGCAGCAGCGAGGTCGGGCAACAGTCGCTGATGCGGCGTGCGGTGTCGCCGGCGCTGCGCGAGCGGGCCGAGCACCTGGACTTCCTGTACCGGTCGATCGCCCGCCTCAACCCGCCCCGTCCGAAGGACTTCCTGGCGCCGATCCCCGGTTATCGCGGGAGCTCGGCCGAGCGGCTCGCGCAGTCCGGCATCCCGGTGCTGTTCCTCGTCGGCGCGCACGACGCGATCACGCCGCCGGCGATCATCGAGCGGTGTCACCGGGCGGTGCCGGGGTCGGAGTACGTGGTGATCCCGTCGAGCGGGCACTCGGCGTACTTCGAGCAGCCGCACGCGTTCAACGCGGCCGTCGAAGGCTTCCTCGAGCGGGCGGGCTAGCGGTCAGGCGACGCCGAGCAATTCGACATCGAACACCAGCTCGGCGTTCGGGGGGATGACGGGCGGGGCGCCGCGGGCGCCGTAGCCGAGGTCCGGCGGGATGATGAGCTGGCGCTTGCCGCCGACGCGCATCGACATGACGCCCTCGTCCCAGCCGCGGATCACCTGGCCGATGCCGATGACGAACTCGAACGGCTCGCCGCGGTCGACGGAGCTGTCGAACTTCTTGCCGTCCGTCAGGCGGCCGGTGTAGTGCACGCGGACGCGCTTGCCCTTCTGCGGCGAATCGCCTTCGCCGACGACCTCATCGACGTACTTGAGCCCGCTCGGCGTGGTGGTCTCGTCGCCCATCGCTGCGCTCCTTCGCTTTCGTCTGCGTCCGAACCAGAGTGGCATGCCGCTAGCGTATCGCGAGCAGCTCGACGTCGAAGATCAGCGTCGCGTTCGGAGGGATATCGGGCGGGAAGCCGCGCGCGCCGTAGCCCAGGTTGCCCGGCACGATCAAGCGCCGCTTGCCGCCGACCTTCATCGTCTGCAAGCCCTCGGTCCAGCCGGGAATCACCTGGTTGAGCGCGAACGTGGCGGGGCCACCGTGGTCCGCCGACGCATCGAACTTCTGGCCGTTCGTGAGCCAGCCGGTGTAGTTGACGGTCACGGTCTGAGTGGCGCCGGGCGAGGGGCCATCGCCGACCTTCTCGTCGATGTACTTGAGCCCGCTCGGGGTGGTCTGCACCGGGCCGCTGAGCGGCGGGATGCCGGGCGCGTTGCCATCGGACTCGACCGGGAGCGTGGGGCCGCCGGCCGGCGTGTTGCCGCTGGAGGTCTTCGGCGAGCCACCCTGGCTGCCGGGGCGAGCGGGCGTGAGCGCGCCGGGCGGGTTTCCCGACTTGTTGCTATCGCTGCCGCAGGCGACGGCGGCGAGCGCCGCAGCGGCGAGCGCGAGCGCGAGGACGAGTTTCATGGAGGCCTCCTGACCGGCGTCATTGTCCGGGGGTGAGCACGTGGACGCAAACGGAGCGGACCGGCACATCCGCCGCGCGCGACCACGACCGATCGGTCGATTCCTCGAGCGGTTGCCGTTCCGGTGAGTTCACAGTCGTCAGGTTCGACAATCGGCGCGCTCCTGAGCTGACGATGTGCGAAGCCCCGCCCGACATGCAACGGCGACGCGACCGCGATCGAGAGGCTGCGGCGAGAGCGTCGCGATGGTCGATGTTGGAGCGGGGACGACGCGAGGCGGGGAATGCCGGATGTGCCAGCGGGCCTGTAAGCCGAATTCTGTACCCTCGCGGGCGGTGGCCATCTATCTGGGCTGCGAGTTGCCCCGCAGCTCGAGCGGCTGACCCGGGACGCTCGGGCGGGCCACCCTGAGTCCTCGCGGACGCGGTCCCCTATGTAGCCTTGCTCCGGGTGGGGTTTGCCCGGCCGCCGTGTCTCCACGACGCCGGTGCGCTCTTACCGCACCATTTCACCCTTACCCGCTCGCGCGGGCGGTATGTCTCTGTGGCACTTTCCGTCGCTTCGCAGCGCCCGGCCGTTAGCCGGCACCCTGCCCTGTGGAGTTCGGACTTTCCTCTCCCGAAGGAGCGGCCACCCGGCCCGCTGGCACGACCCAGTATAGCGGGGCGGGCGTCAGCCCCGGGCCTTGCCGGTCGTGCGGAAGTGCAGCTTGGCGACGGCGCGCAGTGCGTCCTCGCCGCGGGAGGCGACGAGCGCGCGAGCGGCGGCATCGACCGCGGACGAGGCGCCCTTCGGGAGGCGCAAGCCGGCCTGCCGGCCGAGAGCGTCGAGGCGGCGCAGGAACTCCGCACGGGCGAGGATCGAGGCGGCGGCGACGGCGGGGTCGCGCTCGGCGCGGTGCATCTGCACGAGGCGCACGGTGCGGCCGCGCGTCTTCAGCGCGTCGCGGATCAGCGACTCATCGCCGAACTGGTCGGCGACCACGGCCTCGGCTTCGGGCGCGCGGGCGAGCACCTCCTCGATCGCACGGGCG
>DASRHM010000099.1:0-8791 GCA_035650575.1 Dehalococcoidia bacterium | reverse complement strand
TTCGACCTCGGCTCCGGCGCGCGGCTGGACGTGCTCGGCCCCGACGAGGCGATGGCGGCGGCGGCGGACGTCAACGACACGGGCGTCGTGCTGCGGCTGACGTACGGCGACGTGCGCATGCTCTTCACCGCGGACATCGGCGCGGACGCCGAGCGTGCGCTGCTCGCCGACGGCGCGGACTTGCGCGCCGACGTGCTGAAGGTCGCGCACCACGGCAGCGCGACATCGAGCACCGCGCGCTTCCTCGATGCGGTGCGGCCGCGCCTGGCGCTGATCTCGGCCGGGCGCGACAACCCCTTCGGGCACCCGGCGCCCGAAACGGTGCAACGCCTGCAAGCCTACGCCGCCGTGTACAACACCGCGGACCACGGCGCGCTGCGCATCGAGACGGACGGGCGCACGCTGCGCCTTCGCACGGACCGCTGAGCGCTGGCCGGTGGCCGGGGCGCGCGATATCGTGCGGGCGCACTGCGGGCGGCGCCGGGCGCCGAAGACGGGAGCGTTGCGTGCCACGACACGACGGCCGCCGGGCCGATGAGCTGCGCGCGGTCAGCATCGAGCCGGACTTCCTGGACCACGCGGAGGGCTCGGCGATGGTGCGCTTCGGCAACACGTGGGTGATCTGCACCGTGAGCATGGAGGACCGTGTGCCGCAGTTCCTGCGCGGCACCGGCGGCGGCTGGGTGACGTCCGAGTACGGCATGCTCCCGCGCTCGACGAACACGCGCTCCGAGCGCGAGGCGGCGCGCGGGCGCCAGAGCGGCCGCTCGCAGGAGATCCAGCGGCTCATCGGCCGCGCGCTGCGCAGTGTCGTCAACCTGGACCTGCTCGGCGAGCGCAACTTCATCGTCGACTGCGACGTGATCCGCGCGGACGGGGGCACGCGCACCGCCGCCATTACGGGCGGCTGCGTCGCGCTGGCGCAGGCGCTCAACCGGCTCGTGCGCGACGGCGTCGTCGGCGCGCTGCCCATGACGGGGCTGGTCGGCGCCGTCAGCGTCGGCGTCGTCGAGGGCGAGGCGGTGCTCGACCTGGACTACGTCGAGGACTCGTCGGCGGAGGTCGACTTCAACGTCGTGATGACCGACGCCGGCCACTTCGTCGAGGTGCAGGGGACGGCGGAGGGGCAACCGTTCGACCGGGCGATGATGGACCGCCTCGTGGACCTCGCGTCCGCCGGCATCCAGCGCCTCAACGCGCTGCAGGTCGAGGCGCTGGGCAAGCTCGGCGTCGAGCCGCCGGCGCGCGCGGAGCGCGCGTAGCCGCGCGAAGACCAGGTCCCGATGACGAAGGTGGAGGCGTCCGGCCCGCGGCGCTCCACCCCGGCCGTCCATCCCCCCGTCTTCGCTCGAGGCCGCTAGGCGTACTCGCCCAGGTGCGTGCCGCCGAGGATGTGCACGTGCGCGTGCGCCTGCGACTGCATCGCATCGAAGCCGAAGTTGGAGAGCAGGCGGAAGCCGTTGGGGCAATGCTGCGCGCCGACCTCCGCCGCCACCTTCGCGACCTTCGCGATGACGTCGGAGGTCCACAGCTCGCCCTGCTGCAGGTGCTGCTTCGGCACGGCGAGGAGCATCACCGGCACCCAGTTGAGGCGGTTGCGGAAGACGATCACGTCGTCGTCCTCGTAGCGGATGTCGGCGGGTTCGCGCCGCGCGACGATCTCGCAGAAGACGCAGTAGAAGCTCATGCGGGCCAGTGTAGGGGCGGTGCCCCGGTGGGGCGAGCGGCATGAGGCGCGCGGGACGAGAGCTGGCGCGAGCGGCGCGAACTGCGCCTCATGCCGGAGGTTAGATGTTTGATCTTCGGAGGCGTCTGCGCGTGACGCGCAGCGTCCGCACGCGTAGCCGGGCTTGCATTCCAGCGCAGGCGAGTTGCGCGGCGACGGCCGACGGCGCCAACCGGCGCGCTGCTCACGATACGGTCGGCCACGTACCCGTCGTGCTCGATGCTGTCCTTGACGCCGCTCGCGTTTAGGTCCTCCGCGTACTCCGGCGTGCCGGATTGCGCGCCCTTCTTGAAGTACGCGAACACCGCCTGTCCGCCGGCTGCGCCCACGGGGCTGTCTACCGTCGCGCGGCGGATCAGGCGCGGTGACGCGCACCGCTTCGCCCTGCGCACCCTGATCCGGCACGATCACCCCAGGGGAGGGCCGAACACCCATGCCCGACATCACGCCTGCGCCCCAACACCGCGCACTGCCGGACCTCGAGCGCTTTGCGCCCGTCCTGCGCATCCAAGCCCGCGTCCGCTGCCAGCTCTCCACGACCCCGCACGAGCTCGAGGCGCTGCACGCCCGCCGCCGGCGCCACCGCCCGAGCCTCGCGAGCGGGCCACTGACACCCCCTGACGGAAAAACACGAAAAATGTCAAAACGAGCCCGCGCTCCGAATTCGGCGATCCGCCGGTCGTGGCGTCCTGCCTCCAACCGCCCGCGCGCGCCGCGCTCGAGGCGTCCCCAGTCCCTATACTCCCGGCATGGCGGACGTATGCCCGTTTCGCGCGCTGCGGTATGACCCCGGGCGCGTCGACCTCTCTCGGACCATCGCCCCGCCATACGACGTGATCTCCCCCGAGGGGCAGCGCGACCTGTACGCCCGTAGCGCCGAGAACATCGTGCGCATCGAGTACGGTGAGCAGCGCCCGGGCGATGACGCGCGCGAGAACCGCTACACGCGGGCCGCGCGCGAACTCGGGGCGTGGCGCGCGGCGGGCGTGCTGGTGCGCGACGCGGCGCCCGCGCTGTACGCGTACCGGCAGGAGTTCTCGCACGACGGCCGGTCGTACGCGCGCGACGCCGTCTTCGCGGCGGTGCGGCTGACGCCCTGGGACGAAGGCGCGGTGAAGCCGCACGAGCACACGCTCGCGAACCCGAAGGCGGACCGGCTCGAGTTGCTGCGGGCGACGCGCACGCAGGTGAGCCCGGTGTACTCCCTGTACCGGCATCGCGCGGACCCGGGGCGGCCGGCGCCGATGCCGGACTGCGGCGCACCGCTGCTCTCGTGCGAGGCCGACGGACAGCGACACACGCTGTGGCGCATCGATTCGCCGGCCGCGTGTGACGCCTTCGCCGCGCACCTCGCGCAGTGCGACGTTTACATCGCCGACGGGCACCATCGCTACGAGACGGCGCTCGCGTACCGGGACGAGGCGCGTGCGCGCGCGGCGACGTGGTCCGGCGAGGAGCCGGAGAACTTCGTGCTGATGGCCCTCACGCACCACGCCGACCCCGGGCTGCTCGTGCTGCCGACGCATCGCGTGGTGACGCCGCCGTCGCGGCCGGCGCAGCCGCTGGCGGCGCTCGGCGCGCGGTTCGACATCGAGGACGTGACGCCGCCGGCGTTCGACGCTGACGCCGTGCGCGGGCTGCTCTCGCTGCTCGCCGCGGCGGGACGCGAGGCGCCGGCGTTCGTCGCCGTCGGTCTCGAAGGCGACTCCGCGCACCTGCTGACGCTCAGCGACCGCGCCGCCGTGGAGGCATCGATGCCGGCCGGGCACGACGAAGCGTGGCGGCGGCTCGATGTCAACGTCCTGCAGTACGGCGTCCTGGCGCCGGCATTCGGCATCAGCGAGCGCGAACTGACGGCGGGCGGCGCGGTGAGCTACACGCAGGACGCATCGGAGGCGATCGCGCAGGCGCGCGCCGCGGGAGGGGTGGCGTTCCTGCTGAACGCCACGCCGGTTGCGCAGGTGCTCGCGGTCGCGGACGCCGGCGGTCGCATGCCGCAGAAGTCGACGTACTTCTACCCGAAGCTGCCGACCGGGCTCGTGATGAACCTCCTCGCGGAGTGAGTGGGGAGGAGCGAGCGCATGGGCGTTCCCTCCCTCTTGCCTCTGTCGTCCTCCCTCCTGCTCCCGCTCCGGTTGCGCCATCGCGGCCGATTCTCGTACAAATGATCCATTCACCCATCGCCCTCCGCACGCGGCGGGAGCCCGCTTCATGGCCCGAAAAGTCATCCTCGCGTACTCCGGCGGCCTCGATACGTCCGTCGCGATCCGCTGGCTGCAGGAAGAGCGCGGCTTCGACGTCGTCGCGCTGACGATCGACCTGGGCAACGAGAAGGACCTCCAGACCGTCGAACAGCGCGCGATACAGATCGGCGCCGTGAAGGCGCTGGTGCGCGACGGCAAGCGGCCGTTCATCGACTATTTCGCGTTCCCTGCGCTGATGGCCGGCGCCGTGTACGAAGGCTCGTACCTGCTCGCCACCGCGATCGGCCGTCCGCTCATCGCGAAGATGCTCGTGGACGTCGCGCGCGAGGAGGGGGCGACGGCCATCGCGCACGGTTGCACCGGCAAGGGCAACGACCAGGTGCGCTTCGATGTGAGCACGCAGGCGCTGGCGCCCGACCTCGAGATCATCGCGCCGGTGCGCGAGCATCGCATGAGCCGCGAGGAGCAGATCGAATGGGCGGCGGCGCGCGGCGTGCCGGTGCCCGCGACGAAGGCCAGCCCGTACAGCACCGACGAGAATCTCTGGGGCCGCAGCATCGAGGCAGGCGTGCTCGAAGACCCGTGGCAGGCGCCGCCGGAGGACATCTACGCCTGGACGCGGTCCGTGAAGGACGCGCCGGAGACGCCGCGCGAGGTCGAGATCGGCTTCGCGCACGGCAGGCCGGTGAGCCTCGACGGGCACGAGATGGACGGCGTGACGCTGGTGCAGACGCTGAACCAGTGGGCGGGCGAGCATGGTGTCGGCCGCACGGACCTCGTCGAGGACCGGCTGATCGGCATCAAGTCGCGCGAGATCTACGAGGCGCCGGCGGCGTGGACGCTGCACGCGGCGCACGAGGCGCTGGAGCAGATGACGCTCTCGAAGCCGCAACTGCGCACGAAGAACGCGCTGCGGCAGGAGTACGCCGACCTGATCTACAACGGCCTCTGGTTCACGGCGCACCACCAGGACCTGGCGGCGTACGTCCAGAGCACGCAGCGGCACGTAACCGGGACCGTGCGCATGCGCCTGCACAAGGGCCAGGCCGTCGCGGTCGGGCGCAAGTCGCCGAAGAGCCTCTACAGCTACGCGCTCGCCACGTACGACCGCGGCGACCAGTACGACCAGTCGAACGCCGTGGGCTTCATCAAGATCTGGGGGCTGCCGGTGGCGCAGCAAGCGCGCGCCCAGCTCCTCGCCGAGGGTGAAGAGCCCTTCCAGCTCGGGACGTCGGAGCCGGCGCCCGGCCCCTCGCACTGATGGCCCGGCGCGCGCCGTCCCGCCTGGCGCTCGCACTCTGCGCGCTCGCGCTGCCGCTGCTGCTCGCCGCCTGCTCGGAGGCGAAGCCCGCCACGCCCTCGCCCGAGGTGATCGAGACCGCCGAGTCCGGCTCGCGCCCGGTGACGATTCAGTCGACGTACAGCACGACGCCGGAGAAGGGCGACGAGGACAAGGAGCCGATCGTGCTCAGCGGGCGGCTCTTCGGCTCCGGGCCGACGGGCGTGATCCTCGCCCACATGCGGCCGGCCGACCAGACGGCGTGGTTCCCGTACGCGACGCAGCTCGCCCAGACCGGGCGCTACACGGTGTTGACGTTCGACTTCCGCGGCTACAACGACTCGACGGGCGACAAGCAGTTCGACCGCGTCGATACGGACCTGACGGCGGCGTACGAGTACATGCGCGATGCGCTGGGGTTCCGCAAGATCTTCCTCGTCGGCGCGAGCATGGGCGGCACGGCGTCGATCGTCGTCGGGACGCGGGTGCCGGTGGCGGGCGTCGTCTCGATCTCGTCGCCGGGCGTCTTCCCGCCGCTCGATGCCGTGGAGGCCGTGAAGGACCTGACCGTGCCGAAGCTGTTCATCACGAGCAAGGACGACGTGCCGCAGGAGAAGAGCCAGGAGGAGTTCTGGGCCGCCGCCCCGGACCCGAAGGAGCAGGAGGTCTACGACGGCGACGCGCACGGCACGGACCTGTTCCAGAGCCCCCACGCGGACGAGGTCTCCGCGCGCGTAACCGCCTTCCTCGACGCGCACTAGCCGCGGCGTCTTGCCGCCCCTGATCGTGCGGGCGTAACCTCCCGGCAGGAGGGTACGTGGCGCAGCAGCAGGCACCCTTGATCGACCGCGCCAGCCTGATGCCGCTCTCGGAGATCATCGGGTCGCCGATCGTGGAGCGGCAGGGCGAGCGCTTCGCGCGCGTGAAAGACGTCGTCGCGCGGATCTACGAGGGCGTGTACCCGCACGTCGTCGGCATCGTCTCGCGCGCGGCGTCGCGTGACTTCTTCATCCCCATCGCGCGCGTGGCGGAGCTGGCGCCGGGCCGCGTGCAGCTCGCGACGGGCGCGGTGGACGTCGAGCGCTTCCGCCGCCGCGACGGCGAGCTCCTCCTCGCGCACGATGTGCTCGACCGGCAGGTGATCGACGTGCGGGGCACGCGCGTCGTGCGCGTCAACGACCTGTACCTCTCCGCCGGGCCCATGGGGTATCGCGTCGTGGCGCTCGACACGGGCGGGCAGGCCATCGTGCGGCGGCTCGTGCCGCACGGGCTCCGCCGGAGGTTCGAGGCCCAGTCGCTCGTCGACTGGCGGGAGGTCGAGTACCTGGCGTCGGACACGCCCGCCGTGCGGCTGCGCGCGACGCACTTCCAGCTCCGGCGCCTGCGGCCGCAGCAGCTCGCCCGCATCCTCTCGGCGCTGAGCAAGCAGGAGGGCGCGGAGGTGCTGTCCGCGCTCGATGAGGAGCAGGCGGCGGACACGCTCGAGGAGATGTCGACCGAAGAGCAGGCACATTTCCTCAGCGCGCTGCCGGTCGAGCGCGCGGCGGACCTCATCGAGGAGATGGAGCCCGACGAGGCGGCGGACATCCTCGCCAAGGTGCCGGCGGCGCGCGCCCAGGAGCTGCTCGAGCGCATGGAGGCGGACGAGTCGGCGGCGGTCCGCGAGCTGCTGAACTACGACCCGGACACCGCCGGCGGCGCGATGACGACGAACGTCTTCCGCATCGCGCCGGACGCGCCGGTCGAGGAGGCCTTGCGCATCTTCCGCACGGCCGAGGACGCGCCCGACTTCGCCTACTACTTCTTCGTGCTCGAGGACGACGGCATGCTGGCCGGCGTGCTGAGCCTGCGGCAGGCGCTGATCGCGCCCGCGGGCGCCGCGGTGCGCGACGTAATGACGAAGGACCCGGTGACCGTCGCCTCCGACGATGAGCCGCAGGAGGTCGCCGAGAAGATCGGCGAATATAATCTCCTTGCGATCCCGGTCGTCGACGAGGACGGGCGCTTCCTGGGCGCGATCACCGTCGATGACGTGCTGGACCGCTTGTTGAACGAATCGTGGAGACGGGGGCGCAGCCGCGCGTTTGGCGGGGGCTGACGCATAGAGATGGGCGATAGTCATTTCGGACGTACGCGCAGGCACGGAGCAGGAGCAGCTCGCGCCGCCGGCTAGCACGCCCTGGCGGCTGTCTCCGTTCGCCCGCCGGTTTCCCCGCTTCTTCCTCTTCCTCGCTGTCATCGGTCCCGGACTGATCGCCGCGAACGCCGGCAACGACGCCGGCGGCATCGCGACGTACTCCGCGACGGGCGCGCGCTACGGCTACCAGCTCCTCTGGGTGATGCTCGTCGTGCTCGTCGCGCTGGTCGTCGTGCAGGAGATGTGCGCGCGGCTGGGTGCGGTCACCGGCATGGGGTTCTCGGACCTCGTGCGGGAGCACTTCGGGCTGCGCTGGACGACGTTCGTCGTGCTGGCGCTGCTCGTCGCGAACACGGGCACGACGTTCTCGGAGTTCGTCGGCATTGGCGCGGCGGCGGAACTGTTGCACGTGCCGCGGCTCCTGGCGATCCCCGTCGCGGCGGTGCTGTTGTGGGCGCTCATCGTCTTCGGGTCATATCGCGCCGTGGAGCGCGTCTTCCTCGCCATGAGTCTGGTGTTCATCGCCTACCCACTCGCAGCGGTGCTCGCCGGGCCGCACTGGGGCAGCGTCGCGCACGGCCTGGTCGTGCCGGAGCCGCCGCACGGGCTCGGTGGCGTGCAGATCGTCATCGCCCTGATCGGCACGACGATCACGCCGTACATGCAGCTCTACCTGCAGTCCTCCGTCGCCGAGAAGGCGGTCCGGCCGGAGGACTTCGTGTACGAGCGGATCGATGTCGTCGCAGGATCGCTGTTCGCGAACGCCGTCGCGCTCTCGATCATGGTGGCGACCGCCGCCGCCCTCTTCGCGCAGGGGACGGAGGTGCACAGCGCCGCCGACGCCGCGCGTGCGCTCGAGCCGGTGGCCGGCTCGGCGGCGGAGGCGCTCTTCGCCGTCGGGTTGCTCGGCGCCTGCCTCCTCGCCGCGCCGGTGCTCGCGCTCACCAGCGCCTACAGCGTCACCGAGGCGCTCGGCGTCGAGAAGGGCGTGGCGCAGGACTTCCGGCGGGCGCCGGTGTTCATGGGGCTCTTCACCGGCATGATCGCCGTCTCGGCGCTCGCCGCGATGGTGCCCGGCATCCCGTTCACCGCCACGCTGCTCGCGATCCAGGTGATCGATGGGCTGGCGCTGCCCGTGGTGATCGTCTCCCTGCTTCGGTTGACGAACGACCGCGAGCTGATGGGCGAGCGGGCGAACACGCCATTGTTCAACGCGATCGGCGGCGCGACGGCGACCGTCGTCATCGCGCTGTCGCTCGTCCTGGTCGTGCTCGGCATCGCGCAGCCGTTCGTCTGAGCCGGGCGGCTTGATCTCGGCGGCTTCAGCGGTGACGCTTCCTGCGCGGCGCCGCGACGCCGCCTCCGGACCGACCGCGCTCGAAAGGACTGCCGATGCTGCCGCTCGAAGGGATCCGCGTTCTCGACCTCTCCCGCCTTGCGCCCGG
>DASRHM010000098.1:0-32549 GCA_035650575.1 Dehalococcoidia bacterium | reverse complement strand
CAAGGCGAACATCATGAAGTTCACCGACGGCCTCTTCTACACCGTCTGCCGCGAGGTGGCGAAGGACTACCCCGACATCGAGTACGAAGAGGTGCTGGTCGACGCGCTGTGCATGCAGCTCGTCCAGCGCCCGGAGTGGTTCGACGTGCTCGTGCTGCCGAACCTCTACGGCGACATCATCTCCGACCTCTGCGCCGGCCTCGTCGGCGGCCTCGGCGTCGCGCCCGGCGCGAACATCGGCGACGTCGCCGCGCTCTTCGAGCCGATCCACGGCAGCGCGCCGAAGTACGCGGGCCAGAACAAGGTCAACCCCATGGCAATGATGTTTAGCGGCATGCTGATGCTGCGCTACATGGGTGAGACCGCCGCGGCCGACCGCCTGGAGCGCGCGCTCGCGGAGGTCATCCGCGAGGGCGCGTCCGTCACCTACGACATGAAGGCCGACCGCAACGACCCGACCGCCGTCGGCACGGCCCAGGTCGCCGACGCGGTGATCGCGAAGCTCGAGAAGATGCGGGCGGGCGCGGCGTAGCGCCGCGACGCCCGGGAGCGCCAGCAGGAGGTTCGATGGGCGCACGCAAGAAGGTCACGGTCATCGGCGGCGGCATGACGGGCGGCGCGATCGCGCAACGCCTCGTCGAGAAGGGCATCGCGGACGTCGTCATCCAGGACGACCCCGCGATCGTGCAGACCCTGCACCACGGCAAGGCCCTCGATATGACGCAGTCGGCGTCGTGGCTCGGATTCGATACGAAGATCACTGGCACCGACGGCTGGGACGAGACCGCCGGCTCGGACGTCATCGTCTGCACCGCCGGGGCGCCGCGCAAGCCGGGCATGAGCCGCGAGGAGCTGCTCAACGGCAACGCCGAGATCGTGCGCAAGAAGGTGAAGGACGCCGCGAAGGCTTCGCCCAACGCGGTGCTGATCATCTTCTCGAACCCGATGGACGCGATGTGCCACGTCGCGCTCGACGCTTCGGGCTTCCCGCGCGAGCGCGTGCTCGGCCAGGGCGGCGCGCTCGACACCGCCCGCTACCGCGCCTTCATCGCCATGGAGACGGGCGTCTCCGTGCGCGACGTGCACGCCTACGTCCTCGGCGGGCACACCGACACGACGATGGTGCCGGTCGTCTCGCAGGCGCGCGTCGGCGGCCTGCCGCTGTCATCGCTCCTGCCTCAGGACAGGATCGACGCGCTCGTCGCCCGCACGATGCGCGGCGGCGCCGAGATCGGCGAGCTGATGAAGGTCTCGAGCGCCTATTACGCGCCGTCCGCCGCGACGGTGCAGATGGTCGAAGCGATCCTGCTCGACGAAGACCGGCTGATCCCCTGCGCGGTACGATGCCAGGGAGAGTACGGCATCGACGGCATCGTCTGCGGCGTCATGTGCCAGCTGGGCGCCGGCGGCCTGAAGCGCACGCTGGAGATGCCGGTGAGCGACGACGAGAAGGCGAAGATCCGCAAGGCCGCGGACGCCACGAAGGATCTCATCGCGCTCCTGGCGTGAGCTCGTAGGGGCGGACAGCCCGCCGTCCAGGGGCAGAGCCCTGGCGGGTGGCGGGGGTGCCCCCCGAATTTGGACCAGACCCACCGAGGCCGGGTGGGCGGGCCGGCAGGCGCGCCGGCGCCCGCCCTGGCGGAACGGGGCAGTAGCGGAGGCAACGACCAATGACCACGGATACGGGCACGCGGGTGCGGGAGATCCACGTCGACGAGATCACGAAAACCGTCGCGCAGCTCTGCGAGACGGCGACCCACGTCCTCCCGGACGACGTCGTCGCTGGCCTGCGCAGGGCCGAGGAGACGGAGAAATCGCCGCTCGGCAAGCAGGTGCTCATCGAGCTGCTCGAGAACGTCGAGATCTCGAAGCGCGAGATGATCCCGCTCTGCCAGGACACGGGCACCACCGTGGTCATGGCGGAGGTGGGCCAGGACGTGCACATCGTCGGCGGCTCGCTGCGCGACGCGATCAACGCCGGCGTCGGCAAGGGCTACACCGAGGGCTACCTCCGCGCATCGATCGTCGAGCGCCCGTTTTCCGCGCGGGTGAACACGAAGAACAACACGCCGGCCGTGATCCACACCGAGATCGTGCCCGGCGACAAACTGCGCCTGACGGTCGTCCCGAAGGGCGGTGGCTGCGAGAACATGACGAAGTTCCAGGTGATGCTCCCCGGCCGCGGCAAGGAGGGCATCACCGAGTTCGTGCTGCAGACGATCGAGGAGTCGGGCGGCAACCCCTGCCCGCCCCTCGTCGTGGGCGTCGGCGTCGGCGGCTCGTCCGAGTACGCGATGTACCTCGCCAAGAAGGCGATCACCCGCCCGGTCGGCGAGCACAGCCCGGACGAGGAAACGGCGCAGTTCGAGCGCGAGCTGCTCGAGAAGGTGAACGCGCTCGGCGTCGGCCCCCAGGCCGTCGGCGGCTCGAACACCGCGCTCGCGGTCAACATCGAGACGTACCCCACGCACATCACCTCGCTCCCGGTGGCGGTGAACCTGCAATGCCACAGCGCGCGCTCCAAGCACGCCGAGTTGTAGGCGCGGCGCGGACGCCGGACGCCGCCACGCGCGCCGCGGTGCGCTTCCGGCTCGCGACGGCGGGCGACGTGCCCGCGCTCGTGGCGCTGATCAACGCCGCCTACGCGCCCGTCGACTGGTGGCTGTTCGGCCACGCGCGCACGGACGGCGCGGAGACGCGCGCCGCGCTCGCGGACGCACGCGCGCACGCGCAAGTGATCGTCGGTGAGCTCGAGGGACGCGCGGTCGCGCACGGGATCCTGCGGCTGGAGGACGCGGCCGCTGAGCTCGGCCTTGTCGCCGTCGCGCGGCAGGCGCAGTCCCGCGGCATCGGCGCGCTGCTCATCGCGGAGACGGAGCGCCGCGCCCGCGATGCCGGCTTCGATGCGCTGCACCTGCACTGCATCCGGGAGAACGGCCTCCCCGCGTACTACGCCGCCCTCGGGTACGCGGAGGCGGGGGAGGAGCGCACCCGCGACTGGGGCGCGCGGCGGGAGTTCACGCTCGTGCACATGACGAAGGCGTTGCGATGAGCGAGGTCCGCGTGGTGCGCCCGCACGAGCGCGACGCGACGACGGCGCAGACGCCCGGCATGACGCGCGTCGCCGGCATCTCCGCCGCGACCGCCGGCGCCTCTGGCGTCTGGATGGGCGAGGTGACGACGGAACCCGGCTTCCGGTCCGGCGCGCACCATCACGGCGACGTCGAGAGCGCGATCTACGTGCTGCAGGGCCGCATGCGCATGCGCTGGGGCGACCGCCTGGAGCACAGCGCCGAGGCCGGACCCGGCGACTTCATCTTTGTGCCCGCGCGTCTCGTCCACCAGGAGACGTGCGTCTCCGATGAGCGGCTGGTCGCCGTGCTCGCGCGCGGCGGCCAGGAGAACGTCGTCGTGAACGTCGACCTGCCGCCGGAGGTCCTCGAGGCCTGATCGCAATAGCCGGCCGAAAGACCAACCAATAACGAATCACCACAAACCAGCACCCAACCCGGACAGCAAGGAGCGACCAGCATGGCCCTGACGAGAGAGAACGGCGAGATCCACCTGACGGCGCCGCTCACCGACGACGACGTCGCGCAGCTCCGCGTCGGCGACCACGTCAAGTTCTACGGCACCATCTACACCGCGCGCGACGCCGCGCACCGGCGCATGATCCAGGCGATCGAGGAGGGCAAGGACCTGCCGATCGATGTCAGGGGACAGGTGATCTATTACGTCGGCCCCTCGCCCGCGCGACCCGGGCGCGTCGTCGGCTCCGCCGGCCCCACGACCTCGATGCGCCTCGACCCGTATACCCCGCCCCTCCTCGACCGCGGCCTGAAGGCGATCATCGGCAAGGGCGGCCGCGGCAGCATGGTCAAGCAGTCGCTCCAGGACCACAAGGCGGTGTACTTCATCGCCATCGGCGGCGCCGGCGCCCTGCTCTCCCAGACGATCAAGGAGCTCGAGGTCATCGCCTACGAGGACCTGGGCACGGAGTCGGTCAAGCGCTTGCGCGTCGAGGGCTTCCCGGCGATCGTGTGCTGCGACATGTACGGCGGCGACCTGCTGCTCGCCGGCAAGGAGCAGTATCGCCAGCAGGCGGTGCTCGGCGATTACGTGTCCGTCCCGCCGGCGGAGAAGGCCGGCTAGCGCGCGAAAGGCGGGCCAGCATGAGCAAGGAACTGATCGCCTACCTGGCGCGCGAGCTGCGCGGCCTGCACGGGCTCTACGAGCGCGTCATGACCGGCCTCGACGAGGCGCAGGTCAACCACGTGCCGGAGGGCGGCAACCAGAACATCGCCTTCTGCCTCTGGCATTACGTCCGCACCGAGGACAACATCGTCCAGTTCGTCATCCAGCGGAAGCCGACGGTCTGGATCGAGGACGGCTGGGACGCGAAGTTCGGCCTCGACTCGAAGGCGCAGGGCACGGGCTTCAGCGACGACGACGCCCGCAACTTCCGCATCCGCGGGCTCGATGACTTCCTGCAGTACATGCGCGACGTCTTCCGCCGCACCGAGGACTACGTGGCCGCGCTCGACGAGGGCGAGGCTGAGCGCCGGATCACCGTCAAGCCCGTCGGGGAGATGTCGATCCAGCAGTGCATCTCCGGCATGTGCCTGACGCACGGCTACCGGCACCTCGGCGAAATCGAGTTCGCCAAGGGCCTCACCGGCACGCGCGGCAGTTCAACCGGCTACTGACAGCGGTCCCCCTCAGGCGGGGGAGTGCTCCGGCGACGTGTGGTCGTGCACGTGCGCTTCCTTCGCGTGCTCCGCCTCCTCGTCGTCCGCATCGTAGTCGTGGCTGTGCATGATCTGCGCGTGGTTGTGCCCGTGCGTGTGCCAGAACGTGCGGTGCTTCCACTCGCCGAGCACGCCGCCGCCGTGGTGATGTGACACGTGGTAGTGGTCGTGCTCGTGCACGCGCGACTCGTGCGCGTGCGCCGGCGCCGCGCCTTCGCCTTCGATCTTCTGTTGTGCGACCATCGCGAGGTACCTCCGCCCTGACTATCGCCCAGGGCGGCAGGCGCTGGCAGTACCCCTTTGGGCGAGGAGTCAGGCGACGGCGCGCCAGGCGTCGAGCTTCGCCCGGGCGGCGCCGGACTCGATGGCCACGCGCGCCGCAGCGAGCGCCGCACGCAGGTCCGGCGCCCGCCCGGCGAGCTTGATGCGCAGCGCCGCGTTCACGAGCACCAGCCCGCGCTCACCGGGCGTCCCGGCGCCGTCCAGCGCGCGCAGCGTCATCTCCGCCGACCGGACGGCGTCGCCCGGGGCCAGGTCGTCGTCCGTCGCAGGCGCGATGCCGTGCTCGGCCGCGTCGAAGCGCCACTCCTCCGGCTCGCCGCCGTCCGCGATCTCGACCACCCGAGCGCCGCGCGAGGTGGCCACGTCCTCGTGGCCCTCCATGCCCTGCACGATCATCGTGCGCCGGAACCCAGCGCCCGCCGCGAATGGCTGCAGCAACCGCACGTACGGCATGTGCGCCACGCCGACGAGGTGGTACGGGGCCTGCCCAAGGTCGTACAGCTTCTCGACCATGTGGAGCGGTGTGCGCAGCCCCAGCTCCTGGCGCAGCGGCAGGATCGCGTGCATCGCCGGCAGCGCGCGCGCCTGGCGGAGGTAGCCGAGACCACACGCCTCGATCCCGCGTGCGACCGCCTCGGCGGGAAGGTCCGTATCCACTCCGAGCGCGCTCAGCACGTCGCCCACGGCGATGCCGCGCTTCGGCCCGAGGTCGCGCTCGCCGTGCATCAGCACCGGGACGCCCGCGGCCGCCGCGACGATGCTCGCCGCCGGGCTGACGACGACGTGCTTCGTCCGGCCGTCGTACGGGCTGCCGATGTCGAGCAGGCCTTCGACCTGCGGCCGGAACGGCGCCGCCCGCGCGCGCAGCGCGTCCGCATAGCCGAGCAGCTCGTCGGCGGATTCGCCCCGATAGCGCTGCAGGAGCAACAGCGCGCCCGCCTGGGCCGGCGTCGCCTCGCCGTCGAGGATGGCATCCAGCGCGCGGCGCGCCTCCGCGCGCGTCAGGCTGCGCCCGTGCGTCGGCCCCTGCCCGACCGCGGCGACGAGGTCGCGGATACCCGTGGCGGCGCGTTCGGTCGTCACGCGGCCAGTGTATCGGCGGCTTGGCCGCGCGACGCGCGCGGTGCGCGTTTCGCGCAGGATCGCGCCGCCCGCGCGGTGCGCCGCCCATCCCCCGCGCCCGCCTGTGGCCGGCGCCGCCCGTTCGCGCAATGGCGCAATCGTAACGTTCCGCGAGGCGCACCCCTCTGCTACGATCGGGCGCATGTCAACCGAAGAACGCCTGAAGCGCCTCCTGCAAATGAAGGAGCAGGCGCGCCTGGGCGGCGGCGCCAGGCGCATCGAAGCGCAGCACGAGCGCGGCAAGCTCACCGCCCGCGAACGCCTCGACATCCTGCTCGACCCCGGCTCGTTCGAGGAGGTGGACCAGCTCATGGTCCACCGCGCGACCGAGTTCGGCCTCGACAAGCAGCACTACCTCGGCGACGCCGTCGTCACGGGCCACGGCAAGATCGACGGCCGCGGCGTCTTCGTCTTCTCGCAGGACTTCACCGTCTTCGGCGGCTCGCTCTCCGAGGCGATGGGCGAGAAGATGTCGAAGATCATGGATTTGGCGCTGAAGACCGGCACGCCGGTCATCGGCCTCAACGACTCCGGTGGCGCCCGCATCCAGGAGGGCGTCGCCAGCCTCGGCGGCTACGGCGATGTCTTCCTGCGCAATGTGCTCGCCTCGGGCGTCGTCCCGCAGATCTCGGTGATCATGGGCCCCTGCGCCGGCGGCGCCGTCTACTCGCCCGCCCTCACCGACTTCGTCTTCATGACGCAGGGCACGTCACAGATGTTCCTCACCGGGCCGGACGTCATCAAGTCCGTCACGTTCGAGGACGTGACGCACGAGGAGCTGGGCGGCGCCACCGCCCACGCGATGCGCAGCGGCGTCGCGCACTTCGCCATCGAGAACGAGGAGGACACGCTGCTCGAAGTGCGGCGGCTGATGTCCTTCCTGCCGCTGAACAACATGGAAGACCCGCCGCTCATGGAGACCGGCGACGACGTCCATCGCCGCGCCGATGACATGATCTCCATCGTCCCCGAGGACGCCAGCAAGCCCTACGACGTGCGCGAGGTGATCCACCGCATCGTCGACGCCGGCGATTTCATGGAAGTGCACGCGCAGTACGCGCAGAACATCGTCGTCGGCTTCGCGCGGATGGCCGGCCGCACGGTCGGCATCGTCGCGAACCAGCCGCTGTACCTCGCGGGCGTGCTCGACATCGACTCCTCGCGCAAGGGCGCACGCTTCGTGCGCTTCTGCGACGCCTTCAACATCCCGATCCTCACGCTCGTCGACGTGCCGGGCTACCTGCCGGGCGTCGCGCAGGAGTACGGCGGCATCATCGTCCACGGTGCGAAGCTGGTGTACGCCTACGCCGAGGCGACGGTGCCGAAGGTCACGGTCATCATGCGCAAGGCGTTCGGCGGCGCATACGACGCCATGGGATCGAAGCACCTGCGCGCCGACGTCAACTTCTCCTGGCCGCAGGGCGAGATCGCGGTCGTCGGACCCGAGCCGGCGGTGAACATCCTCTACCGTCAGCGCCTGCAGGAGGCCGCCGACCCCGTCGCCGAGCGCGCGAAGCTCGTCGCCGATTACGCCGAGCGCTTCGCGAACCCGTACGTTGCCGCCGCCCGCGGCTACGTGGACGACGTCATCGACCCGCGCGACACGCGCTGGAAGGTGATCCGCGCGTTCGACACCCTGCGCTCCAAGACGGACAGCACCCCGCCGAAGAAGCACGGCAACCCGCCGCTGTAGCGCGCTTCGCGCGCAGGTCGTCGGAAATCAGAGGTCGGAAGCCGGCAGGCCACGAACCATCTGCGGGTACCCGCGTAGTACCGGCGCGTTCTGCGGACGCGTTCCCTATCCGGCGATGAGCGCGTCCGCCGCCGAATGCGGGTCGATCTCCCGCCGCGCGACGCGCGCCACGAGATCCTCGAGCTTGCGGTCACCGGAGTGGTCCGCGACCACGCGCGCCAGCAGCATCTGCCGCGCCAGCGCCAGCACCTGGTGCCGCGCCTGCGCCTCGCGGTGCCGCTCCCGCACCGCGGGCTGGCTCACGTAGTC
This sequence comes from Dehalococcoidia bacterium, assembly GCA_035650575.1. Taxonomy (GTDB): domain Bacteria; phylum Chloroflexota; class Dehalococcoidia; order DSTF01; family JACRBR01; genus DASRHM01. The sequence goes on along the minus strand of DASRHM010000098.1, from coordinate 24,395 downwards.
CCGGTGCGCCTCGAGCGCGTCCGCCAGCTCATCGATGCCTTCGCCCAGCGCCGACGACGTGCGCACGATCGGCGTGCGCCGCTCGCCCGGCGCCGCATCGACGATCGACTGCAGCTGCCGCGCGAGCAGGTCGGCGTTCGGCAGGTCGCGCTTGTTGACGACGAGCACGTCGGCGATCTCCATGATCCCCGCCTTCATCGCCTGCACGTCGTCGCCCGACCCGGGCGTAAGCACGACGACCGTCGTGTCGGCCATCGCCGCCACCTCGACCTCGTCCTGTCCGGCTCCGACGGTCTCGACGAGCACCACGTCCTTCCCGAACGCATCGAGCGCCGTCACCAGGCCCGCGGTCGCCGGCGCCAGCCCGCCGAGGTTCCCGCGCGTGGCCATCGATCGCAGGAACACCTGGGGGTCGGACGTCAGGTCCTGCATGCGGATGCGGTCGCCCAGCAGCGCGCCCTGGCTGAAGGGGCTCGTGGGGTCGATGGCGACGATCCCGAGCGTCTTGCCGCGTCGCCGCAACTCGCGCGCCAGCGCCCCGACGAGCGTGCTCTTTCCCGACCCGGCGGACCCCGTGAGGCCGACGGTGTGCGCGCGGCCCGAGCGCGGGTACAGCGCGGCCAGCGCCCGCCGCCCGTCCGGCGTGTCGTTCTCGATCAGCGTCAGGATGCGGGACAGGGCGCGGCGGTTTCCCTCGCGCATGCGCTCGACGAGCGCGTCGACCTCCGACACGTCACTTCGCGCCGTTCTGACGCGCGGCGTCCCACTCGCGGACGAACCGGACCACGTCCTCGGTGGAGGTCCCGGGCCCGAAGATCGCGCGGAAGCCCATCTGCTTCAGCGGCTCGATGTCGGCGTCGGGGATGATGCCGCCGGCGAACAGCAGCACCTCCCCCGGGTCGATGTCGCGCTCCTTGAGCGCATTGATCACGCGCGGGAACAGCTCCATGTGCGCGCCCGAGAGGATGCTCAGCCCGACGACGTCCACGTCCTCCTGCAGCGCCGCCTCGGCGATCATCTCCGGCGTCTGGCGGATGCCGGTGTAGATGACCTCCATCCCGGCATCGCGGAGCGCGCGCGCGACGACCTTCGCGCCGCGGTCGTGGCCGTCGAGCCCCGGCTTGGCGATGAGCACGCGCAGCTTGCGGTCTGCCATGGCGAGGGGATGATATCGGACGCGATCGGCTGGCGGAACGCGCCCTGGTCAAGTCCGGCAGGCGGGGCGCGAAAGCACGAGCGGGGAGCGCGAGACCATCTCGCGCTCCCCGAATTGTCACGCGCTGACGCCGCTATGACGCCGTGAAGTCCGCCGTCCGCAGATCCTCCGATTCGACGAGCGTGTAGCTCTGGCCCTTCTGCAGGTCCAGCGTCAGCCACATCGACTCGCCGGGCTGCACCGTCTGCTGGCCGCCGAGGAATGTCGCGGGCGCGTCGCCCTGACCGCCGGCCTCGAACCACGCCTGCACGTCGGCGATGCTCTTGCCGTCCGCGAGCGAGATGAGCGTGAACTCGTGGGGCTTGCTCCCGGTGTTCTTCAGCTCGAGCGTCCGCGTGCCGGCCTTGATCGCCGGCACCTGGAACGCGTCGTCCGTCGAGACGATCGTGCCATCGGCGGACGGCGCCTTCGCCTGCGAATCGCCCGTCGCCGTGAACAGCTTCACCATGCCGTGCATCACGTGCGGCGCGCCATCCGGGCCCGGGATGAAGCAGATGAACACGTACGTGCCCGGGTCGAGCTTGCGCGTGAGCTTCTCGCCGTGGCCCGGCGACAGCACCGGCACGCCGCCGATGTCCGTGATCCAGTCCGGCGTCTCCTGCGCCCCCGACGCGATCAGGGCGTTGACGTCGTCGACCGTCTTGCCGTCCTCGAGCTTCGCCAGCGCGAACTCGTGGTACAACCCGCCCTTGTTCGCGGTGTTGAACGTCACGAGCCCGGCCTTGATCTCGTCCGGCATCGTGAATGAGTACTCCGTGGCCGTCGCGTCCACGGTGTACTGCTTCTTCTTGCTCCCGCCGCAGGCCGCGCTCGGCAGCAGCGCCGGGAGGACCAGCCCCATGGCGACCCATGTCATCGTCTTCATGACTTGATCCTCTTCCTCCAACGTCTCCCGGTCACGTCCCGGCGACGGGGAGACGTTAGCCCGCAGGCGAGCGCGCATTCATCGCACCAGCGGCCGATTCTGCATCCGTCAAACGTCGCAGTCCGCGCGCATGGCTTTCGATGGGCGCGGCGGCGCGCGAAGGGATCCCGCGGCCGTCCTCGGTTCAGTCTGTGCGTGGCGATGTGCCCATTCGTGGGCCAGCGGGGGCGGATGCGCGACGCCGGATCGTCCGCCGGCCTAGGCCCGCTGGATCAGTTGGATCGAGACGCCGTTCGTCGCGCTCTTGTTGATGCGGGCGATGCGCGTCCCCGACCAGACGCCGGCTTCCGGGTCCGAGACCGGCACGCCCTTCGCGCGCAGGTCGGCGACCGCCGACTCGAGGTCGTCGACCTCCACCGCGATGGAGAACATGCCCTGCCCGCGCTCACCGATCGACCGGGCGAGCCGGTGGTCTTCCGAAAGCGGCTGCGCGAGCTCGATGAACGCGTTGCCCGCAGGAATCCGGATCAGCTTCATGTGCGCGCCCACCGGGTGCAGCGTCTCGGCCGGCGGCATTCCCAGCACCTCGCGCCATTTCGCGGCGGTCGCCTCCGCGTCCGCGGCCGAGAGCACCACGTGGTCGAGCGCCTTCGCCGTGAACGCGCGGCGCTCCGGCGCCGCGTCGAAGGCGCCGCTGTGCGGCAGCCGCGACTCCGGCGCGAACGACTCCCGCGTGTGCTCGATGAGCAGCGTCGCGACGCCGTGCGCGTGCTCGCCCTTCACGGTGGCGACGCGCGTCCCGGGCTTGATCCCCGGTCGCGGCCCGCTGACATCGATGCCGGCCGCGCGCAGCCGCGTGCACGCCTCCTCGACGCTCGGCACCCGCCACGCCAGCCCCCAGAGCCGGTCCGGCTTGCCGATGCCTTCTCTCGCCTGCACGGCGCCGCCGCTGATCTCGATCGTGATGTCGCCGAGCCGGAAGAACAGGATGCGCGCGTTCCGGTCCGGGAACGTGCGGTCGAGCGCGAGCCGCGCCTCCACCGCTTCCTGCCACAACTGGCGCGATGCCTCGAGGTCCGCCGACAGCACGACAACGTGGTCAAGGCGCTCGACGCCCGCCTCAGCGTTGCTGCTCGCGAGCGAGGCCATCGGCAGCGCCTCCGGCGGCGAGTGGTGCTGGATGAAGAACAGCCGCGCGCCGCGCGTGGACTTCAGCGGCACCTGCGCGTTGCGCCACGCACGCCGCCCGCCAGTGATCTCGTCGACGCCGCTGCCGTCCGCGGGGTCGAGCACCTGCAGCCCGCGCTTGCGGGCGTCGCGCGCATAGCGGTCGACCTCGTCGACCCCGATCGCGAGCGCGTACACGCCCTCGCCGTGCTCGCCCAGGAAGCGCTCGAGCTCGCCCGCCCAGCGCGCGTCACGCTTCCCCGAGCCGCCGAGCGCCAGCAGCTCGACGTAGGTGTTCTCCAGCCGGAAGAGCGTGTTGCGCGTGCCGTACTGCGGGTGCTCGCCGCGCCACGACGGTGTGCGGCCGAGCAGCAGCGAATAGTCCGCGGTCGCGGTGTCGAGGTCGCGCACGGCGATGACGACGTGGTCGAGCCGCAGCGTCATTCGAGCGGCTCGCAGAGCTCGACGAGCGTACCGTCCAGCGCCGAGGGGTGCAGGAAACAGATGCGTCCGGCGAGGCCGATGCGCGGCTGCTGGTCGATCAGCTCGACCTGCTTCGCCTTCAGCGCGTCGAGATCCCGGTCCACGCTGTCGACCTGGAAGCAGACGTGGTGCAGTCCCTCGCCGCGGCGCTCGAGATAGCGTGCGACGCCCGTATCGGGCACGACGGGCTCGAGCAGTTCGATCTCGCTGTCGCCGAGCGTCAGGAGCGCCGCCTTCACGCCCTGGTCCTGGACTGTCTCCAGCTTGTGGACGTGGAGCCCAAGCGTGTCCCGATAGAAGCGCAGGGACTGCTCCATGTCCCGCACGACGACACCGACGTGATGCACCTTCTGGATCATTCCGCGCCGAGTGTAACGGAGCCCGCCCGCACGCGGAATCGCGCCCGCGCGAGATCCCGGAGCTTCCGCGCCCCGCCCACCCGGCGTCCCGCTGCCTAGCCCGCGGCCCGCTCCGGCGCCGCCGTCTTCCGGTATTCCTCGATCGCCGCCAGGTGCTCGCGGTAGTGCCCGTAGCCGTTCGCCTCGAGCAGCTTGTTCGCCGTCTTGCCCTCGCCAAATCGCTCCGCCGGCAGCGCCTTGGCCGCGCGCACGAAGTTCGCGAACGATTGTCGCAGGTCTGCCACGACCGTCGCCGCGTTCTGCGGCCGCATCGCGGCGGCGAACTTCGCGTTCCAGGCGTCGGCGTCGCTGTAGTCCACCCCTTCCGGCGTCGGCCGCTCGCCGCGCGCCATTCGCTCGAGCGCGCCCGCCATCGTGTGCTGCCAGCCGGAGATGTGCGCGAGGATGTCCTTCACCGACCAGTCGCCGTAGAACACGCGCGACATCGCGCGCTCGTCCAGCCCGTCGATGGCCGCGAGCAGCTTCCCGAACTCCGACTCCACGAGCGAGATGGCGGCCTGCTTGTCCACGGCGCGAACCTCCGGTCTTGCATGCAGCGTGACGGCGGATCGAGTGTAGATACGCCGCGCGGCGGCGGTCAACGACGCACTGCGCTTGACCCGCCCGAAGCGCGATGACTAGCATGCGGCGCCCGCCAGCGGCTGCGCGCACGGGCGATTAGCTCAGCTGGCTAGAGCGTCTCGCTTACACCGAGAAGGCCGCAGGTTCGAGTCCTGCATCGCCCACCAACCCTCACCCCCGGCCCGCTGACAACGTCAACGGCGGTCCTGCGGCCGACGCGCGGTGCGCTCGCAGCCGGCGATCAACCGCAGCGCGCGCTCCCGGCGAGGGCCACGCATCGAACGCGGCGAGCGCGCCGGCGCGCTTCATATGAGTGCCGCGTCCCGCGATCTCGCGTTGCCGTCATGCCGGATGCGGCGGAATCATCGCCGCTCGATGACCACCGCCTGCGCGCCTTCGAACGTCACGGCCCACGACGGGTCGTCGCGCAGCTGCTCCACGAGCTGGTTTTGCGCCGGAAGCAGCACCGCGTCGACGCCGTACGCGTCGAGCAGCGCCTCCCAGCCGTTGCCGGTCCAAATCATCGTGAAGTAGTCCTTCATCAGCGCATCGCCGTAGAAGTCCGTGCGCCCGTCGATCGCCACCGGCAGCGCCGGCGCCTTCCACGTCTGGTAGCCGCCCCAGTCGTAGTAGTTCAGCACCCGCTCGCCGCGGAGATGCGCGTCCGCGTACGCGATCGCGGCGCCCGGGTACTGCCGCTCGGACGGCCGCAGCAGCGACGCCGTCCCGGATCCCGGCCCGAGAGACCCGGCCACCACCAGGCCGCCGCTGATCGCCGGGAACAGCAGCGCGAGCGCGATGGGGATGCGGACCCCCGTGTCTCGCCCGAAGCGTGGCCAGCGCCGGGACGCCGCCACGCCCACAACGGGCAGCGCTACCAGCGCCGCGAACGGCGCGTTGCGTACGGCCTGCATGCTCAGCGCGATGAAGAGCGCCGACACGAGGACCAGGAACGGCCGCGGCCGGTGGCGCGAGATGAGCGCCAGCGCCAGTGCCGCTGCGACGATGAAAATCGGCAGGCGGAAGACGTTGAGCGGGTTCGGCCGCTGCCATTCCGCGACGTGCGCCTGCGTCTCGTGGCCATCCGTGAGGTAGCGCAGCGGGTAGAGCAGCAGCGGCGGCCCGGCCGGCGTCAGCATCGCCGCGGCGACGCAGCCCAGCGTCACGAGCGCCGGCTCTCCGAGCCGCACCGAGGGATCACCCAGCCGCGCGATCACGCGCGAAAACAGCCAGCATCCGACCACCGCCTCGCCGTATACGAACCCCAGGTGCAGGTTCGCCCAGAGCGCCATCAGCGGCGGCAGCAGCCATGCCCGCCGCGAGGTCGTCGCCCCATCCTCGCGCACCAGGAGCGAGATGAAGACCGCCAGGAACAGCCAGGTGAAGAGCTGCGGGCGCACCGTGATGAACATCCGCAGCACGAGCGCCGCCACGAGCAGCACCACCACCAGCGGCCGCGTCCCCGCCCCCATCGCCCGCGCGCACCGGTACATGATCAGCACCGACGCGATCGCCACGGCGTCGAACAGCAGCGCGTTCCCGGCGTAGCCGAGCGCCGACTCGACGGCGTAAATCAGCGCCTCGCTCAGCCACTCGTGCGTCACCCATCGTTTCCCGGCGGCCGTCCACGAGAATGGGTCGTGACGCGGGATGCCCCCGTGCACGATCACATCGCCCGTGCGCAGGTGCCACCAGAAGTCGTTGTCCACCCGCGTGACGAACGGCAGCACGGCCAGCGCGGCCAGGATCATCGCGAGCTGCACCCAGGCGCTCGGCACGCCGCGGCGGACGCCGCGCCCGCGTGCCACGACGCGGAGCTCCGGCGCGGCCTCGTCCGGCGCGCGCCACGCGCGGGCGTGGCTCATGGCGCGCCCTTCCGGTGGTACACCACCGCGCCCGGGCCGTCGTACACCCGCTCGTAGCCCCCGTCCGACGCCAGCGCCATGCGCAACGCCACGCAGCACGGGTCGTCCTCCGTCTGCTTGATGCGGGGCGGGATCGCCGGGATGTACACGTAGTCGAACGGCACGCCGTTCGTCGCGGACCACTCGCCGAGGCACGACGCAGCCGCTCGGCTGCATTCCTGCAGCGCGAGGTAGCGCGTCCGCGCCGTCCGGTAGGCGCCCGGCATCCACTCCAGCCCCTGCACGGTCGCAACGCTCTGCCGCCCGGTGAGCGCGGGGAACCACTCGGACGTGCGGTCGCGCGCCCAACCATCATCGGTCACCACCGCGAAGCGCGCGTCCGCCGGCGTGTGCTGCGCCACCCACGCCATCGCGGCGCGCTCATCCGGCGTCATGCCGCTGAGCAGCCGTCCCTGCGAGACCATCGCCGAAATCGTCGTGTAGCCGACGATGCCGATGACCGCGGCCGCCGCGAGCCAGCGCGGGCTCGGCCGCAGGCCGCGCGCCGTCACCGCGTAGCCCGCGTCCTCGAGCTGCACGGCTGCAGGCGAGTTGAGCAGCGGCACGACGATCGCGAAGATCCCGACCGTCGCGAGCAGCGCCAGCGCCGCGGCGCTGCTCGTCCGCGCCGCGCGCGGGTCAAGGAAGATCGCCGCGATGAACCACGCCGGCAGCAGGTACTCGCGCCGCAGCAGGCACGCGACGATGCCGAGCAGCGCGAGCACCGCGACGGCCGGGAACAGCGTCTCGCCGGTCGCGTTGAAGTTCAGCAGGGCATAGGCCGGGGTGCCGGGGCTCTCGCCGCCCGACGCGCGCGCCGCGAGTAACGGATCGAGCCCGTGCCGCGCGATGATCGTCGCCCACCACGGCGCCGAAACCGCCGCCGCGATCACGCCTCCGACCCCGCTCGCGATGACGCCCGCGCGGTGCCGGCCGTGGAACAGGAAGAACAGCCCCGTCGTGAACGCCGTGAACGTGGCCATCTCCAGGTGGCTCAGCACGGTCAGCCCGGCGAGCACGCCGAAGGTCACCCCGCGCCGCCACGCGCGCTCCGTATACGCGGCGTGCGCCTCGTGCAGTGCGAGCAGCGCGAACGCGAAGCCGAGCGACCGCGTGAGGCCGCCGCCCATGATCATCCAGTCGAACGTCGGCGGGATCATCCCGAAGAGAAACGCCGCCACGACCACCGCCTCGCGCCGTGCGAAGAAGCGCCGCGCCAGCAGCAAGAACGCCCCCACGCTCGCCGTGCTTACGACAAGCGGCATCAGCCGGAAGACGTCGATCAGCGAGAGCGGCGTGGCCCGGTCGAGCGTCGCCGCGATGTACATCGCCAGCGGCGGGTACACGAACGGGATGCCCGCGTGGTTGTAGGCGGTGACGTGCGGCAGCGCGAAGTGCGCGTCCTCGATCTCCTGCGCCATCACGTAGAACAAGCCGCCGTCGTTCAGCGGAAACGACGAGTCGAACACGAACCCCGCGCGCACCATGAACGCCGCGAACACGGCGACGCCGGCGAGTAGCGCGTAGGCCCGCGTCGAGAGCGCCTGCGTGCGTCCCGGCGCCCGGTCGGGCGCGGGGACCGCGTGGAGAAATGGCGCACGAGCGGCGCTCGGCGCGCGGGGTCGGAGCTGGGCCACGAATCGCCTCCCCCAGAGTTATCGGCGCGTGCGCGCGGCCGGTTGTCGGGGAGTCCCCTATCAGGGAGCGCTGGCCGGGAGCGTCCGCCGGTACACCACCGCCCCCGCGCCGTCGTACACGCGCTCGTAGGCGGGGTCCGACGCGAGCGAGGCACGCAACGCGGCGCAGCACGGGCCCTGGTCCAGCTCCCGGATCCGCGCGGGGATCGCCGGGATGTAGACGTAGTCGTAGGGCGCGCCATGCGTCGCTGACCAGGCCGCCAGGCAGGCGCTGTCGCCGCGGCTGCACGCCTGCAGGTCCACGTACTGGTCGATCATCGGCCCGTACGCGCCCGTCACCCACTCCGAGCCTTGCACCGTGGCGACACTGCGGCGACCGGTGAGCGCCGGGAACCACTCCGAGGTGCGGTCGCGCGCCCAGCCGTCGTCCGTCACGACGACGAAGCGCGCGTCGGGCGGCGTGTTCTTGGCGACCCACGCCATGGCCGACTGCTCGTCGGGCGTCATCCCGGATAGCAACCGCGTCCCGTAGGAAAGGCTGGCGACGCCCGAGTACGCGATCGCCACGGCCGTGAATGCCGGCAGCAGCCACCCCGCCGGTGCGCGGGCCGCCCGCAGCCGCCGGCCGAACCCCGCGTCCGCGAACGACGTCTCCGCCGACCGCAGCAACGGAGCGACCGCCCCGAAGAGCCCGATCGCCGACAACAGCGCGATCGGCGCCGCGCTCCCGAGCCGCACGGAGCGCGGGTCGAGGAAGCACATCGCCACGATCCACGCCAGCAGCATGTACTCGCGCCGCGCCAGGCAGGCGAGCACCCCGAGCAGCGCCAGCGCACCGATGAAGTCGAACATCGGCGGCGACGTGAAGTCGAGCCGCGCGAGGAATCCGATCGAGTACAGCAGCGACGCGCCACCCGACGCACGCGCGGCGAGGAACGGCGCGAGCCCGTGCGCCGCCGTCACCGCCGCGAGCCACGGCGCGAGCAACGCCGCGGCGACCGCCCCCCCGAGCAGGGATGAGCGTACGCCCGCGCGGTTGCGTCCTTCGAACGCAAAGAAGGTGGCGGTGGACACCGCCAGCACCACCGGCATCTCCGGGTGGGACAGCGTCGTCAGCGCGGCGAGCACCCCGAAGCTCACCGCGCGCCGGCGCTTCCGCTCCGTGTACATCGCGTGCGCCTCGTGCATCGCGAGCAGCGCGAACGTGTAGCCGACCGAGCGCGTCAGCCCGCCGCCCATGATCATCCAGGTGCCGGTCGCGGGCAGAAGCGCCATCGCGAAGGTCGCGAAGGCGACGGCTTCCCGCCGGCGCAGCAGTCGCCGCGCCAGGAGGAAGAACGCGCCGACGCTCGAGGTGCTCGCGACGAGCGGCACGAACCGCAGGGCATCGACCAGCGACAGCGGCGTGAAGCGCTCGAGCGCGGCGGCGAGGTACAGCGCCAGCGGCGGGTACGCGAAGGGAATCCCGCCGCCGTTGTACGACGTCCTCGCCGGCAGCCCGAACCGCGCCGCCTCGATGTCGCGCGCCATGACGAAGAAGAGCCCGCCATCGTTGAGCGGGAACGGCGAGGCGAAAATGAAGCTCGCGCGGACCATGAACGCCACGGCCAGCGCGGAAGCGACGAGCACGGCGTACGTCCGCCGCGAGACGTCGCCGGCGTCCGCGGCCGAGCCTGTCGGCGTCGGCGCCTCGAATGCTTCTGCTGGCGTACGCACCCGCAGCGCCACGGCCCACCCTCCGGTGGGTTATCGTCCGCGCCCCGACCCGGCGGCAGCCGGCCAGCGCAAACCGCCCGCCCCGCCGCGCTGGCCAGACTCCACCGTCCGCAGACTGTGGGCGGTCGCCGGAGGCAACTGCAAAGAAACCCCTAACGGACTGTCAAGAAACCCCTACAGCCCGCCTCGACTCGGCCGACATTGAAGCTGACGGCACGGCCGCCACGACGCATGCCCGGGCGAGGGAACGCCACGGACGCGCGCCAGGAGCCGTCAGCCGTCGCCGCACGTCCGAGGGCCGGGCGGCGCCCCGCGAGGGGCCATCACTGAGCGCCCGGCAGCCCTCGGGTCGGGCAAATCACCCAAGCGCAAGGGGGAAGAAAGCATGCTGAACGAACTGGCTCTGCGCGTGATCGTGACCCTCCAGGGGATCGGCCACGCCATCGAGTCGAAGCTCCAGGACGAGGAAGGCCAGACGCTGGCCGAGTACGGCCTGATCCTGGCCGTCATCGCCGTCGCGGTCGTCGTGACCGCCGGCTTCCTCTTCCGGAACGCGATCGTGAACGCGTTCAACGGGGCGACGAACTGCCTCAACAACGCTCCCAGCAGCTCGACCTGCTAGGAAGCGTTCACGGCAGCTAACCAGCGGGACGGGCACGGCAGGACGCCGTGCCCGTCTTCGCGTCCCCCCGGCGCTCATCCCGGCCCGGGCCAAATGCAAAAGATCTCCTAAATAAGTCGCAAGAAACCCCTACGGGCGAAGGCAATCGTGCCGAAATTCAAATCGATGGCAAGTCCACGGCTGCGGGGACCCGGCCGGATGACCGGGACCCGGGGGAGCCAGCCGCGGACCTCGCCTCCGTCGCACGTCCGACCCGAGGGCCGCGCGACGCCCCGGCAAGGGGACCGATAAGACGCCCGGCGGGCCCTCGGGCCGGGAATCGAGAAACTCCAACCAAAGGGGGAAGAAATGCTGAACGAACTGGCCCTGCGCGTGATGGTCACCCTCCAGGGGATCGGCCACGCCATCGAGTCGAAGCTCCAGGACGAGGAAGGCCAGACGCTGGCCGAGTACGGCCTGATCCTGGCCGTCATCGCCGTCGCGGTCGTCGTCACCGCGGGCTTCCTGTTCCGCAACGCGATCGTCAACGCGTTCAACGGGGCGACGAACTGCCTGAACAACGCCCCGAGCAGCTCAACCTGCTAGGACTCGCGGGCAACGGCGGACGGGCACGGCGGGATGCCGTGCCCGTTCTTCTTATCCGGCAGGGACCGCGCACCAGGGGGAAGCAATGTCAGGGTTCGGGGGTTGGATAGGGTGGCTGATGACCCGGGCGCTGGGCCATGCCATCGCCGCCGACGACGAGCGCGGGCAGACGCTCGCGGAATACGGGTTGATCCTCGGGTTCATCGTCGTCGTCGTGATGGTCGCGGCGGTCTTCGCGTTCCGCGGGTCGATCATCGGCTCGTTCTCCAACGGCACGGAGTGCATCAACCACGCCGTCAGCAGCACCGACTGTTGAATCGGCCGATGGGGGAGCACGCGAAGGGCGCCGCGCGGCGCCCTTCGCGTGCTGCTGCGGGGTGCGATCCTTGCCCGTCACCTGCCTCTCACCTATCATTCGAGACACTATGTGAGGGCAGGCACAATCGCGCCGCGACGGCGCCCGCGGCCTGACCCGGAAGGAGCCTCCCGTGCCCGTGAACCTGCGCATTCCCGGCCCGACGCCCTGCCCGGACGACGTCCTGCAGGCCATGTCGCGCCAGATGATCAACCACCGCGGCCCCGAGTTCGCGGAGATGATCGCGCGCATCACCAGCGGGCTCCAGTCGCTCTTCGAGACGAAAAACGACGTCCTCACGCTCACGTCTGCCGGCACCGGCGCGATCGAGGCGGCCGTCGTCAACACGCTCTCCCCCGGCGACCGCATGCTCTGCGTCTCGATCGGCGTCTTCGGCGACCGCTTCGCCGACATCGCCCAGACCTACGGCGTGAGCGTCGAGAAGCTGTCCTTCGAGCAGGGCACGGCCGCCGACCCGGACGCCGTCGCCCAGGCGCTCAAGAAGGACTCCGGCTTCAAGGCCGTGAGCGTCACCCACAACGAGACGAGCACCGGCGTCACGAACGACCTCGGCGCCATCGCGCAGGCGATCCGATCGGTCCGGCCCGACATCCTGATCCTGGTCGATGCGATCAGCAGCCTGGGCTCCGTGCCGCTGCCGATCGACGCCTGGGACCTCGACGTCGTCTTCACCGGCTCGCAGAAGGGCTGGATGGTGCCGCCGGGCATGGCGATGGTCTCCATCAGCAAGCGCGGCTGGGACGCCGTCGCCGGCGCGAAGATCCCGCGCTACTACTTCGACTTCGCGAAGGCGAAGAAGTATCTCGAGACCGGCCAGACGCCATGGACGCCCGCCGTCTCCGTCTACTTCGCGATGGACGTCGCGCTCAAGAAGCTGCAAGCGGAGGGGCTCGCGAACATCCACGCACGCCACGCCCGTATCGGCCAGTTGACCCGGGACGGCGTCAAGGCGCTCGGCCTGAAGCTGCTCGCCGATGAGCGCGTCGCCTCCAACACGGTCACCGCCGTGCGCGTCCCGGACGGCGTCGAGTGGTCCGCGCTGGGCAAGATGATGCGAACCGAGTACAACACCGTGCTCGCCGGCGGCCAGGGCGCGCTGACCGGCAAGATCTTCCGCATCGGCCACCTCGGCCTTGTCTCGGAGGCGGACATCCAGGCTTGCCTGGACGCCCTCCGCCAGGCCCTGCCACGCGTCGGCTTCTCGCCCTCGGGAGTGGGCGCGACGGCCGGCTGATCCGGGCTGACGTTCGTGTCACATCGAAGGGCGGCCCCGGCGGGCTGCCCTTCTTCGTCGAAGGGAGCAACGTGAACAAGGTCCTCGTCGCCGACCCGATCGCCGAAGACGGCATCGCCCTCCTGCGCCGCGAGGCCGAGGTCGACGTCCGCACCGGCCTGGCCTCCGAGGACCTGATCGCCGCCATCGGCGCCTACCAGGCGCTCGTCGTGCGCAGCGAGACGAAGGTGACGCGCGAGGTCTTCGCGGCGGCGAAGCAGCTGCACGTGGTCGGCCGTGCCGGCGTCGGCGTCGACAATATCGACCTCGCCGCGGCGACCGAGCGCGGCGTGATCGTCGTCAATGCGCCGCTCGGCAACACGATCTCCGCCGCCGAGCACGCCGTCGCGCTGATGCTCGCGCTCGCGCGCCACATCCCGGACGCCGATGCCTCGCTCAGGGCCGGTGAGTGGGACCGCTCCCGCTTCGTCGGCGTCGAGCTGCGCGGCAAGACGCTGGGCGTCATCGGCCTCGGCCAGGTTGGCTCGGAGGTCGCGCGCCGCGGCAAAGGGCTCGACATGAGCGTCGTCGCCTACGACCCGTTCGTCTCGCCCGAGCGCGCCGCCATGCTCGGCGTCGAGCTCGCCGATAGCGTCGCCGCCGTCATCGAGCGCGCGGACTTCCTGACGCTGCACACCGCGCTCACCGCGCAGACGCGGCACATGATCGGCGAGCGCGAGATGGCCGCCGCGAAGCCGGGCCTGCGCATCATCAACGCCGCCCGCGGCGAGCTCGTCGACTACGACGCGCTCGTGCGCGCGATCGATGCCGGCCACATCGCCGGCGCCGCGCTCGACGTCTTTCCGGACGAGCCGAAAGGCAGGGCGCGGCGCGACGGCAACCCGTTCTGGTCGCAGCCCGTGCTCGGTCACCCGAAGATCATCGTCACCCCGCATCTCGGCGCCTCCACCGCCGAGGCACAGGAGCGCGTCGCCGTCGATGTCGCCCGGCAGGTCCTCGCGGTCCTCCGCGGCGAGCCCGCGCAGTACGCCGTCAACGCGCCGATGATCGCCGCCGAGACCATGTCCGTCATCGCGCCCTACATCGCCGTCGCCGAAAAGATCGCCAGCCTGGCGACCCAGCTCTCCGCCGGACAGATGGGCAACATCGAGATCGAGTACCTCGGCGAGATCGCCGCCCACGACACCACCGCGCTCAAGGCCGCCGTCATCAAGGGCCTTGTCGCGCCCATCGCCGACGAGAACGTCACGATCGTGAATGCGAACCTCATCGCCGAGCACCGCGGCATGCGCATCACCGAGCGCAAGGGTCCCGCCGAGGAGATCTACGCCAACCTGATCCGCGTGCACATCCACACGAGCGCGGGGGATACGGACGTCACGGGCACCGTCGCGCACGATGGCCCGCACATCGTCGCCGTCAACGACTTCTGGGTGGACATCCCGCCCGGCGATGGCTGGCTCCTGCTCTGCGAGAACCAGGATCGCCCCGGCATGATCGGCGCCGTCGGCACCTTCCTCGGCAAGCACGACATCAACATCAGCTTCATGCGCGTCGGCCGCACCGCTGTCCGCGGGCGCGCGCTCATGGCGGTCGGGGTCGATGACCCGATCTCGGAGCAGCAGGTCGAAGAGCTCAAGCAGATCCCGAACATCCTCTCGGCACGCGTCACGCGCTTCTCGTAAGATCGCGGCGATGGACGCCGTCCCGCTCCAGATCGTCGCCGCCGGACCCGCGCACGTCTCCGGCATCGTCGAGATCGAGCGCGCCTGCCCGGAGTCCTCGACGGTCGTGCTCACCGCCGGCGAGGCCCTGCGCGAGGCGATGTCGCGCGGCCACGGCGTCGCCGTCGCGATCCGGGCCGCCGCCGTCCTCGGCTGGGCCTGGTGGCACACCGAGGACGACCGGGCGGGGGAGACGACCGGCGTCATCGTGCGCGTCGCTGTCGCGCCCGCGTCCCGCCGCCGAGGTATCGGCGCCGCACTCGTCGCGCACGCGGCGTCCGCGCTGCGCGACGCCGGTTGCGCGCGCCTGCGCGCTCGCGTGCCCGGTGACGACCCCGGCGCACGCGCGATGCTCGAGCGCGCCGGCTTCCACATCCGCGCGGTCGAGATGGAGGCGCCGTGACGCGCATCCCGCGCTGGCCCGCGCTGGCCCTGCTGCTCCTCGCCGCCGCCTGGTGCGCCGCGTGCGCCCGCGAGGCCGGCGCGCCCGAAGCGCCGCCCTCGGCACGACCCGCCGCCACGGGCACCTCCGCTGCAGCCACCATCGGGCCAGCGACCCCGACGCCGGCGTCCGCGGCGTCCGTCACCTTAACGGCTGTCGGCGATGTCAGCCTCGCGCGCGAGCTCGTGCCGCGCATGGAGCAGACAGGCGCCGGCTACCCCTTCGCGCTCGTCGCGCCGCTGCTTTCCGGCGACATCGTGCTTGCGAACCTGGAGGGCGCGCTCACCGACCGCGGCGAGCCGTGGCCCAAGAGCTACAACTTCCGTACGCCCCCGCGCTTCGCCGATGCCCTGCGGCTGGGACACGTCTCCGTCGTTTCGCTCGCCAACAACCACATCTTGGACTACGGCGCCGTCGGACTCGCCGACACGATCGATGCGCTCGACGCGGACGGCATCGCCCACGCGGGCGCCGGCCCCAACGCGCTCGGTGCGCGCCTGCCCGCGATCGTCGAGGCGAACGGCCTCCGCGTCGCCGTGCTCGGCTACGTCGCGACGCCCGACGAAGGCGGCGGCTTCTCCGTCCGCCAGTGGGCGCCGGGCGTCGATGCGCCCGGAGTCGCCATCGGCGCGCCGGACGCCATCGCCGCCGACGTGCGGGCCGCGCGGGCCGTCGCCGACTTCGTCGTCGTCGCCGTGCACGCCGGCGACGAGTATCGTCCCGCCCCCAACGCCACGCAGCGCGCGCTCGCCGAAGCGGCGCTCGCCGCCGGCGCCGACGCCTACATCGGCGCGCATGCCCACATGCCGCAGCCGGTCGAGCAGCGGGGTAGTCAGCTCATCGCCTGGGGCCTCGGGAACTTCGTCTTCGACCTGGATAGCGTCGACCTCGCGAACATCCCGGAGCCCCGCGTCTCGCCGGTGCTCACGCTCACGCTGACGAAGGGGGCCGGCGTCACCGCGTATCGAGTGGACGCCGTCACCCAGGACGCGGGCGAGGACCGCCCCCGCCCGGCTACGCCGGACGAAGCGGCCGTCCTCCAGGCGCTCGTGGCACCGTAGGACGACGCTTCGGTCTACCGCCGCCAACATCTACCATCCAACATCGACCATCGTCCCCGGACGAGCGCCGCCGCGCTCTGGTGGACACGACCACGGGGGGAAGAATCATGGACCTCGGCCTCGCCGGGCGCGTGGCGGTCGTCGGCGGCGCCAGCCGCGGGATTGGCCGCGCCGTCGCGCTGATGCTCGCCGAAGAGGGCTGCCGCGTCGCCATCGCCGCCCGCGGCGAAGCCGCGCTCGAGGAAGCCGCGCAGACGTTGCGCGGCCGTACGGCCCGCGCTGCGGACGTCATCGCCGTCCCGACCGACATGGGCGTCGAGGCCGACGTGCGCCGCCTCATCGCCCGCGCCGCCGAGACCTTCGGCGGCATCGATATCCTGGTCAACAACGCCGGCGGGCCGCCGGTTGGCAGCTTCGAGCAGCACGACGACGCCGCCTGGCGCCGGGCCGTCGACCAGAACTTCATGAGCGTCGTCTGGGCGGTCCGCGAAGCGCTGCCCTGGCTGCGCAAGTCCGACCAGGCGCGCGTGATCAATATTACGTCGACGACCGTGAAGGAACCGATCGATGGCCTGATCCTCTCGAACAGCGTCCGGCTCGCCACCACCGGCCTCGCCAAGACGCTGTCGCGCGAGCTCGGCCCCGACGGCATCACCGTGAACAACGTCGGCCCGGGCAGCACCTTTACCGACCGCATTCGCTCCGTCATCGAGGCGCAGGCGCGCGCCGCCGGCCGCAGCTTCGAGGAGATGCGCGAGGAACGCGCGCGCCGCATCCCCGTCGGCCGCGTCGGCGAGGCCGAGGACGTCGCCGCGATGGTCGTCTTCCTCGCCTCTCGCCAGGCCCGCCAGGTGAGCGGCCAGACGATCCTCGTGGACGGCGGGGCCACGCTCTCCGTTATGTAACTCGCCGCCGGCGCGGCATAGCGAAACGGGGCGTCTTGTGGGCGCCCCGTTTCGCGCGTCGCCTCCACGGCCCCTACTGGCCGCCTTGCTGGCCCCCGCCACCGCCGCCCGGCTGCTCGCCGGACCCGCTGCCCCCCTGCTGCCCGCCGCCGCTGTTGTCTCCGATCCCCGGCTGGTTCGCGCCCCCGCCGCCGCTGCCGTTCGACCACGGGCGGCTCCAGAGCACGGCGAACGCGATCGCCGCCAGGATGATCAGCGTTGCGAGCGCGATCAGCAGCCCGGCGCCGAACCCGGCGCCCGTGCGCTCGACGTACTCGACGTCGTGCTCGTGCGCCGGTTCGTGTTCGTAATGGGTGTGCGCCATCTCATCCTCCCGGCCGGAAATGCCGGCCCTCAGCGCAGCCTAGGCCAGGCGCGCTCGTCCCCGCGTTGCCCGCGCGACGAACGCGCTTGCGGATGCCTGACAACGCCGCGCAGCGCCCCGCGTCCGCGCTCCGCCGCTGCAACCAGATTGAAACCTGACCGCACAGCGCGTTCCGTCCCTGTTACTGCGCGTCCGGCATAGTCAGGGCGTCACCCATACGGAGTACGCCGAAACGGGAGCGGATCGAATGGCCCAGGACGCGGACAAGTGGAAGGGACGGGGCAAGCAGGCGGCCGGCAAGGGGAAGGAGGTGGCTGGCAAGGCGACCGGGAACCGGCGCATGGCCAACGAAGGCCGGGCGACCCAGGCCAAGGGCAAGCTCCAGGAAACCGGCGGGAAAATCAAGGGAGCGGCGAAACGAATCACCGGGCGCTAGTCCCCCGGGACGAGAGGTAAACGATGGTTTCTCTGCTGTGGCTGTTGTTCGTGGTGCTGCTGGTGCTGTGGTTGGTCGGGTTCGCGGTGAACTGGGGAGCGTTCATCTGGATCCTGCTCATCGCGGCGCTCGCCGTGCTCGTACTCAACCTCGTGTCTGCTTCGAGGACCGGGCGCTGGTACTGACCGGCGCCCGTCCCCGGGCCCACCGCAGGGATCGAGGCACGAAGGGGAGGGATGTACGACGAGTTCGGAGTTGGAGATGAACGCCCCGATTCGGCTCTTGTTGGCCGATGAGCAGAAGCTATACCGCGATGGCCTGACGACCGTCTTCTCCCGCTGCGGCGACATCAAGGTCGTCGGCCAGGCGCGGACCGGCAGCGAGGCATGCGAGAAGGCGCGCCGCGCCCGGCCCGACGTCGTCCTCATCGATACGCGGATCCCCGAGATGGACGGCGTGAGCGCCATGCGCTCCATCCTCCAGGAACTGCCGTCGACCCGCGTCGCCGTCCTCACGGAGTCGCGCTCGCCAACGGACCTCCTCGATGCCGTCAAGGCCGGCGCCCGTGGCTATATCACCAAGGACGTCACCATCCAGACGCTGATCGACGCGATCAAGCGCATCGCCGCCGGCGAGGCGGTGATCATGCCGAACATGGCCTCGCGCCTGCTCGACGAGTTCACCGCCATGGCCCGCACCCGCGACCATGAGGCCGAAGCGCTCGAGACCGACAGCGCCAAGGTCACCGAGCGCGAGCGCGACGTGCTGGAGCTGCTCGTCCAGGGCGCCACCAACCGGGACATCGCCCGGAAGCTGTTGATCACGGAGAACACCGTGAAGGTCCACCTGCGCAACATCCTGGAGAAGCTGCATCTTCGGAACCGCCAGCAGGCCGCGGCCTTCGCGATCAGTTCGGGGCTCGTGCGGCTCTCGCGCGAGGAGGCGGTCGCCCGCCAGCGGTGACCGGCGGCCCGCCGGCGGCTGGCCGCGGGCGGGCGAGAGGTAGAGCTTGACCAGGGCACATCGGTTCCGGCGGCTGCGGCACCAGCGGCGGCGGTCCGGGAATGACACGCGTCCACTGTTCCTCGCGCTGCTCGCGCCGCTGCTCATCGCGGTGTTCGCGGGCGTCGCCGGCATCGCCGCCGCGGCGACGAGCTACTACGCGCAGATCGGCTCCCGGTATTCCTCGCCCGAGGAGGCGATCGCCGCCCGCGGCGGCGGCGCCCGCATCTTCGACCGCAACGGCACGCTGCTCTACGAGTTCCTCGACCCCACCGTCGGCCTGCGCTATCCGGTGTCCCTCGACCAGGTGTCGCCGCTGCTCCAGGACGCGACGATCGCCGCCGAGGACGCCAGCTTCTACACGAACCCCGGCATCAATGTCCGCGGCATCGGCCGCGCCACCGTCGAGAACCTCAAGCCCGGCGACAGCTTCCTGCAGGGGAGCGGCGGCAGCTCGATCACGCAGCAGCTCGTCAAGCAGATCTACTTCTCGCCGAAGGAACGCACCGAGCGCACGTTCTCGCGCAAGCTGCGCGAGGCGGTGCTCGCCGTGAAGATCACCCAGGAGTACGACAAGCACCAGATCCTCGAGTGGTACCTGAACGAGGTGCCCTACGGCGGCGTCCTCACCGGCATCGAGGCCGCGTCCGAGGGCTACTTCGGCATCCGCGCGAAGGACCTCGACCTCGCGCAAGCGGCCTTCCTCGCCGGCCTCCCCCAGTCGCCGTCCGAATACGATCCGTTCACCCACTACGACGCCGCAAAGCAGCGCCAGAGCGAAGTGCTCGATCTGATGGTCAAGCACGGCTACATCACCGCCGAGCAGGCCGCCTGGGCGCGGCTCGAGGTCCTCGAGCTGCACCCGAAGGATCGCCCGTTCCTCGCCCCGCACTTCGTGCTCTACGTCGCCGACTACATCAAGGCCACGCTGGGCGAGGACGCGCTCTACCACGGCGGCCTCGACGTCGTCACCACGCTCGACCTCACGCTCAACGACCGGGCGAACGCCATCCTCGAGCAGAACCTCGAGAAGTACGAGAACTCGACCAACGGCCACAACGGCGCCGTCGTGATCATCGACCCGCCCACCGGCCAGATCCTCGCGATGGTCGGCAGCCGCGACTACTACCGCGACGACGTCGATGGCACCGTGAACAACGCGCTCGCCCTCAATTCCCCGGGCTCGACGCTCAAGCCCTTCACCTACGCCACCGCCTTCGAGCAGGGCTGGAGCCCTGATTGGCCGATCGTCGACACGCCGATCACGTATACGTCACCGGGCGAACCGCCGTTCGCGCCGCGCAACCCCGACGGCAAGTCGCACGGCGTCATCCCCGTGAAGGTCGCGCTCGGCAACTCCTTCAACATCCCCGCGTTCAAGACGATCCTCTGGGTCGGCGTGCCGAACATGGTCGCCACGGCAAAGGCGATGGGCATCACCACCCTCGACCGCGACCTCGGCCCCGCCGTCACCCTCGGCGGCGTCGATGTGAAGCTGCTGGACATGGTCTTCGGTTACGCGACGTTCGCGAACAATGGCGTGCAGGCGGGCATCCCCGCGACGCACGCGCTCCCCGCCGGGAACCGCCAGCTCGACCCCAACCCCGTGCTCGAGATCACCCGGCGCGATGGCCGCGTCGTGCTGGACAACACCCAGCCGAAGTACGCCTACCCGATCAAGCCCCAGTACGCGTACATGATCACGGACGTGCTGACGAACGACGACAACCGGTCGATCACGTACGGGCACGGCAGCAACCTCAACATCCCCGGCTACAAGGTCGCCGTGAAGACCGGCACCAGCGAGCCGTACGAGAACAGCCGCCTCATCGGCGACACGTGGACGTTCGGCTACACGCCGAACATCGCCGTCGGCGTCTGGGTCGGCAACAGCGACAACACGCCGATGGTCAACATCTTCAGCACCACGATCGCCGGCCAGACCTGGCACGACGTCATCGTCGAGGCGCTCAAGGGCAAGCCGGCGCTCGACTGGACGCGGCCCGACGGCCTGGAGACCGCGACCGTCTGCGTCCCCAGCGGCCTGCGCGCGCCGGCCGGCGGCGGCTGCCCGACCGTTACCGGCCTGTTCGCGACGGAAGCGCTCGACAGGGTGCAGGCCGATGACTACTGGGGCGGCCAGCAGCTCTCGCAGCCGCTGCCGGCGAGCCAGCGCCTGAACAGCATCCCCGGCGAGGTCAGCGGCTGGCGCCGCTACCTCGCCCAGGAATACCAGCGGTCCTATCGCGGCGGCGCCCGCCCGGCCCAGCAGCCGCGACCGCCCGCGCCGCCGGCGCAACCCCCGCCCCCGGCCGGCGCGCCCCCGAACAACACCGCTCCCGCGCAGCCGACGGCCGCCGTGCCGCCCGGCCAGCAACGGCGCCGCTGACCGTCCGCGGGATCACGCGCCTGTGAGCCGATTGCAACGCGCGAATGTCGCGCCGTTCCCCCTGCGTGAGCGCGCCTGCGCGATAGTCGAGTGACAGGTCGTCTGCCGCCGGCGGTGCGTCAATTCGCCACCCACCTTGAATCGATGCACTGGCGCGCGGCGGGCGACCTGAAGCGGCGGGCCGACATGTTCGCCGTCCGTGAAAAGGAGAGAGGCATCCATGATCCGCAGTCTGATCACTACCATCCTCGGCTTGTTCTGGGCGTTCGTGCTCCTGCTCGTCGGGGCGCGCTTCTTCGCGCTGCTCTTCGACGCGAACCGCGGGAGCGAGATCGTCCAGCGCATCTACCGCCACAGCGACTTCTGGGTGAAGCCGTTCTTCGGCATGTTCGATCTGAGCAACAAGGCCGTCACGGACACCGGCGGCGTCTTCGAGCCGGCGTCGCTCATCGCGCTCGTCGTCTACCTCGTCATCGGCCTCATCGTGCTCGCGCTGCTGAGCATGCCGTACGCCGTGACGCGCCGGCACACGCACTACGCGCCGTAAGAGGCACCGGATCCGCCACGCGATGCGCAAGGAGTTGCACATGATGAAACGCACCCGGCCGCTTCGGCGCCGCCACCGCACCAGCAACACGACGCGTCGGGACGTTGCGTCGCGCCCGCGCCCGCCCGCCATCGACGAGCGGCTCGATGCCGAACCCACCGCCGTGCGCGATGACGCCTTCATCCAGGAACACGTCGGCGTCGTGCGCGACGGTGAGCGCCTCCACATGTCGCCGCCGTAGCGCTGGCGGGGAGATCGCGGGGCATCCGCGCCTGATAGCTCATTGCAACGCCCGCCCGCGCGCGCATTACCTGCGAGGATCGCCGGCTCCCGTACGATCCCCGCAGTCCCCATTACCCGCCAGACACCGACGAACGAAAGAGGGTGTTCCGAATGGAGCCGACCATACCGACGAAGCTCGACCTCACCCGCCGCATCGGCCGAACGACGAGCGTCGAGATCGAGTATTTCTGCCGTACCTGCAAGGGCCACTACTCGCGCGTCGTGCCGATCAAGCAGTTCGAGTCCACGCGCTGCCGCTGCGGCTCCTCCAACCTGCTGATCTACTCGCTCGCCGCCGACGTCACCGCGCCGCTGCGTGCGAGTTGATCACGGCGCGCACGGACGCGCGCCGCCACACGACGACGGGGCGCCTCCCGCGGGAGGCGCCCCGTCCGCTTGCTCGCCGCACCGCCGCTCCTTAGTTGAGCACCTCGACGTCCTCGTCCTCCGCGACCTCTTCCTCCTCCGCCGGTGACGCGCCGTTCGCGCCCGGGATATCGAGCATGTAGCCGATGCCCTGGAATGTCTTGATCAACTGCGGCTTCGAAGGCTCCGCCTCCAGCTTCCGCCGCAGCCGCGATACCCACACCCGCAGGTACTGCAGGTCGTCGCGGTACTCGGGCCCCCACACCTTGCTCAGCAGCTCCGGGTTCAGCATGATCTTCCCCGGGTTCGACGCGAGCACCTGCAGCAGCAGCCACTCCGTCCGGGTCAGCGTCACGATCTCGCCGTCGCGCTTCACCAGCCGCCGGTTCAGGTCGATCTCGATGTTCCCCACCTTGACGATGTTCTCTGCGCTCGATGAGCCGATGCTGCGCCGCAGCACCGCCCGCACCCGCGCGCTCAGCTCTTCCGGACTGAACGGCTTCGCCAGGTAGTCGTCCGCCCCCAGCTCCAGCCCCCGCACCTTGTCCGCGTCGCCCCCCTTCGCTGTCAGCAGGATGATCGGGATGCTCGTCCGCTCCCGCAGCCGCCGCATCACCTCCAGCCCGGTGATGTCCGGCATGACGATGTCGAGCAGCGCAATGTCCGGCCGTTGCTCCTCCGCCATCCGCAGCGCCTCCTCGCCGCCGGACGCGGTGATCACGCGGAAGCCCTGCGTGCTCAACTCCAGCTTGATCAGCCGCAGCACGCCGGCCTCGTCGTCGACTGCCAGGACCAGTGGTTCCGTGCTCATGGTTTTGACTCCTTTTCCAGTGGCAACGAGAATCCGAATTCCGTGCCGCCGCCCTCCCGCGCCCGCGCCCAGATGCGGCCGCCCTGCACTTCGACCAGTCGCTTGCATACCGCAAGCCCGATGCCCGCGCCCGACGCCTGGGCCGACGTGCGCGGCGAGCGGAAGAACGTCCTGAAGATCAGCCCCATCTCCTCCGGCGGGATCCCCTTGCCCCGATCCGCCACCGAGACCACCACCGCCGCCGTGCCGTCGGGCCGCGCCGTCACCTCGATCGGCGCTCCCGGCGGGCTGTACTTGTCCGCGTTGCTCAGCAGGTTCCGTACGATCTGCTCGAAATACGTCGGCTCCGCCGAAACCGGCGCCACCCGCCCCTCGGTGCGCAGCTCGATCGGCCGCTGCGGGTGCCGTTGCGCATAGCTGTCGATGATCCGCCGCAGCGTCCGCTCCACGACGAGCGGCTCCGTCTCGATCTCCCGCCCCGCCTCCACCCGCGACAGCACCAGCATGTTGTCGATGATCCGGTGCAGTCGCTCCGCCTCCTGCTCGATGTCCTCCACCGCCAGCGCCCGGCTCTCGTCGTCGAGCCGGTTGGCGCGGTTCCGGAGCACCTGCGCATTCCCGAAGATCGTCGTGATCGGCGTGCGCAGCTCGTGCGATACCAGCCCCAGGAACTCGTCCTTCGCCTGGTTCGCCACCCGCAGCTCCGCCGCGATCGTCTGCGCCTCCGCGAACAGCCGCGCATTGTCCACCGCCGTCGCCGCGCGCGCCGCCAGGTCCTCGGCCAGCCGCAGGTCCTCCGCCGTCAGCTCCCGCTCGCCCTGCGCCGTGATGAACGTCATCGCGCCCAGCGTCCGCCCGCGCGCGATGAGCGGGACGCACATGTAGGAGCGCAAGCGGGCGCGGTGCAGCAGCCGCAGCGGCTCCGGGTCGCGCGCGACCTGGCGCAACTCGCGGTCCGTCACGCGCGGCACCAGCACCGGGCGGCCTTCGCGAATGACCCGTGGCGCGCCGCCCTCCGCGTCGAGGTCCAGCGGGATCCGGCGCGCGAACTCGCGCGCCGCCGGTTCTTGCGCCCGGTCCGCGTACGCCGTCGCGACCCGGCGCAGGCGCCCGTCCTCGATCAGGTCGACCGCGCACCAGTCCCCCAGCGTCGGCGCCGCCAGCCGCGCGAGCTGCCGCAGCGTCGCATCGTAGTCCAGCGAGGACGCCAGCAACCGGCTCGCCTCCGCCAGGAACGACAGTTTGCTCCCCGCCTCCTCCGCCGCCCGGCGCGCCGCGCGC
>DASRHM010000097.1:0-3307 GCA_035650575.1 Dehalococcoidia bacterium | reverse complement strand
GGGACTACGGCGTCGACCTCAAGGGCAAGCGCGTCGCCGTCATCGGCACCGGCGCCAGCGCCGCGCAGTTCGTCCCGCACATCGCGCCGGACGTCGCGCAGCTCGATGTCTACCAGCGCACGCCGAACTGGTTCGTGCCGGTCCCGCACTACCACGCCGACATGCCGCAGGGCCTGCACTGGCTCCTCACGCACGTGCCGCACTACACGCACTGGTACCGGTTCTGGACGTTCTGGATCACGACCGATGGCCTGCTCCCCGCGGCGACGGTGAACGACGACTGGCCGCACAAGGACCGCTCGATCAGCGCCGAGAACGACGCGCTGCGGATGCTCCTCGAGGGCTACATCCGCGCGCAGTTCGCCGACCGGCCGGACCTGCTCGAGAAGGTGGTGCCGCCGTACCCGCCCGCCGCGAAGCGCATCATCCTCGACAACGGCGTCTGGGCGACGGCGCTCAAGCGCCCGAACGTCAGCCTGGTCACCGAGCGCATCGAGCGCATCACGCCGGACGGCATCGTGACCGCGGACGGCGTCGAGCGCCCGGCCGACGTGATCATCTACGGTACCGGCTTCACGGCCTCGCGGTTCCTCGCGCCGATGACCGTGCGCGGCCGCGGCGGCGTCGACATCAACGAGCAGTGGGGCGGCGACGCGCGCGCCTACCTGGGCGTCGTGGTGCCGAACTTCCCGAACTTCTTCATGCTCTACGGCCCGAACACGAACATCGTGGTGAACGGCAGCATCATCTACTTCTCCGAGTGCGAGGTGCAGTACGTCATGGGCTGCCTGCGGATGGTGCTCGAAGGCAAGCGGCGCGCGCTCGACTGCCGCCGCGACGTGCACGACGCCTACAACGCGCGCATCGACGCCGCGAACGCGAAGCGCGCCTGGGGCGCAAGCGGCGTCAACAGCTGGTACAAGAACGCGCGCGGCCGCGTCTCGCAGAACTGGCCGTTCAACGTCATCGAGTACTGGCAGCAGACGCGCGAGCCCAACCCTTCGGACTTCGAGTTCCTCTAGCCGCCGTCAGGGGAGACGTGCGGGCGCTGCGCCCTGCGCCGCGCCGCCGTGCAGCTCCCGCCGCAGGAACGCCGCGATGCGTGCGCTGACGTCGTTCAGCTCGAAGAGCGGCGGGAAGCACCAGAACAGGTGCGGCATGCCGTCGTACTCGTGCAGCTCGACGCTCCGCCCCGCCGCGCGCAGTTTCTCCGCGAAGGTGATGCCATCCTCGCACAGCGGGTCGATGCCGCCCGTGACGATGCACGCCGGCGGCATCGCCGAGACGTCGGCGAAGACGGGGCTCACGAGCGGGTCCAGCCACTGCTCCTCGCGCGGCGCGTAGGCGCGGCGCCACACGTCCATCGTCGCGGAGTCGATCAGCGGGTCATCGGGCCCGAGCGCCTCGAACGACGCCGAGGAGTCGCGCAGGTCGAGCCAGGCGCACGCCGCCACGACCGCAGCCGGCGCTTCGTCGCCCTCGGCGATGAGCCGCAGCGCCGTCGACGCGGCGAGCCCGCCGCCCGCCGACTCGCCGGCGACCGCCAGGCGGCCAGGGTCGCCGCCGATCTCGCCCGCGTGCTCGCGCAGCCATCGGAACGCGCCGACGCAGTCGTCGAGCGCCGCCGGGTACGGGTGCTCGGGCGACAGCCGGTAGTCGAGGCTGACGACGATCACGTGCGCCGCGATCGCCACTTCCTTCCACGGCTTGGCGAATGACTCCGGCAGCATCCACACGAAGCCGCCGCCGTGGAAGTGCAACACGACCGGCAGCCCGCGCGGCTCGGCGGCCGGCGCCCACACGAGCGCCCGCAACTGGGCCTCGCCCGCATCGATCGTGATCGTCCGCTCGAGCGCGATCTGGGGCGCGCCCGCGTTCATGTACGCCGCGCCCGCGGGCGCCATCGCCCGCATCTGCGCGATGGGCGCCGGCCCCTCGCCCTTCGCCGCCCGCGCCGAGGCCAGCAGCGTCGCGACCTCGGGCCGCAGCCCCGTCCGCTCGTATCGTCTGTTCGTCACGCGGCGAATCATAGGTGGGCGCGTGCCCAAGCGTAAGCCCGCCGCGCCCCGCACCGCGCCCCGGGGCACCGTGTACGTTGGCGGCGTGTACGCGCAGATGAGCGAGGGCGCCGCGGTGACGTACCGGAGGGGGTTCTCCTCGAACTCCTCGTAGAGCTGCACGTGTGACGCCACGAGGCTCGTGACCATGCGCCGGGCGGGAGATCGTGCTCAATCCCGGCTCGGCGGCTCCGGCGGCACGAACGTGCCGTCCTCGCGGCGCGCGAGCGGTACGACCGCCATGATCGCGTCACGGTTCAGCGCGCCGTGGATGTGCGGGTAGATGCCACCGGGACCCGTGACTTCGACGCGCGCCCGCACGTGGTCCAGGTCGATCGCCAGCGCCACGTACGGCCGCGGGTCGTCGCGATAGTAACGGTCGCCGGTCGCCGCCAGCGCCGCCGTCCCCGTCGTGCAGTGAATGAATCCTTCGTCCGCGAACGCGCGCGGCACGTAGCCCTCAGCCCCGTCCGTCCACGACTCCGCCGGCGCGAGGTGCCAGGTGAGCCTCACGGCACCTCGACGCCGCCGAGCACCCGCCGCACGACCTCGTCCGCCGTCACGTCCTCCGCCTCCGCCTCGTAGCTGATGACGATGCGGTGCCGAAGCACGTCCGGCGCGACGGCCTTTACGTCGTCCGGCTCGACGAACCCGCGCCCCTGCACGAACGCATGCGCGCGCGCCGCCTGCGCGAGGTAGATCGTCGCCCGCGGCGATGCGCCGTACTCGATCAGCGGCGCCAGTTGCGGCATCCGGTACGCGCCCGGCTCGCGCGTCGCGTACACCACGTGGACGATGTAGTCGCGCAGCCGCTGGTCCATGTGCACGTCGCGCAGCGCCGCCCCCGCGATGACCAGCGCCTCCGGCGTCACCACGGGCCGCACGTCTGGCTCCTCCCCCGGCGTCATGTAGCGGTCGAGGATCCGCTTCTCCTCCTCGCGGGTCGGGTACGGCACATCCACCTTCAGCATGAAGCGGTCGAGCTGCGCCTCCGGCAGCGGATACGTCCCCTCGTGCTCGATCGGGTTCTGCGTCGCCAGCACCATGAACGGGTCCTCGAGCGGGAACGTCTGCCCGCCGATGCTCACCTGCCGCTCCTGCATCGCCTCGAGCAGCGCTGACTGCACCTTCGCCGGCGCCCGGTTGATCTCGTCCGCCAGCACGATGTTCGCAAAGATCGGCCCCTTCCTCACGTGGAAGCCGCCGCCCTGCGGGCTGTAGATCTGCGTGCCCGTGACGTCCGCCGGTAG